>NZ_AP019779.1:1263125-1581250 GCF_019669925.1 Methanobrevibacter arboriphilus
GTTATAGAAGAATACCTAAAAGATTAAAAAATATAAAAGACTTTTTTAATCTTAAAATCTTTATTATTATCTAATACAACATATCAAGAATATTTTTAATTTTGAGAATATTTTTAATAAATTATTTTTAATTAATCTACTATTTTTAGCTTATTTTACTTTTTTAATCTACAAACTATTATTATATTTAATTAAAAATAAAAATAATAGATAATCTAGCAAAATTTAGATAACATCAAGAAACTATTATATTCTAACTAAACTCTATTATATACAACAAAACCCCATTTAAATCAGTTTTTAAGTTATTAAAAAAATTACTTACAATATTAAATAAATTTTCAAAAGAAAATCTAAATAGATTAAAAAATGATTCTGGAATATTTGAAAATCCCTCACTTTTATCTATTCCACGTTTTACAGATTCAATCTCTTTTATATTCTGATTATCATTCTTATAAATAATTTTCATTTTATTATTTTTATTGTGTTTATTGTGTTTATTATGTTTAAATTGTAGATTGTTCTCAATAATAAAATTTTGATTAGAATTAATAAGAAACAAATTGGAGTTTAAATTGCCCTGAATTATGAAATTAGGGGAAAAATGGATAGGAGTTATCTTAGTAGGCAATTTTGACACATGAAAAGGATGGCAACCTAATCCTATTGGTTTAATCAATTTGATAGGATGGCAACCAACTCCTATTTGTAAAACTGGATTAAATAATGTTAAATTAACTATTTCACTTCCATTTGAAGAATTTAAATCAGGATAAGAAATATCTTTATTAGATGAATTATCATCTAAGTCTAAAGTTTCCTGTCCATTATAATCATCGGTAGAATACACAAAAGAGACACTTATAAAAAATATCAACAATATAAAACTAATTTTCCCAATAATAATTTTATTCATAAATAACCACTCATTAAAATATTAATCATTATTAATTTAAATCAAAATTTACTTTATTAATGTTATTAACTCCTTTCCACTTTTAAACATTTATATACCCATTATAGTTAATAGAAAATAAATGAAAAATAAATAAATATAAAATAAGAATATTTAAATCTTTAAATAAGAAAATACTCCGTTCAAATCATTGATTAAATCATTGAAAAGATTTTTTATAAAATCAAATAAGTTTTCAAAATAGATTCTAAAATAATCAAAAAACTCATAATTATCTAAAAATCCTAAATTATTATTCACTGTTTTTTCTAAAGATTTATTCTCACTAATATTATTATTAATTTTAGTATTAGTATTATTATTTATTTCATTTGAAAAATATTTGTCATGTTTTAATTTATTATTACCATTAATTTCCTTATAACTATTCTGAAAAGTGATATTTTGATTAGAATTATAGAAAATTAAAGAATCAGAATTGTTTGAGCTCGGAAAGTCAATTATCCTATAAATTGGAACAATAGGCCCTGGAACAGTAGGCCAAATTCTGTGATTATAAGGTTCAGCAATATAATATATAATATGTGTAGAAACAGGATCCAAATTTATCATAGATCCATTATTATTTATTGTAGAACCATTAAATAGCATTTGAAAATTTACAAATCCGTAAATATCTGGATAAAAATGATTCCATGTAATCTTACCATTTTCATCAGTTATAAAAGATCTCACCTCATCACCAAAAGCAAAATTAATAGTTTGATTAGGAAGTGGTGCATTGGTTTCCTTAAATGAAAGAAAAACATCAAATGATAAATAAGGACGACTACTACCACAAACAACAAAAATTTGTTGTGTGAATTTTTTTATTGTAAACTCTAATATAACATTACTAGATTCATTAAAACTATTCACTTCATCAATCAACAAATCAGGAGGAAGTATAAATATAGGAATGCTTGAATTATTTAAATCAGCATAATTATTCAAAGAATCATTATCACTAGATTTATTATCTAATTCTATAGTTTCTTGCCCATTATAATCATCCATAGAATACACACAAGAAACACTTATCAAAAATATCAATAGTATAAAACTAATTTTTCCAATAATAATTTTATTCATAATAACCACTCATTAAAATATTATTTATCATAATAAAAACCCCTTTATAATTTAAATCATTTTTATTCGAATTTTAGAAGCTTGTTTCAAGCTTTAAAATTTATTAAGTTCTAAAATATTCTAAAATCATCTATCAATAAATTATAGCATTTTTAATTCAATTATATAACTAATTATATAAAATAAGATTATATAATCTAAAAATAACTATAATCACTAATATAAAAAAAGAAATTTAAAGTAGAATTAGATTAATAAGTATTATAAATAAAGTTAAAACAAAAATAATGCTAAAACTAAATTAAAATACTAAAAAAGAAAGTAAAATTGATTAAAATCAAAAATTCTACTTTAAATATGATTAAAATGTTCTTTACCATTATTATGATGTTCTATAAAAATAGCAACAAAAAATGAAATAGTTAAAATCGGAGCATCAACTGACTCAAAAAAAGGAATACTAGAAAAGTCATTGCTAATAATCATTTTATTGAAATTAAAATTAGAGACAGCTTTAATGAATTTATTAAAACTTTCAATACCTTTTCCTGTAAAATAATAACTTGATATCAACACCAAATTGTATTCATTATCATAATTAGCAGTATCACTACTTTCAGGAATATTTTCATAAGGAAGCAGATCAAAAATGTTATTATAATCAATATTATCAAATTTAATAGAATAATTTTCATAACTTCTCTCTGAAATTTGATTATGAGTTCGATTATAGGTAATATGACCAGAATTATAGTTATTATAGCGATGATCAATGTTTAAAATTGAATCTTGATTATTAGAACCAATAATAAAAATAAAATCAGAAATAATACCCGGATTAAAAGGATAATTGGTTATTTGAGAATCGAACAATGTTTCAAAATTTAAATAACCAAAAATATTATAACCCATATAATCATCTTGAAGTTGGAAAATAAAATTATTGAATATAAATTTATCTTTAACATAATTCTCTAGTCCAAAAACATTATTAATGTTATTAATACTATTAATACTATTAATATTATTAAATTTATAATTAAAATTAAAATAATCATTATATATTGAAATAAACTGATTATTAGCTATTGAATATGAAGAAGATGGAGAATAAATAATAAGAATATAAGGCATATTATAAAGATTTTTATTATAAGATGATGCAATAACAGCACTACCAGATACAACAGCTCCAGTGTTTATAGCAATAGATATAGCACCACTCACACCACTACTATTAAATTGGCTGGAAGAACCAACAGTTGTACAAATAGAATTATCCTCTATTAAATGAGTAGAATCATCAATTAAAGTCGATGTATCATTGTTAATATTACTAGTATTAGTATCATTAATACTATTATTAATATCATTACTATAATTATTAATAGAAATAGTATCATTATTAATAGGAATATTAGAAATATCTGTGATATTTTCAGAATCATAACCATAAACATTAGTTAAAGATAAAACAGATAACAATAAGAATAAAAAAAGTACGAATAAAAAGAAGATTTTATCCTTATTAAACTGTATTTTTCTATTTAATATCATATTCTATCATCTATACTACCCACATAATCTCAAAGGAATGAATTTTAATATGAAAGCGAGCGTTCTTTATTTAATAAAATTTATAAATTTAATGCTATATAAATATATCGATTGATAATTAAATAATATAAAAGTAGAGATAGTCAAAAGTCTAAACCACTAAAGGAAAACTATCTTAAAATCCTTTATTTAGGAAATGAAGAAAATTTTCTTCTTGAAAAATGACTTTTACCTAGGTCTAAAAAGAACTAAAAAATAAAAAACACTAAATTATTTAATATTTATTAGTTCATATGAACATTATGATTTATTTTTTTAATATTATTCTTATATCCTTTAATAGAAAGTCTTTTACTTATACTACTATTAACACTATAAGACACAGCACTAACAGAAGGCAAGAAAATAAAAATCAAAAGAACAATAATCACGTTAACTATAGCAAAAATAAAGTTACTTCGCTTAAATTCATCCATCTTATCAGAAACTCCTCCAATAAACTAATAATAAAATTTATAACTTCCACACATCAAAAATCCACTAAAACTTAAACTCTAAACTTTAATTTTCTTTAAAACATTATTCCCCTTAAATTTTGTAGATTTAGGTTTTTTAACAATAGATTTAAGAATATAATTACCAGACTTAGCAGACAACCTCCACCTAAGAGATATACTCCTTTTTGGCTTCAATTTAGTAACCTTCAAAACAGCTATTCTTTTTTTGCGATTATAAGTAACCTTAGCAGATTTAAAATCTTTACATTTAATTTTAGGTTTAATATACTTAACTCCCTTAGGAATCCTATAATAAATCTTAAAAGTCGAATGTTTAGGGCCAAAAACCTTAAAATAACTTTTCATGCCAATAGTACGATTCTTAACAAAAACATTATTACTTTGCTTCAAAAAAGACTTATAAACATAAAGATCACACATTGCAGTATTATCACCACCACCATAAGAAGGAATAATCTCATCAGATTGAACTAATATAGTATTATAACCAAATTCGGTTAGTTTATATTTTATAGTAGCAATACCTTTAGAATCAGTTTTAATAGTATTGAGAACTTTACCAGGATATGGTGAACCAGTAGTAATCACATTAACAAAAAGTTTCATGTTTTTAACAGGTTTATTATCATGTCCTATTAATTTAACTTTAATTGTAGCTTTTTTACCATAATAAACATTTTTTGTTGAAAATTTAAAATATTTAATATCACTTTCATTTTTTATAACATAATGATCAGGTCTAGCATCGACACTACCAATGACAATAAAAGATAATATTATCATCAAAACAACTAAAAACATTGAAATTAACCTAAATTTTAACATAACAAACAATTCCCTAATAAAATAAATTCATAAAACATTATATAACATGATATGTATGATCTTTTTTATTAACAGAAACCTTTCAAAACTCATAAAATAAACCTCAATTTTAATATTCACCATGATTTATTTGTTTTTATTAAAATTATTTCTTGAATAAACAGTATGTACTGCTTTATTCTTTTTCACACCGAATTTATTCCTAGTTAGCTTATTTCCAACACCCAATAACTTTATCTGATGATGTTTATTCAACTTAATAATGTTTCGAGTAATAATATTCTTATTTCCAATAATTTTAATTCCATGACCCTTATTTTTGGTAATTGTGCATTTTTTAATAGTGTTTTTATGTCCAAGTATTTGAGCACCGAATTTCTTATTCTTACTTATAATATCAGCATATAAAGTATTTTTATGGCCTTTTATACTTATTCCATAACTTTTAGATTTAATTTGATTATTTTTAATTTTATTTTTATCTCCGTTTATAGTGATACCTATTTTTGATGTGATTTTATTTGAATCAAGCTCATTATATTTTCCATTAACTGTAACAGCATACTTTTTACTAATAATATTATTTTTAAATAAATAATTATAATTCCCTTTAGCTGAAATACCTACATTTTTAACATCAACACGGTTATTATAAACTAAATTATAGGTTCGAGTATAAAGCCCACAGCCAAATTTAAATATCTTATTATCCTCAAAAACATTATAACTCCCTTGTAATTTAACACCATAACCAAACCACGAACCATTAATAATATTTTTCTTAAAAACATTAGAAAAACCAAGAATAGTCAAACCATCACTTTTAGAACCAATTATATTATTATAAGAAAAAACATTTTGATCAGAATCAATATACAAACTTTTATAATTATTAATAAGAGAATTATAAGTCACATTATTACCATAAGCAAATAAACTAATGCCATAACCTTTAGAATTGTTGATTTTGTTGTTTTTAATAGTATTCTTATAACCATAAACAGAAACACTATTAGACTTAGTATTGGAAATACTATTATCTCTTATGACATTTTTAACACCACTAATAATGATACCATTTACTCCTCCAGAAAAAGAATTTAGTAGAATGCTATTATTATCAGAACCAACATAGACACATTTAATATTAACAAAATCATTATTGGAAATAATATTATTAGAAGATCCTAAATAAACACCATAACCTTTAGAATTGTTGATTTTGTTGTTTTTAATAGTATTTTGATAACCATAAACAGAAATACTATCAGATTTAGAATTAAAAAATTTATTACCACTAATAATATTACGATTTCCTCTAAGAACAATATCATCAGTACAATTAGAAAAAACATTCAAAATAATATTATTATCATTAGAACCAACATCAATCCCTGCAACATTACCAATAAAACTATTATTAAAAATATTATTGCCATTAGAAGAATCTAAAGAAACACCAACACCATTACCAATAAAAACATTATCAGACAAAACACTGCCATCAAAACCAGACAAAAGAACACCGCTAAGACCATTACCACTAAAAACATTATTACGAATCCATAAATTTTCAGAATCCAAAACCAAAATACCATACTCACCATTATCAGACACAATATTATCACTAATCATTGAATAAACTGAATAAATACCCGAAAGATTCAAATAGACACCTTCAGAACCAAGATAGATACTTGAAATATCAGAATTAAATATATGATATGGGTTAAATGGATTAGTACTAGTGAAAGATTCAGAACCATTAAGAAATGCAGCAATAGCACTATATTTTGAAATGCTAATACCTTTACCGTTATTATTAGTTATATTATTCTTAAAAACATTGATATTGGTTTCACCTAATATCAAACCATCCCCTTTATTATTGAAAACCCTATTATTAATAAGAAAAGAATTATTAGAATAAAAAATGCTCATAGCATCACCATAATTATTATTAACAATATTAAAATTAACCTTAGCTGCATTGAAATTATGTATTTCGATACCATAACCATTATTAGAAATATTATTTTCACTAATAATAGCAGAATATTTTAAATATTTCATGTGAGGAGGTATCGCAGAAAATATATTATCTGGTAATATACATGGTGAATAAGGACTGGTTTGGTTATTAATATCATTTTCAAGATAAATAGCCCTTTCTTTATTTTTTTCTATAGAGTTATTGAATATTCCAATTAAAGCAGAGTATAATGCATTTATACCTTCATTATTGCCAATTATTTTATTAGTATTAATTAAGGTGTTTTTTGTGTTAGTTATTGAAATTCCTAAATTAGTGTTATTTGTTATTGTGTTATTGTTGATTCCAATAAAGTTTCCATAGGAAATATAAATTCCATCGGCAGCATTGAATGTGATATTGTTGTTAGTAAGATTAATATTTTCAGAATTTCCTAAAGAAACACCTATATCTTGACTATTTTTAATATTATTTGATTTTATTTTAGCATTTTTAGTTAAATCTAAAGATATTCCTTTATTTTTACTATTTTTTACCTTATTTTTAGAAACGTTAACATCTTCACTATCATAAACAGAAATCCCATTGAAAGCATCATCTATATCATTATCAATAATCTTATTTTTTCTAGATTTATAGGTAGAAATACCATCACTACGACTATTTTTAATATTATTATCATTAATCTTTAAATTATTAGCATTATTTGATGAAATTCCAATACTATTATTATCTAAAGCGTTATTAGAAACATTTACATTTTCACTGTTATCTATAGAAATTCCATGACTTTTAGTATTACTAACATTATTAGTAGTAATTTGTGTATTGTTTGACTCCATTATATTAATACCAGACCCTGAATCCTGAATATCATTATCAAAAACATTTACATTATTAGAACCAGTGATAAAAATACTATCAGAATTATCATCTCCACTAAAATTATTATTAAGGATACTAACATTATTAGAACAGCTAACAGAAATCCCATTATCATTAGAATAAAAACTATTATTAGACAAAATAAGATTATCTAAAAATGAAGCAGATATTCCAGTAGAATATCCTATAATATTAAAACCAGTGATAGTTGTATCATGCCCTAAAATATTGAAAGCATAATCAAGCTCATTATCAGTTCCATTTAATAAAATATCCTCATTAGAAACAATATTAATAGAATTGTAAATAATTAAACAAATATCCCTATAAATGCCATCAGTAGTTTTAGAAAATATCAACTCAGTAACATTTAATCCTTTATTATCAATTAAAACCTGAATATCATCATTAGACCAAGACTCATTAACAACATAAGTAGAAGCACTAACACAAGATAACGAACCTAAGGTTAACAACAAAAACAATCCTATTACAAAGCACTTTTTAAATAAACAATTCATAATAAACCTCCAATAATCATGATTAATTATAATAAATATTTTTATTTCCAATAAGGTATCCATGTTTCATTAATCAAGACATCTTGAATTGCTATACACCATTTTCCATCAATTTTAATTAACTTATAAAAATTATAATTAGCACCTTCAAAAAATGAATTATTATAAGGAGTTACAGTGCACCAATCTCCCTCTTTTTCTTTAGATGCATGAGTACCTAAATCATATGCTATATTTGATGTTGGTTGAGCACAAACCCAATAATCTGGATGTTGAATTGAGTTATATGATGCTAAATATATTTCAGGCCAAGCATGGCCTAACTGTGCATTTTCAAAAATAGCTTGTTTTGAAACATATTTAGCAGGTATATTCACTGCACGCAATAGTGCTATTGTCAAACTAGCTTGATCAACACAATTGCCTAATTTAGAATGTAATGTACCCAAAGCACCGTAAAGTGTATTACTATAAAGCTGATATTTAATATGTGTTTGAACCCAATTGAGAATTGCATTTGCAACAGATTTATCAGATTTATCAGTAGTATTTTTTTTAATAGAATTAGCTAAATTAATGATTTCTGGGTTATCTGCTTCACAAAATTCTGATGGGAGTACATACATAGAAAAATCTTCCCTTAAAACTTGATGTGAAGAATTATTATAAGATTCACCATAGGTAGTTGTATTAGAGACAATATTATTATCTTTATCATATATTACAACATTTTTAGTCCCAGTGAAAAATTTATATGTTGTACTATTTTGATAATACCATTTATATTGCTCTTTAAGAGAATTATTTGAAAGTAAAACCCATTGTACAACATCATCGACCGTAATATTCCTTTCTCCAACTTCATAACCCATGTATTTATTATTTGAATAGTTTAAATCTGAAATATCATTATTAATAAGTTCATAATAATAATTCAAATAATTAACAGTTATATTCTTTTTACTAACTACCATAGCAGTAATAATAATTTCATCTACTTTAGCTTTAACAAGATCACTCCACGAAATAACGATCTTTAAATCACCATCATAAGTTATATTTGGAGCTGGGGGAGAAAGTTGAACCAAAATACTATTTATCTTAGTTGAAACATTAGAATATAAATTTTTTAACTTAGTTTTTTCATTTTTAGTTAAATAAACATCATTATCAATATTACTATTAATAGTTTTTAATTTAGATATATAATCATTCTTTGTTTTATTACTAGAAAAAGTTCTTAATCCAGAAACGGCTGTTTTTATATTGTTTATTTGTTTATTATAATTATCATGAAGACTTTTAACTGGAATATTATTAACTTTAGTTATTAAATCATTAGCTTTCGATTTCAATGATTTTTTCTTGGTTGGTTTTAAAACCTTATCATTGCTAATATCATTTAAAAGATTAGCTGTTTTATCTTTATCTGCTTTTTTCTTAGCTTTATCTGCAAAAACAGTTTTTTTAGAAATTGATTTATTCAAAGATTTTATATATGCATCATAATCAACTTGAATCTTATTAATAGCCTTTTTAGTGTCTGAAATTAACTTATTTAGCTTCTTTTTCTGAGATCCAGAGAGTGATTTTTTAGCAGATTCGGCTTCTTTAATTGTTTTAATTGCATTATTTTTGTATGTGTAAGTAATCTTTTTATTCTTTTTATTCTTTTTAGTAACAATGCTATTTATTGTTTTTAATTTATTTGTTATAGTTTTTAATGATATTTTCTTTATTTCACTTGTTTTTTTCACATTACCATTGCTTATAATGTAAGCTGTATATTTCATTGTAGGATTTCCTCCTGATGCTACAACGATGAAAATAGCTATTCCATCTGACCCAGTTATACTGCTATATTCGTTATCTTCAAATTTTAACTGTATATTCACCCCAATAAGTCTATTCAAAACTTCAAAAGATCCACGATCAGTAATGAAGTTATTGTTTGTTGTATAAATTGCATTTAAAAGATTATCTCCACTAATTATAAAAGAAGTGATTATAAATCTTTCATTTTCAGTAGCAAAACTTGGAGATTCAACCTCAATAGAAAAAATTACTGCATTATTGTTAATAAAACTAAAGCTACTTAAATTTAAAAATCCAGTATTATAAATCCCACTACCATATGTAGCATTACATCTACTAATTATCCCACTAACAATAGTAAAATGATTAGTTGAATAAATAGCTCCACCATTACTTGTAGCTATGTTATTTTTAAATGTAGAAGTTGTGATGGTTGTTGGTAGTGTTAAAAATAAAGCTCCTCCATTTTCCGCATTGTTTGACTCAAAAATAGTAGCAACAATATTTAGATTACCAGATGTACCATTAGTACAAATCACACCACCATTTCCAGTAGCTCTATTATTAATGAAAATAGATTTTGAAATATTACTCTGCCCTAATAAGAAAATCACACCACCATTAAAACTAGAAATATTAGTAAAATTAGAAAATACAATATTAAGAGTGTTTGTAGAGTATATTACCCCACCATCACCACCAGAAACAATATTATCAAAAACAGAACCAGAAACAACTAAAAAACCATTATTAAAAATCACAGTTTCATTAGAACTAATATCTTTAAATAATGAATCAACGATGTTTAAAACACCATTATTATAAATAACACCATTAACATGAATATCTGTGAAATTACAATTAATTATACTGAGTTCTCCATTATTGCTAATAATATTAGAGTTACTAAAGCTTTTAAATGCAGAATTATTAATATTTACAATTCCACCATGAACATTAATGAGTTTTCCTTTGATAGTTGAGTTAAAAACAAAATTATCAATATTCACATTAGAATTATTAGTATAAAACAAGAAAGAATCATTTTCAAAAACAATACCCTCAAATACTGGATTTTTAAAACTTAAATCACCACCAATAACATAAAACAAGTTAGCTGTTGAATTAATCTCTTCAAAAATCAAGTTAGTAACATTTAAATTACTATTAACACTTTCAACAACACGTAAGTTTCCTTTAAGTTTTTTAAATCTACTATTTTCAATATTAAAACTTGAATTATTAGTATATAATAATGTTCCATTAGTAATATTTTGAAAAATTGAATTATTAAAGCTCATATCTCCATCAAGATCACTAACAATATTTCCATCAATTAGAGTGATATTAGAGAATGTAACATTATTAAAATTTGAGCTACTATGAGTATTAAAAATAACAGACCCATCAACAACAATATTTTCAAATATACAAGAATTCATATATAAATTACTATTATTAGTAAAAATAAGATTATTATTAGTAGTATCACTAACAAAATTAACCCTATTAAATTTCAACTCACTATTAGTTGAATAAATAAGATTATTACCTTTCAAATCATTATTTATAAAATTAGAACTTGTTAAAATAAGTTTAGAATTATTTAAATATAAAACCAATCCATTTTTAATAGTTTTAAAAACAGTATTATTGACAGTTAAATTCCCATTAACAACATGAATAAGACCAATATCACTATTATTAAGGCTAATATTTTCAAATAAGCTATTTTGAATATTTAAATCACTATTATTAAGATAAAAAGCACTAATATTATTATTTATGAAATTTAAATTAAAAGCATTAATATTTCCAATATCAACACAAATAATAGAGTTTTTACCATTAATATTAGTAAATTTTGTATTATTAAAAATTAAATCAGTGTTAAAACCATGAATAATACCATTATTTGTTTTAATATCAGTAAATAAACTATTATTAAACTTTAAATCACTTTTAAAAGAGTTAATCACTTTTCCATCAATAAGATTAAATTTAGTATCATTCAATTCAATGTAAGAATTGTTTAATCTTATTAAACCATTAAAACTTGTACTATTTGTGAAATCACATTTTAACAATTCTAAATAAGAATCTAGAATATTGATAGCTGTTCCATTAATATTTCTGAAAACCAATTCTTTGAGGGTAACTATTGAATCAATAATTGTGAAAACATTAATATCTGGATTTTTCTCACCATCTAAGATTATAGCTCCTCCACTATAACTAGAAGCTCCAATGATGGTAATATTTTTAGCTATAGTCTGATTCAAATTAGCAAGTGATTTATAAGTAATGTTTCCTGCAATATATATTGTTCCTTCATCAACAACTAATTCTAATGCTCTTTTTATTGTTTTTACTGCAATAATCCAGTCGGTTCCATTATTTGTGTCAGATCCTCCTGTTCCATTGACAAAAATCATCATATTGTTCCAATTATCAACATTAAACATTACAAAACCAAGACTACCATTAACAAGTATTTCTTTTAAATCAGTGTTGGCTTTAAACAAATCTGAAATAGGAGACATTTTATCTTTAAAAGAACCATTAAATGATAAAAAGTTAGAAACTCCCTCAGAATTTCCATAATCAGTAGCTAATTGATAAGAGAATAATCCATTTCCTAGATCTTTAAAAAGTACTTTGTAATAATTAAGTGAATTTATACTACCTGTATTATTAATATGAGCACTTAAAGGATTAAAATTATCTCCCCACCAATTAAAAGATAGATTAGAACCATATCCAGCATTATAAACTTGTTTTAAAGTATTATCAGTATTATTAAAGAATCTAGTATAACCAATGATATTGTTATCACCAGTAATACTTATAGCTCCTCCATTATATTCTGCTGTGTTATCAACAAAGGATGAAGAAACTATAATATTATTGTCACCTTCTATAAAAATAGCTCCTCCATTAAAAGCTGCATTATTAATGAATTCTGTTCTGTTTATAAGGCTTCCAGTTGAATTAAGATAGATTATCCCATTACCATCAATATTGTTATTTATGAATTTAGAATCAATAATCTCAATGCGACCTTTATTGGTTGTATATATTGCTCCTCCATCACCATTAAAATTAATACCAGAAAATATAATATTAGTTATGTATAATAAACCGTTTTCTACAGTAAAAACCCTTATATTATTATTTTTTGTGGTGAATATGATATTATCTAATCCATAGAGGTTTACATCTTTTCTAATGGTTATATTAGTATTATTCCCCCCAGTATAAGTTCCATTTAGTGCATATATTGTCCCACCACTAATAAGTAGATTTAATGCATGTTTAAAATCCTTGAAAGCTTTATCTGGGCTGGTTCCAATGTTACTGTTATTACCATTTACAGAATCTATATAGAATGTGCAGTTGAAGAATTTATTAGTGTTTTTATTTGCAGAATAGTAATAATCATCTTCTTCTAAATTAATATTAAATTTTACTGTTCCTGCCTGTGTTACTCTATGAACCCAGACACCATAGTTATTAATAAAGTTTATTTCCCTTGTTTCACCATTAACAGTAACATTAAATACTTGGGCAATATTAGGATTAAGAGAAGAAAGATATAAGTCAATATTAATATTCAAATCATCACCATAGTTAAAATTCTGAATAATAATATTACTTATATTAAGATAATACTTAACAACACCCCAAGTACTAATATTATCAGTATCATTGTAATCAACATTATTGGTTCCTTGAATATCAAATAAAACATTAGTTAATAAAGTAATAACATAATCAAAATAACCAACACCATTGATAAAACTTATTTCTCTTGTTAAAATATCATTATCAGTACTATTAGCTGTCTTTAGGGTTATGTTTAGTTTTCCTGTGAAATTATCTTTTAAATCTATCTTTAAAGTTATATTATCAGCATAATTAATTTTATCAACCAATATAGTGAGGTTTTCAATTTCCAATTTACCTTTACCAACCAAATACTCTAAAAAGAACACCCTATTATTTGTAAAAATAGAAAGATTATTATAAACATGCTTTAATAGGAATTTAAATGTTTTATCTTCTTTTACATTTAATGAATCAAGGAATATATCATTGTAGTAGAGTGAAACATTAAAATCAGGCAGGAGGTTTATGTTTCCTTTATTTATTGTATTATTTAAGTGAAAAGAATAAAATATTGTGCAATTATCACCAACAACAGTATTAACAGTCCTATTTGTAGTGAAAGTTGCAGTATAATAAGTATTTACTTTTAAATTAGTGTGATTAGTGTAATTATTATCTCCCCACCAATTATAATCAAAGTAACCAGTGTTAGAACCATTGGAAAAAACAATATTGTTACCATTATCTAAAAACAAGGAGTATGAAACATTAAAACCATTATTATCTTTATCAAGGTATATTGATTGACCAATACCTCCAGTATTATTTTCAAAGACTGATGAGTATAAGTTAAAGTTATTAGTATTTTTTAAGTAAATTCCAGCTCCATAAGTAGCATGATTATTAGAAAATTTAATATTAGATAGGTTAAAATAGCCTCCACCGTTGATGGCTATTGCTCCACCATAATTAATAGCTGTGTTATTTAAGAAATTTGTGTTTTTTATGGTTAAATTAGAATTATCAGAATAAATAACTCCACCATTATCACTATTACCATTAATAAATGTAATATTATTAATTTTCACATCTGCATTTAGGATTTTAAAAATACTAAATTTATTTTCACCATCAAAAACAACACAACCTTCATTATCATTAACACCAATAATATTTAAATCCTTATCAATCAGAATATTAGTATTATTCACTCCATTGTAAACTGATGAAGCTATATAAACATACCCTCCATCAATTACAAGATTTACTGCTTTTTTCAAGCTTTTAAGACTAGATTCCCAGGAATCACCACTATAAAAGTCATCACCATAAATATCATTAACAAAAACAACAAGATATCCTACAAAGTCATCAACACTAACTTTAAATAGCTTGTCACCATTTAGACTTGTGGTTATTGTTTTTTGTGTATTAGCTTGAAATCGAGTATGGTTGGTTCCATTATAGTAATCACCATAAAAAGCTGGTAAATAATCTGAGCCAAGTGAGATTTCACTATTTTTTAGAGTTAAAAAATAATTAAAAGTAGCTAAATCACCATTTAAACTAACAAGTTTAACATTAACAGTATAATAATCACTTAAAACAACACTGCTAGTGTTAGTAACGTGGTTAATTAATGGATTATTGTTATCACCCCACCAATTATAAGATAAATCAATAAAAGTGCTTGATCCAGTAATATAAACATACTTATTACCATTATTATTAGCTATATAATTATAATTGGCTGTTATGTTTGAATGACTTGAGTATATTCCTCCTCCATTTGTTGCAGAGTTGTTAACAAGTGATGACGTGTTTAAGAGCATTGTAATGTTGGATGAATAGATAACTCCACCATTATTTGTTGCATGGTTATTTGTGAAGTTAGAGTTTTTAATATTTAAGATGTTTTTTGAAAATATTGCTCCGCCATTAACAGCATTATTATCTATAAAATTCGAAGAAGAAATATTTAAATAGCCATTGCGTGAAGTGTTAGATAAATCATTATAGATTGCTCCACCGTTATTTGTTGCTGAGTTAAAAATGAATGTTGAATTTTCTAATCTGACTTTAGAATCGCGAATATTAATAGCACTTCCTGAATTAGCAGTGTTACTTGTAAATTTACAATTACGAATAAGAATATCAGTATTGATGATTTTTATTGCTCCACCAGTAGGTGCAGTGTTATTTGTGAAATTACAGTTAATCAGTTGAGAACCTACACTTTGAATGGCAAAGTTGATCGCTCCGCCAGTATCAAGTGCCTGATTGTTTTCAAAAATAGAATTTGTAATGTTGACATGCCCTGCATGAACATCAATAGCAGCACCTTCAACCCAATCATCCTCACCAGCATATATACCTTTATTTCCTTTAAATATACAGTTGTTTATCCTAGAGTTATCTGCATCTGGAGATAAAAATACAGCTGTTCCTGATTCTCCTTGATTGTTAAGGAAGGTGCAATTTTCAATAATTACTTGTCCACCTGCACGAATAGCTGAACCAGCACCAGTGCCTTCAAGAAAACCATTTTTAAAAATAATCCTCCTAAAAGTAACAACAGTATTATTACCAGTCCTCATAATACGACTTTCACCTTTAGCATCAAGTGTAGCATACTGACCATTAGGTCCCTGAATAGTAATACTCTTAGTAATTGGTATTTGAGAACCATTACCAACATAAGTAGTATTTTGAAGTGTTATTGTCTTACCAGGATCAGTGTCAGCGATAGCTTCACGAATATCACCAAAATCAGCACTAGTAACACATGTTAAAGATAATGAAAACAAAATTATAAAAGAAAATAGAATAAAAATACGAACTAAACTATAATAATTTTTCATTTTCCGTGTTCCTCTCAAATTTTCTAAATTCATCACCACCACCTGCTATAAAAATCTAAAAAACTTAAATATCCTCATACTAAAAAAAATTAAAAATATATAAATAGCGAACATTCTTTATGTTATATAAATATTATCTTCTCATCATATATAAACATTTACAAAAACTATTAAAAATTATTAAAAAAGTATAAAAAATATTTAAATCAGAAAATATACTAATAAATTAAAACTTAAAAAAACTTTTTTATATCATCAAAAGATAAATATCCTTTAAATCCAGGAATATCTGCCATTTTGACTATTTTTTCTAAATCAAGATATGATTCAACTGTTTTTAAAGCATATTTTGAAAATTCTTCTAATTTTATTTCTACTTCTGGGGTTGTACTTCTAGCATCCATTTTTATCTTAGGAAGATAAAGTATATCCTCTTTTGAAAGACCAGTTTCAGTAGCTATAAACTTAGAAACATTGTTAAATATATTTTCATCATAAACCTTGTTTAATAGGATCCCATTAACATTAATCCCTAGTTCTTTTAATTTATTTGTGTGTGAAACTAAATCAACAGCTGCTGATTCTATTCCACCTTTATTAACTCCAGAAACCATTAAAATAGGAATATTTGATGATACAGCTATTTCAGCACCAGAATAAGGGATTTTTTCATTTAATATACCAGTAAATACACTCATTACCCCTTCAATAATTACAAAATCATAATTGGAATTTTTTAATCGTTTTAAAGTTTCTTCAATATCCATCCATCCAATATGACCAATTTTAATTGAGGAATAATCCTCCATCTTATTTTTTGTTAAATAAAGAGAAGGTTCTATGTCTCTCACATCTGGTCCAACTTTTAAAACAGCTACATTTAACCCTTTTTTTGTTAAAGCTCCTGTAATACCACTTACAATAAATGTTTTTCCAGAATCAGAACCAGTACTTCCAATCATAAGAGTTGGAGGAATTTCTTTATTAAAAGAATCAAGGTTGTAAAAATTAATATCTTTAGAATTAGTTTCTTTAAAATTAGTTATTTTATTATTAATAGAAGAAATAATAATTTTTCTAAATTCATTACATCTATTTATATTTTTAGTATTTATTCCAGTATCAATAGCTAATTCACTTTTTATGAATTTTTTAAGTTCTTCATTAACTTTAAATATATTATCGAGCTCAATATAATTAGCACCAATATAATCAAGAATATTATCAACAATTACAGGGTTTTCATCAAGTATTCCATGAATCATCGTACCTATAACATTTCCATTATCATTAGAAACACCTGAAAGAATAGAAGAATCTGTATCCCCATAGTTCATTCGTTTAATTTTAGAATAGTGTAATGGTTTAGCTCCAAAATTGTTTTTAATAGTATTTTCATCTTTAGAGCCATTATCATAATTTTCATCAATAATTTCAATTTTACCATAAGTATGACAATGAAAACCAGTTATAAAATCAGAAGGAGTAATATTTTTTGTAAAAAAAGAGTTATTATTATCAGATACAACAGCATTAATACGATCATTACTAATTAAAGGAGAAAAATTAACATCAAGTAAGCCTAAACCTTTTTTAATAATTGGACATGGAGATCTTCGTCCAACATCAGTTTCATTAGCTAATAATTGGAAACCAGAACATATTCCAATAACTGGTTTTTCATCATAAGCCATTTTAGTAATTTCATTAGCTAAATCAGTTGAAACAGAATTAGACTCAAGAAGAGATCCTCCAGGAATTATAATTGCATCAAGCTCTTCACTAGCTTTCAAAGCATTAGAATCCTTAATCAGCCCATTTGATTTAACGATATCTGTTGGTAAGTTTCCAAAGTCTTCAAATCCTGGAAGAGCTCCTTTAACATAAACTAATCCAATTTTCATAATGATTCAACTAGTAATATTAATTATTATGGTTAATTATGATTTTAAGATTAAAATATTATAATATAAATAACTGTTTTAATAGTGTTAAATTTATTATTATAATGATTCTAATGCAGCCATAGTTTTAATGATTTTATCATCATCATTTGGCTTAGCTTGAAGCTGCAATCCAACTGGAATTCCATTATATTCTCCAGCTTTCATACTTCCAGCAGGAATACCTGCTAAATTAGCTATAACTGTTAAAACATCATAAGCATACATTTCCATTGGTTCAAGTTTTTCTCCAATTTTATGAGGAAGTTTAGGAACAGTTGGACCTAATATAAGATCAACATCAGATAATATCTTGTTAATTTCATTTCTAATAAGTGATCTTGCTTGTAAAGCTTTTTTATAATATTTTCCACTGAATTCTTGTTGTGATATGTATGAGCCCATCTCTATTCTTCTAAGTACTTCTTCACCACAAACATCCTCAATCTTATGACCATACTTTCTTCCATCATACTTTCTTGTACTTGAGAAAAACTCAACATAATTTATAAGGTAATATGTAGGTAAGCACAAATCAATATAATCGAAGCTAGATTCAACTACTTCAGCACCCATGTCCCCAATTTTATCAACTGATTCATCAATTATTTTATTTATATGTTCATCAGTTACATCTTTGAATTGATTGATGCATAAGACCTTCATGTCTTTTACATCTTCCTGTAATTTTTCACGATCTTGAGTAGCTATATCAGTAAAAGAAGAGAATTTTTGATTTAAACTAGTACATTCTGTTTCATCATAACCCACAATCGTATCAAGGGCCATAGAAATTCCAGACACATTATCTGAAAGAGGACCAATTTGATCAAGACTCATTGATAAATCAAGAAGACCTTGTCTTGAAACTGCACCATAAGTAGGTTTAAATCCAATAACACCACAATGAGATGCAGGATTTCTTATAGAACCACCAGTATCAGAACCCAGTGTAATATCACACATTTCAGAAGCAATAGCTGCAGCACTACCACCACTTGAACCACCAGGTATATGACCAGGAGCAGCAGGATTTTCAGTAGCTCCAAAATATGAACTTTCAGTAGAACTACCAGCTGCAAACTCATCCATGTTACACATTCCAATAATTATCCCATCTTGTTCTTTTATTTTCTTTATAACTGTAGCATCATAACTCCCATAGTAATTTTCCAATGTTTTAGAAGCTGCAGAGATTATTCTATCCTCTACATTTATATTAGCCTTTATTCCAAACACTAATCCAGCTAAAGATCCAACTTTCAATCCATTTTTAATTTTTTCATCAATTTTTTTAGCTTGAGATAATGCAGATTCCTTATTTACCTCTAAAAACGCATTAATAGAAGGATTGTTTTTTTCGATTGTTGCTATAAAATTTTCCAAGTTTTCAGTAGCTTTTAAATCATTGTTTTTAATTTTTTGTGATTTTTCAAATGTATTCATTACAACACCCAGTTATTAGCCATAATTAGCATATTTGATAGCTATATATAGTTATACAATAAATATGACGAACTTTAAATTAAGTTATTTTTTAGATAATTGATAATTTTTTATGATATTATGTTAATTTTTATGAAATTGATAAAATGATATATGATAAAATGATATTTGATAATTACATTTAATTGATAATTATATTTAAGAATTTATATAAATATCTTAAGTATTTTCAAAAGCTCTAATGTAAATTATGATACGAGAAATATTTATAATTTTTGAACAAAAAAAATACTATTTTAATTAATATATTAAACTACAATAATAAACATTACTTTTTAATAGCTATCAAATATAATATATTTTAAAATTTTAAATTAATATTATGACCAGAAAAATTAGTATTATCTATCCAAAAAGTTTAATAAAATTGTTTAATAAATATAATAGACAGGGGAGAATATAATGACTGAGATAGAATTTAATATAGAAAATCTACAAAAATGTCAATGCCCTAAATGTATGGTTCAAGACAAAAGTGAATGTGCTCAAAAAGGATTTAAAATGCTACCACAAATCATAGAAGAAATGAACAAAGGCAATATGCCAAATCCAAAAGAAATACCTGGAATATATTGTGCCACAGGAACTACATTATGCAAAGACTTAAACTATGATGAAACATGCAACTGTATTAATTGCCAAATATATTTCGAGAATAAACTAAATGAAAAAGAACCTGGACAATACTACTGTCAAAATGGGAAAACAGAATAACAAATTTAAACATTTTTTTTCTTTTTTTAATTTTATAACAAAAATAAACTAGCTAAATTTTTAATTAATTAAATTAACTTCTTTTAAATATTATAAATAAAAAATTTAGTATCAATATATCCTAACAAAAAAGTATTAAATAAAAAATCAGCTCTCTGATAAATTCATACAGTTGTAAAAATAGCTTTATAAAATAAATATAAAAAATAGATATGATACAATTTTAACAAATAATTTTAATATTGATTAGAGAAATATTGACTTGAATAATATTATCTCATCTGAATATTACCTAAACATATCTCCTCAAATGCAGAATGCTTAATATCTGATAATAGTATTATGTTTATTAGTCTACTTATTAAGAATACTGCTACTAATGTTATCATCACATATCGCCAAGGATTAGTATTCTCTTTTTTCTCTTGATTTTCCTCAGCTTCTTTTTTTATTTCATAATAGTGTTTAATTCTCGGACTAGTAAAATATTTTCATCTAAGGTTTCTAAATCTTTATTTAAGGTCTTTTCAAATTATCTTGTCTATTATTGTTGATATTTTTCTGATACTATTTATTAGATTTTTAATATTTAATAAAAAATTAAAAATATTATGGAAAACATAAAATATATTATATAATATAGCAGGAAGTATGTTAAAAAATGAAAATAAATTTAAAAAGAATTGAAGTGGTTTATTCAGATCATAGTTACCAATTTATTGTGGGAAAACCTATAGAAACCATTACAAAAGATATTAAAGAAAATTTTGATCCTAACAAAATAGTTAAATCTCTCGTATTAGAAGATGAAACCCTTAAAATCGTATATGGTGATAATGAAATTAAAACATTATCAATAAAAGATGCATTTAAAGTACATTATGAGAAATAACAATATGATTAATAAATGAAGAATATAAATTTTAAAAACAATGCAAAAGAATAAATAAATAATTATAAGTGAAAATAAGAGAAAAAAGTAGGATTTCAAGTGTAAAAAAATAATGATTATATTAATATTAATAATAATTATATTAATATTAATTTTTTAACAATACAATTCAACAATTTTTATATACTACTTTTATCAAAAATTATAACCATTCAGAAACCATAAAAGCAGGAGGTGAAAATATTAGCAAACCTAAATATGAAATAAACAGCCCCATAATACATAAAATTGGATTTGACCCTATTAAAAAAGTTCTATCAATCCAATTCACTAGTGGAGCTGTTCACAAATTTAATTCAAACATTGGAGAATATAGAAAATTCCTTAATAGTAAGTATCATGATGATTACTATTATGAAAAATTCCATGACAAATTAAAAAAAACAAATTCCAAAAAATAAAAAATCAAATTTAAACAAAAATGAATTCAAAATATAATTCATCATATAAAACCCTAAAAAAAAATTAAAAGTCTAAATGTTCTCTTCCAATAGTACTACTACCCACAAGTTCTGCATTACGACCTGCATCATATAAACATCTTATACCTATCCTCAGATCCCCTTCACGATAAGCATGCTCAGCCACCATATAAATAACCTCTTCACTAATTACACCTCGAGCAAAACCTAATTCACACCTATCACTTAAAATAATATTAATTTCATTTAAAGTGTATGCATCAAAATTAACATTGACAGGTCTAAATATTGTTTCAACACTCTGAGACAATACAAAGTTAATATATCTTCGATTGGTGATTGTTATTAGGCTGATTTTAGCTTTGTGATCTATTTCATGAGCCCTTAGTAAAGTGTACATAACTTTGTTTATTTGATCAATATCATCGCCAGATATTTTATTTGATCCATAGTCATCTAAACAAACTACTAAGACTTTTTCTGTTTTACCAAGATAGTTAACTATCTTATTTTTAAGAATATTGGTTGTTACCCCTGTTTTAACACTTTTTTTATATAATTTATTATAGATCTTTGTCAACATTTGATTTTCTGTTTTATCAAATTCACAATTAATATAAGCAGTTGCTACATTAAATTTATTTTCTATTAATTCAAAATATTTCTTCACAGCTGTTGTTTTACCAGTACCATAAGGACCAGTAATTTCCATATTGGTTGGAGCATGATCATTATTTAATGTTCGGCTATGGTTGATCATAGCTCTTAATTGTTTTTCACGAAATCTTAATATTTCTGGTAAATATTCTAATGTAAATACTTCTGGTTGTTTAAATAATGTTCCTTCTTGTTGGATTACTGCCTCAAATATGTTTTCCACAGTTTTCATAATAATCATCCCTCACTATAAAAATGTATAATGATATTATAAAATACAATTAATCCAAAGGAGCATATGAAAACTAATAAAAAACTTTGAAATTATAAAAAATAAAATAAATATCATTAAAAATAAAATAAAGTTATTGATCTAAAATGTCAGAAAAAATTCAATAAAATTATTTAATGACCACAATAAAATATGCAATACTAACTGGTGAATTTAGTAAAACATTTTTGGAAAACCCAAAAAAGAATATAAACAATATAAAGGTCTTAAAAAAGAAAAAAATAGAATACTTTTCAAATTAATATTAAAATAGTTATATGAGTAAAAATATTATTAAATCTGTTTTTAATAAATTCAAGGCATTTTTCTTGATCATTGACATTCAGCTCTGAATAAACATTCTCTTTGGCTTTTGATAGTCTTTCTTTACTCTCAATTTGTATTTATTAAGAAATCCATTTGATTTTTTCAAATTAATATTTTCTCCTACAATATTACTAATTATTTTACTTTTTCAGTTATTTTTTTCACTTTTCTTTCATATTTCATTTCTGTAAAAGAACTTTTGAAAAGTAAAAAAGTTAAGATATTTCCAAAAATTATATTTAATAATATACAATTATATAAAAATTAATAATATAATTATATTTTTAAAGTTTAAATAATTTAGAATTTATAAAACACTACAATATAGGTATTTACTATGAAAAAAGCTATTGTCTTTGATAATGCAGGAACATTATTAGAAAGATGCAGAGTTGTTAAAAACATTAAGACTGGTGAAAGAGCAGATAATAGTTCTTTAGATTTAATAGATGAATTAGGAAACAGTGCTCTTGTTGTAATACAAACTGATACAAAAAAATGTATTATGTTAGCTAATGGTGAAAAAAAGTTGTATGATTTCATAAAAAACTATAATATTCCATTAGACATCAGTTATTCATCTTCAAACATTTCAAAAGAAGAAATATTACCAATATTAAAAAAAAGTAATATTAAACTAAAAGAATTCCATGAAACAGCATACCAACTTAGTGCAGAGAATAATTTCATTGAATTATGTAGTGGTTCTGCTTTTATTTTAAATTTAAATACTTATGAAGTCGATTATGTTATAGCTGCTGGAGGAAAAGTATTTCCATATGTTAGTGAAGTTATTAAAACTCTCAGAAACCGAGGAATCCACACATTTATAGCATCAGGAGATAGAGCAAAGTCATTGTATGAACTTGCAGAAATCATAAACATACCTGAAGAAAATGTTTTCGAAACAGCTAATACAAAAAGAAAAAGAGAAATTGTTGCTAAATTACAAGAAGAAGGATATAAAGTTATGATGGTTGGAAATGGACCAAACGACATACTTGCATTTGAAAAAGCTGATTTAGCAGTTCTTACACTTGAACAAAATGAAGAAGTATCAAAGAAAGTTTTTGATGCTGTAGACGTTGTTATAGATCAAATATGTCAAGTATTAGATATTGA
This sequence comes from Methanobrevibacter arboriphilus, assembly GCF_019669925.1. NCBI lineage: Archaea > Methanobacteriati > Methanobacteriota > Methanobacteria > Methanobacteriales > Methanobacteriaceae > Methanobrevibacter > Methanobrevibacter arboriphilus. Next base: position 1,287,674 of record NZ_AP019779.1, read on the forward strand.
ATTTTAAATATTGAATTTTAAATTTAATCAGTATTCAACTCTTTTAAAATATATTGTTTACTTTTCAAAACATCCTCATAATTATTTAATTCTATTATTCCCTTTTTAACCTGGTTTAAAAATTCTTTACTAAAATCTGCTGATCCTTTTCCAAGAGAAATATGAGAATCTTTTTCCCCTTCATTATCATTAAGGTGGAAATAGCTAATATTAGGAATTTTTAAATATTCATCAGGAGATTTATAAGTATTAGCATGCCCCCAATCAATTGTAGCTGAAGATCCAATAGCTTCAACTAGTTTTTTATGTTCTTCTGGAGAATTAGCTAAATATTTCTGTTTGTTAGGCATGTTCTCTACTGAAAGTATCACACCCACATCTTCAGCATATTTTTGACAATCTTTCAAGGTTTCTATACAGAATCCAACTGCTAAATTTCTAATTCTTTCTTCTTTTCTATGAACAACACCGGGATGAGTAGTAATTGCTACTGCACCAATATTAGCTGCTAAATCCAATGCTTCTTTTGTTTGCTTAGCTGTTTCGTTTCTTATGCCTTCATTCATACTAGCAGGGTTTAAATCAATGGTTGGACTATGTAACATTAATTCAATATTATATGAATCAAATACTTCAAGATCTATATGATTTTGTGAATTAAGAAGATTTCTTGGCCAGTAAGGACCTTCGCAAAGTAACTCTAAAAGATCGAATTTATCATTAGTAGCTATATCTAAAATTTCTTCTAAAGACTTCATAAAAAGTGATAATGATGAAAATCCCAGTTTCATTGTTTTGCCTCTTTTTAGGGTTAATTTGCCTCTATTAATTAGAATTAAATAAATAAGAATAAAAAATAATAAAAAGTAAAAATAATGTTTATTATATGTTTAATAATTAATAAGTTTATATTATAGAATTAATAAATAAAAATTAATTTAAGAAATTTTTTAAATCATATAATAAATTACACATTGATAACCACTTATTTTTAATAGCATTTAAAGCTACATTAGATGCACCGGCCTTTTTAGCTAGTTTATAGGATTGATTATAATGTGCTTCTAATTTTTTATAATTATTTTTATAAGCAGTAGTATTATCCTTTCCAGCAGCAGCCATTGTTTTCAGTTCACTGAATATTTTAGGATAATTATCTAAATATGCTTTTAATTTGATTTTATTTTTATCTGAAAGACCTAAATTATTTAATATCTTGTAGTGACTAGTTTTTCCCCCATTAACATATAAAGTAATAGTTTTTCCTTCAAAAGCTTTAATATGCTTATAAATACTTAAATATTCATACTTATTAATATTTTTTAAATCTCCAACTCCCAATTTTGCTTTTGAAAGACTCCAAGTTTTTTGAAGTTTTGACTCAACAACATCCATTTCTTTATCTAAGGCTAATTTATCCACTTCTGTAATTAAATTTTGAATATAGCTTAATGTAGTATTAGATTCGTTGAAAGATGTTTCATAAATTATTGTTTTAATTCCTGACTTTATCAACTGTTCAGTATAATATGATGAATTTGTTTGAAATTCAGGATAATAATAAGAAAATCCAGTGATATTTTTAATTATTTTATTTGCAATTATCTTTGATGAAGTGCTATTTTTTGGAGCAAACATGAAATTTGTTTTATCAGATCCATTAACATTTATCCCTCGATTAGAATGAATATCAATTACTAAATTATATTTATTTAGTTTAATGTTTGGAATAATGTATTCTTGAGCGAGTAATTGAGTATTCATTTTTTCAAAATCTTGATTACTATTATTAGCTAAAGTTATTTTATAAACATAATATGCATATTTTAAGTTTGAGTTAGCTAAAGACTCATAAAGAGCAGTTTGAAAATTATTTTCTGATGGATAAATTCTTATTATGTACGCTATTTTGATTTTTGAATCAATATTTCCATATGGGCCTACTAATTCCACATGTCCTAATTTATTTTTCCCTAATATTTTACTTGAAACTTTATTCCTATCATAATAAGGTAAATATTTATTTATAGGATTTGCTGATTTTATATTAATATTTACATAGTATGGGAGTTTAGTTTTTGTTTTACTTAATACAGATGCAAATAAATAAATATTTGATTGATATTGTAATTTATTACCTCCAGCAGTTACTAAATAATCAGGTGCTTTATTATATTTATCAATATTTTTGATTATTTTATTTGCATATATTGAATAATAATATGAATAAATTTTCCCTTTAACCCAAGTTCCTGAAGCTTTACTAGGATTTTTAATATTATATTTAACAGCTACATTAGACTTTATTTTACTATTTTTATAGCTAATAGTTTTTGACATTAAATAAAAAAATTCTGGCATTGAAAATTTATACTTATTAATAATTACTGTATCTGGTAACCTCTTATTTTTATCAACGTGAGCTTTAAGCTTTTTTGAAGCAGCTATAACACTACTTTGAGAAACTTTTGAAGGTTTTGTTGATGTTTTTATAGAAATATTGGAATTATCAACATTAGAATTTTCTTTTACAATGTCTTTATCATTTCCATTACTATAAGTTAAATTTTCAGTGGCAGAAACAATTCCTAAGCTTATAATTAAGGTTAATATAAATAATAATAAAGCAACTAGTACTCGAATTTCAACTGCTTTATGAAATATTCTCATTTAATATCACCATTTTTAAAATTATCTAAAAATAAAAAGAGTATTATTAATAATCTGTAAACTCAAAAAATCAATATTATTAATAAGCATATTTTTAATATTCATCATTATATGAAACTAAATCGCAAAATATGATGAAAATAAAATATTATATGAAACTAATTAAAAAACACGCTTGTATAAATAATTAATAAATAGATTTAATCTTTTATATAGTTTATATTTAATCCTTTATAAATATTATTATTTTTACTATTTATTTAAAAACCATATATAAAAATTTTAAATAAAGTTTAATTTCAAGAATAATTCTTAAAGCTCAAATATTGTTCTTAAAACTATTTTAAATCATTGAATCACGCCAAAATTGCTCTTTAATATTACTACTTAATGTTTTATACATATTCTATATACAATTAATAGTTTATATTGATATGATTATAGAATATTTACACAAACGTAGGAAAGTTTATATATAAAAGAATACCTATAAAGTAGATATATCATAAATTTGATATATATGATTCTGAATATATCAGTTTTATATACATTGGCTTTTTGTTAAGAAATGAATTGAAGATATTGCCAAAAATCTTAATAATAAGATAATATTATTTAGAGTTTTTTAGAGATTTTATTTAAGTGAATAAAAAAACGAAATATGGGGGAAATATAATCAATACAACTAATAATTACAGAGAATCAGGAATATATGATGATGAAATAGATAAAAATGATGATTATAAAGAGAATGATGAAAGATTTTTAGAAAAAAATGAAGATTTTCCAGTTTTGGGTGAGTTTGATAAAACATTGATATTAGGAGTTATGAAAGGTTTTTTAAAAATAATAGTTCTTTGGATTATAACAAAAGAAAGAATTCATGGATATGAAATAATAAAAAAAATGAAGGAAGGAAATACCACGAAAAAACTAAAATTTAAAGGACCTGGCCCTAATAAAATATATCCTATCCTTCATGAGTTAGAAAAAAAAGGATTAATAAAAGGAGATTGGGAATTTCAAGGAAAAAGAAAATTAAAATTCTATGAAGCTACAGAAAAAGGAGTTAATACCATTGAATTAATAAAGAAAAAGCCTCATAGAGATGTTCCACCAATATTGAAAGAATTTTGGAGAGATGTTATAGTTCCTCATAAAAATGCAGGAAAAGATTGTAAAAATCAAAAAGAATGTTAAAACATCCCAAAAAATCTTAAAAAGTAAAATAACATTTGAATAATTAAAATAACTAAAAAAGGATTTAAACTAAAAAGAGGTGAATAAATGAAATATGCAATAGAAACTGATTCACTTACAAAAAAATATGGTGATTTTCTTGCTGTTAATGATTTAAATATGAAAATAAAAAATAAAAGTATTTTTGGATTTTTAGGACCAAATGGAGCAGGTAAAACCACAACAATAAAAATGTTAACCTGTCTTATAAAACCAACAAGTGGAACTGCAACAGTTGGAGGTTACGATGTTACCAAAAATCCAAATGAAGTAAGAAAGAAAATAGGAATGGTTCCACAACTTGTTAGTCTGTATAAAGATTTAACAGCTAAAGAAAATGTAGAACTTTGTGCTGACTACTATGGACTCAATGAAGATGAAAAAGAAGAAAGAATCCCAGAACTCATGGAGCTAGTTGATATTAAGTATGCTGAAGATAAGCTAGTTAAACAAATGTCTGGAGGTCAAAAACAAAAAGTATCCGTAGTAGCAAGTTTAATTCATAGACCAGATGTCTTATTTTTAGATGAACCAACAATAGGTTTAGATCCTACTACTAAAATGGTTTTATGGGATTTAATAGCTGAATTAAATGATCATGGGCATACTATAATCTTATGTTCTCATGATATGTATGAAGTAGAAATGTTATGTGAAAATGTTGGTATTATGAATTTAGGAGAATTAGCTGCATATGATACTCCTCAAGGATTAAAAGATAATTTAATGCATAAAAACGAGTTAGAAGTTCTTAAAAAAATGGAAAGCTTGTCCAGTATAGGGGAATTCACTGAAAAAGAATCAAAAGAATTAAAATCAATTGAAGAATCATTAAAACATAAAAATATTCCTACAGCTCTTTTTGACAAAGATCCAGACAATCACAGCCCAGAATATCTTGCAGAAATACAGAAACATTCCAAAGAAATTAGTATAATGATTAAAAATATGAATGATAAAATTTTAGAAGATATCAAAAAATTAGATGTTGTTTATCATGTTACTTCTAATCAAACTAGTGATGGTACTAGATTAACAATATCTGTTGACAGATTTGCTGAAAATAGTGTTAGTAATGTTATTGCAATCATTATTAAGAACGAAGGTAATATAAAATCAATTAATACTAGAGATCCATCTTTGGAAGATGTTTTTGTAGATGTTACTAGTAAAAAAGCTGTTGATAAAACTAATATAAATATAATTGATGAATAAATACACTGATAGATAAAAATATCAAATAAAGATAATAACTACAGACAATCAAAAATAATAATTATAAAAAGAGTTGAGAGTATATGGAAGGAAAAAAATTTATGTGGATGCTTAAAAAGGATCTTTTATCCCTTTGGAGACATAAACCACGATTAGTATCAATGTTTCTTTTCCCAATAATAATGATAGTATTGTTTGGCTATGGTATGGGAGGAACTATCGAAAATGTTCCTATAGCTATTGTAGATCAAAGTCATGGCGAAATGGCGGACCAAACACTTATGGCAGTTAAAAATATGTCTCTTTTTGAAGTAAAAAATATTACTTCAAATGTGAATCTAGCAAAGGAGATGGTAAATAACGGAGAGGTGAAGGCAGCTATAATACTGCCACCAAATTATGATGATATTAGGACGGATCAAAGTAAAATGGTAGTACTTTATCTAGATTCATCAGATCAAATAGCTTCTCAAGCCATAGTTCCAGCTACACAAGGATTGTTTAGTCAATTGAGTGCACAGATAGGTGCTGAGAAATTAGCTAGTTTAGAAGTTCAAAATACTGCAATGAATCCTCAAAGTAGTTCTTCAAATGGTAGTGGAGTAGCAAATACAACAGATAATTCAACAGCAGACAATTCAGCAGCAGATAGCTCAGGAGCAGATAGTTCAATTTCATCAAATGTTAATGGAATAGTAAATTCTATAAACTTACAAATAAACAGAATATATGGCGATATTGCATATATTGACTTTTTAGTTCCAGCAGTTTTAGCTATGACTGTTATGATGTCATGTATGATGGGTATGGGTCAATCTATTGCAGGTGAAAGAGAAACAGGAGAATTAGCAAGATTATTCATGACTCCTACAAGCATCACAACTGTTGTAGGTGGAAAAATATTTTCAAAACTAATAATAGAAATTGCTAAAGCTCTAATACTGCTGGCAGCGGCGATTCTACTTTTTGGTATAACGATAAACGGAAATATTTTCTTAGCTATAGGAGTGCTTATACTTGGAGCATTAACATTTGTTGGATTTGGAATAATGATTTCTGCAACTACACAAACACAAGAAGATTATACACAGATTGTAATGCCTTTCACTATGCCAATGATGTTCGTATCAGGTGTATTCTATCCAATAGAAACTATGCCATGGATTTTCCAAAAAATAGCTTATTTATTCCCATTAACTTATTTAAATGATGCTATGAGGGGAGTAATGATTAAAGGGGCAGGAATAGGAGATATATGGATTGACCTCTTAGTCCTTCTAGGATTTTTAGTATTTTTCTTTGTTGCAGGAGTTATAAGATTCGACAGAGATGTATAATAGAGGTTAAAAAATATAATAATAAAAATACTGATTTAAATGTTGATCTAAATATTAATTTAATTGATTTAACTATTTATTTAATTATTACTAATTTAATTATTAGTAATTTAATTATTACTAATTTAATTATTAGTAATTTAATTATTAGTAATTTAATTATTACTTGGTGATTTAATGTCAAAATCGATGACAAATAATTTTAAAAAAATTTTAATAGGAATGGCTATTCTTGCTATTTTTATAAATCCTATTGCAGGAGCTAATAATAATTGGACAATGTTTCAAGAAAACATTGAACATACTGGTTTTATAGAAGAAGCAGGTGATTTTGTTTCAAATTTATGGATACATGGTATGAATAATCCTATTCTATCCTCTCCAGCTATACAAGACAAAATAATATACCTGGCATCTGAAAATGGATTACTTGAAGCTATAAATATGGAAAATGGTGATATAAACTGGAAATATCAATTAAATGGAAGTGTTCAAGCATCTCCAGTTGTTAAAGGAGATAATTTGTTTATAGGTACAAATGTAGATAATAATAAAGGATATATGTATAGTTATAACATTGAAAATAAAAAATTATCTTGGAAATTTGAAATTTCAAAACCAATTGAATCTACTGCAACATTAACCAATGATACTATTTATTTTGGAGCAGATAATGGTAAAATTTATGCTTTAAATACAAAAGATGGGTCTAAGCTATGGGAAAAAGAAATTGGAGGAAAGGTAAAATCTTCACCAACATATGTCGATGGAACAGTTTATGTTGGTTCTACAAATGGAGTAGTTTTCGCACTAAATGGAAATGATGGAAGCCCAATATGGAACTACACTGTTGGAGATCAAGTAGTAGCTTCACCTAGCTATGGAGACGGTAAACTATATATAGGTTCACTTGATGGAACCATATATAGTTTAAATGGATCAGATGGAAGCCTTGCTTGGAAATATGACTTGGGAAATAAAGTCAATTCATCTGCATCATTAGACTTAAGAAACAATAATTTGTATATTGGTTCAGATAGTGATAATTTAACATGTTTAGATACTAGAGATGGTACTTTTAAATGGGCATATAAAACAGGAGGAGATGTTAGAACTACACCTGCTATATACGAAGATAAAGTTGTTTTTGGATCAAATGATGGAACTCAATATATCTTGAATAAATATACTGGAAATCCAGAATTAACATATAATCCTGGAACTTATCTATTTAATTCCCCAATAACTTCCTCTTCAGTAGTATACGGAGATGTGATATTTTTTGCAGGTAATGATGGGTATTTATATTCATTAGATGGAGATAAATTAAATACACCAATTTCTGTATTTGTATACTATGCTATAATTGTTATAATAGTTGTTTTAGCTGTAATAATAGGTTTAATAACTTTTATAAAAAGAAGAAGAAAATAAAAAATTAAAAATAAAAATTAAACTTTATAATTATTAACTTTATTTTTATTTTAAAATTTAATTTTAATCTAAAATAATTTTAATTTTTAGTTTAATTTTTAATTTAATTTTTAATTTAATAATTTTGAATTTAATTTTATTTTTATAATAGTTAGTTTTAGTTTATTTTCATTATTTTATATTGTATAATTTTATGTTGTTATAATTTTATATTATATTAATTTATATTGTATAATCTCATATTATATAGTATAATTTTATATTATAATATTATTTTAAACTATTAATTTATCTTTAATTATAATAAATATAAGGAGAATTAACATGAAGTATCGGAAAATAGAAAAAAATAAAGACAAATTATCTGTTTTAGGATATGGATGTATGAGATTTCCAAAAAAAAATCGAGTAATTGATTATGAAAAAACAGAAAAACAGATCATCACAGCTATTGAAAAAGGCGTTAATTATTTCGATACTGCATATTTATATCCAAAAAGTGAAGAAACTCTTGGAAAAATTTTAAAATCAAATAATTGTAGAGAAAAAGTTAAAATTGCAACAAAAATGCCTGTTCAAGCTATCAAAACTAGAGAAAAAATGGATGAAATTTTGGAAAATCAGCTGAAAAGGCTAAAAACTGATTATATAGACTACTACTTAATACATAATCTTATAAAATTTGAAGAATGGGAAAATCTTAAAAATCTTGGAATTTTAGATTTTATAAACTCTGAAAAAAAGAAAGGAAGACTAATAAACTTTGGTTTTTCATTTCATGGCAATTTACATGAATTTAAAAAAATAATCGATGATTATAACTGGGAAGTCTGTATGATACAATATAATTATATAGATGAACATTATCAGGCAGGAAATGAAGGATTAGATTATGCTGTATCAAAAAATATTGGAGTAATTGCAATGGAACCTCTAAGAGGAGGAATGTTAGTTGAAAAATTACCAAAAAAAGCAAAAAAAATTATTGAAAATTTCAATGTTAAAAGGTCTCCGGGGGAATGGGGATTAAGATGGGTTTGGGATAGTCCAGATATTAAGGTAGTTTTATCTGGAATGAATGATGATAAAATCATTGAAGAAAATATAAATGCTGCATCAGAATCTAGTCCAAATTCACTTAGTTTAGAAGAAAAACAAATGTTAGAAAAAGTTAAGGAAGAGTTTAAAAGTAAAATAAAGGTTGAATGTACTAACTGTGCCTATTGTATGCCATGTCCCCAAGGAGTTGATATACCTACTTGTTTTTCATCTTACAACGATAAATCAATTTTTGGAGGATTTAAACCACAAGTAATGTATGTAAATGCTACTGAAGATAAATCAGCAGCATATAAATGTACTCAATGTGGAGTCTGTGAGAAAAAATGCCCTCAAGAAATTCCTATTATTGAAGAGTTAAAAAATGTTAGTAAATCTATGGATAAATGGTATTATCGATTATTAGGAAAAATAGTCAAATTAATAATATATAGATAACCAATACATAGCTAATAATGTAAATAGCCAATAAATAACTAATATATAATTAATAATAATCAATAATAGAAAATATACACCAATTAAATATACAACCAATAAGCATTGAAAATATTGAACCAAATTAAATATGATATTTTAAATAATAACATTAAATAATTATTTAATATTAAATAATCATTTAATGATTACATATTCGATGCATAATCTCTAAAATTTCAACAATATAGATTTGTTAAATGAATACTCCTTTTTAATACAAATATTCCTTATTTTAATACTAAATATTAACATTATTATTAATTAGAAAATAGTTAAAAAATATTAGAATAAAAAATTAGAATAAAAAAGTTAGAATAAGCAATGCAATATAAAAATAAGATAAAAAAAGCTAAAGCCTTAATTATCTTTTTTAAGATGTATCTCTATAGTAGAAACATTGGTTGAAACACCATCGTTTCCAACAATTTCTTCAGTACAAATATCTATACTTTCAACATCCATGTCTGGTATAAAACGGTTTCTGACTATTTCAGCCACATCAACCGCTCTGCTAATAGCCCTTCCTCTTGCTTTCAAAACAACTTCGGATACGCCACTGTTCATCTGAGTTACTACTGCTAGTACATAATTCATTACTGGTTTATTTCCAATGTATACAATATTTTCTTCTGGCATATTAATGACCTCCGACACTATGTAATAATATATTATTTAACCATATTATATAATTTATGTTTTTAATATCTTTTAAAAACAATTTTTTAAAAAATACACTAAATTTTTATTAAATTCACTTTAAAAAAAAATTATTATAAAAATTTTAAAAGAAAAAATATCAAAATAATTTTTAAAAATGTAATACTAAAAAATTAAAAATAAAAATTAAAACTAGAAATTAAGAATAAATCTAATAAAAATAAAAAATAATACTAAAAATACCAAGAAATGATACTAAGAAATAATAGTAAAAAATGAAAAATAATGAAAATGAAATAAAATAAAAAGTTAAAAATAGAAAAAATAATAAAAATAATAAAAATTCATTTATACTGTTATTTGGCCTCTTTTATCATTAAAATTTTGTTAATTGAATTTAAAACTGCATCAACACTAGCCATAATAACATCTTCACGAGTAGCTCGTCCAGTAGCCTTATTATTTTCTTCATCAGAAGTAATGACAAAAACTTCAGCTAAAGCATCAGTTCCACCAGTAATAGCTTCTATATGATATTCTTCAAGCTGTATATTAGTAGTTCCTTTAACAAGAGTTTGAATAGCATTTAATGCTGCATCAACCGGACCAACACCGATAGAAGAAGTTTCTTTTTCTTTACCATTAATCATTAACTTAACAGTTGCAGTTGGTGAAACTGTTTTTCCAGAACCAGAACTAACAGATAAACCTATCAGTTTAACAGCCTCTTCTTTAGCTTTTCCAAGAACTGTTATAGCAATAGCTTTTAAATCAGCATCAGTTATAGATTTACCTTTATCACCAAGTCCTTTTACTTGATCATAAACAGTACAAAATTGTTCTTCATCCATTTTAATATCATATTCTGCTAATTTCGCTTTAAGTGCATTTGCACCAGTATGTTTACCTAAAGCTATTTTTCTAGTGTGACCAACAAGTTCAGGAGCAATAGGTTCATAAGTAGCTGCATTTTCTAAAACACCATGAACATGAATACCAGATTCATGAGCAAAAGCATTTTCACCAACAATAGGCTTATTAGGAGGCATTTTTATACCCGTAACTCTTGAAACAAAATCAGACAAGTTGTATAATTGCGTAGTGTCAATATCTAAATCAAGACCATAAGCAACTTTTAATGTAACAACAAGCTCTTCTAAAGAAGCATTGCCTCCTCGCTCCCCAATTCCATTTACAGTTACATGAGCTTGTTCTGCTCCAGATTCAATAGCAACAAGAGAATTAGCAACAGCTAAACCAAAATCATTATGAAAATGAACACTTATTGGTAATGACAACTCATTTTTAAGATTAGAAATTAATTTTCTAGAAGTAGTTGGAACTAAAACACCAACAGTATCGGGAACATTGATTAAATCTGCACCTGCATCTTCCACAGCTTTATAAACATCGATAAGATAATCAAGTTCGGTTCTAGTTGAATCTTCAGCAGAAAATTCTACAGTTATACCATGATCTTTAGCATATTCAATAGCAGAAGAAGCTTTATCTACAATCTCTTCTTTTGACATTTTAAGTTTAAAATCTCTATGAAGAGGAGAAGTTCCAATAAAAGTGTGCATATAGCTTAAATCACAATCCAACAAAGCATCAATATCATTTTTCAATACTCTAGCTAAACCACAAATATTTGCATTTAAACCCAAATCATTTATTAATTTAGCCGATTTCCGCTCTCCTTCAGAAACAGCTGGAAATCCATATTCGATAGTATTTATCCCAAGATTGTCTAACTTCTGAGCTATTTGTATTTTTTCATCAGTAGTCAGAGCTATTCCTGGAGCTTGTTCTCCATCCCTAAGAGTTGTATCAAAAATTTTAACCTTTTTTGAAAGAGTAATATCACTCTTTGGAATTTTTAAATCGTTTATTTCCACTTTGATTCCTCTATTTGATTCCTCTATATTGAATATTCTTCTAGCTATATTTAATATCACGAATAATTGATAAAAAATATAACATTATAAAATCTGTTTTTAATAGTATAAAAATTTTAAGAAGATAAATATATATATATATAAAAAAAAAATTTAAATTAAAATATTTAAATTAAAAATAATATAAATTAAGTTAATATATCCAATACTAAATCTAAGTTCCAATAGCTAAGCTTAAAAAATTTCTAACTCCTGGAGCTAGTCCTAGTATAAAAATAGCTAATTTCAAAGTTCCAGATAAAATCTCATCATCAACATATTTATCAATGATATATAAAGAGATACATATAACAATTATTTTTAGTGGAAACATAGTAATTGCTGTTCCAGATAGATTATATATTGAACCAGGAAGGACATGTTGTTCAAAATAGCCATAATAATCTACAGCAATGAAAGTAGAAGATGCATCAAACAAATGAGCAGATATAATTGATAGATTTATTTTACCATCATAAGAACTTAAAGTAAAAAGATCCCAAAATTTACCAATAATTATAAAAATAACAGTCATCACTATCCAAGATAAGATAACTTGACTAAAAGCTATTAAATTAATACTTTGAATATTAATTAAATTGATAATAGCTAAAATTAATCCAATGAAAAATAATGTATATTTAAAATCAATATCAGTCTTTTTCTGAATAATTATTCCTAAAAAAATAGATAGCACTACAATACCAGCTACAATAAAGTAAATTCCTGGAGTTATTAAAAACCAATTGTAAGGATATATTCCATTATCAACTAAAGCTCTTACACTAGATCCCAGGAAAATAAAAGGCATTAATGGGATTATAAGATCAGTAGGGTTGATTTTATAATGTTTAAAAATTTTAATAATCATGAAAAGAGCAATAACAAGAATTATCCAATAAACAATTGTGTTAAATATGGTATATCCTGAAAAAAAATAAATTGATAAAAAACTGATAAATGAGGATTCAATAGACATTTTATCATCCATATGTATATAAATAACTATTATATTAAATAATTATTATTTTAAATAAAGCTAAAAAGAAATATAACTAATAAATTCTCCTTATTTTTTTATTAAATACTTCTTTAGCAATTAAATAATTAGAAGTCCTTTTACCTCTAGCAATAGTATTATTTGGCTTAATAGAATCAATAACATCATCAACATTAGGTTCACTATCAATATCAATAATTTCAGTATAACAATTGCCAACTGATTCAATAAAATGAGAATCACTAGAACCAATCTTAGCTAAATTATACTTATTAGCAACTTTATTAGACCTATGATTAGAATACCCAATGATATATCTAGCATTTAAAACTTCAACACCCTCTACTGAACCATTATTAAGTTTATAATCCCCCATTAAACTTTTAAAAGTTTTTTCATTTTTAAAAAAAAGACCACTCCTATAAGAAGAAAATGGATGAGGTATAATAGCTATTCCACCTTCATCATGGATTTTTTCCACAGTTTCCTCAGGAGAAAGACCTTTTTCAATCACAGTATCCACTCCAAAACCAAGAATATGGCCTTCAGAAGAGGTAATTTCAATAGAAGGTACAACAAGAATATCATCAAAATTTTTCGATATTTCAGAAGCTATTTTAGAACCTTTAATAGTATCATGATCACTTATAGCTATAATATCTAACTTTATCTTTCTAGCTTGATCTATAATGCTTTTAGGACTAGATCTGGCATCTCCAGAATAACAACTATGAATATGAGGATCTAATTTCATTCTATCAAAAAAAATAATATATTATTTTATTTTAGTTTTTAATATTATTTGTAATAATATTAATTTTTTAAATATTCAACAGCTTTAATCAAACCAACAGGACCTGTCATCATAACATCTCCCCCTGGAGAAGCATTATAATAAGCTAAATTTGTTTTTTCAATAATTTTTCGCTTAGGTCCAGTGACAATCACCTTTTCAAGGGTTGAAATAGGATTAACTACATGTGCACCATGACCATGATCATCATGAACTTCTTTATGAGTTATAGTTCCATCAACAAGTCTTTGGACAAGTTTTTCTATTTTTTCTGGAGATAAACTAGAAGTATGATGCTCAAAAACACCTTGAATTTTTCCATCTTCAATAGAAGCAGCCATCGTATGACCATTACCAATATCCATAACAACAAAACTGTTTAAATGAGAAATTTCAGGATCAAAACAAGCCCCACAAATAGAAGCAAATTTAGAATCCATAATAATTGGATTTAAACCAAAAAGAGATTCTTCAATAGCTTTCATTCGAGAAAAATAATCAGGAACATTACCATCAAAAGCAAATTCTTCAACATGCATAGGATAACTTAACTTTTCTTTAATTTTTTCAAATCTAAAATCTCTATCACCCATTTTCTCACTAAAACCATGATCTTGAGCAGCGACTGCAATTTTATCAAATTTGAAGTTTATATCATATTCTGAAATTGTTGAAGTTATTTGTTCAATATTAACATCTATTAAGTTTATTTTATAATAATTTGAATATTTTGAATCTTTTAAAAAGCTGCCATTATCAACAATTTCAACTCCCAAATCCTCAACTACTTTTAAATCATCTTTTATAGTTCTAGCAGGCTGTTTTTCCATGACTATTTTATAGCCATTTTCTATATGAGCGATAATAGCACTTTTAATTTTTCCTCCACCCATTATAGTTCCATCAAAGTAAATATTGTTTCCTTTAGCTGTTTGTTCCTTAATTTTTTCAACAATTATTACAGGTGGAGAAGGTAAAACTAATTTTATAGAATTTTCAAGTTCTTTTTCATCATCATAAAATAATATATCTTGAGTTCCTGCACCAATGTCAATTGCTAAAATTTTCATAAAAATAATTGTATTTAAAAATATTTAAAACTATTCAATTATAAAAATTTAAAATTATTCCATATTATTCAATGAATTCATTGAAAAAAAATTCAATGAAAAAATATTAATAAGTATCTAAAATAAAAGTATTTAAAATATTTTTATTAAAAATATTTTAAAAATTTAATATATTAAATATTTCATGTAGAATTCAAAATATAATATTTAAAATTAATCATAAAATGGTTATGAAATTAAAATTACTATGAATTATAAAATGTGTATAAATATTAAAACAAATATACATATTAAACTTAAGTTAAATATGAAGTAAACCAATAATAAACTAAATAGTAATCAAAATTAAAAATAATAATATAATTTATACTTGTGTTATATTTTATATCTAAATTTTATACATTATATCTTGATTTCATATTTTATACTTATACCTTATATTTATACCTTGGTGATGTAATGAGTAATAGGCTAGCAAGAGGAAGCATTTTAATATTAATAGGTAATATAATATTTCGTATTGGAGGATTCGTATATCGATTTTTAATGGGACAGCTTCTAGGACCCTCCTCTTATGGAATATTAAGTTATACACTACAATTTCAAGGTATTCTTCAAGTATTATCTGCAGGAGGGTTACCTCCAGCTATAGCTAAGTATGTGGCAGAGTATACTGCTATTGATGAAAGAGCCCTTGCAAGACAAACGATATACACTTCACTAAAAATAATGCTCTTTCTTGGAATTGTATTTGGTTTTTTAATGGTTTTTTTTATTGCCCCCTATTTAACAGCTTTAAATCCAAAAATGCCTGGACTTTTATATCCATTACAAGCAGTAGGTTTTATAGTTCCATTTAGTGTCATTGTAGGAGCATTCAGAGGTGCTTTCCAAGGTGTTATCAAAATGGAATATATTTTAGCTACCCGAGCTACAGAACAAATTTCTATGATAGTTTTTGCTACATTATTAGTTTTATTAGGATATTCTGCATTTGGAGCAGTAATGGGTTCTGTAATAGGATTTGCAGCTTCAGCAATACTATCTGTTATTATATTCCAAAGGTATATGTGGAAATATGTCCCTAAACCAGAAGTAGAATATAAATTTTCAATCTATGAAGAATTAAAATTAGCTAAAAAGATGATATTCTTTGCTGTCCCAGTGACTATAACTGCATTAGCTGAAATGCTTATTTTTGCAATATCTACTTTTGTTATAGCTAAATTATTAGGAGATACATTTACAGGGTATTTTGGTGCTGCCGATCCGATTTCTAGATTCCCTTTAATAATTTCAACTTCACTTGCAACAACAATATTACCTGCAGTTTCAGCTGCATTCAGTACAAAAAATCAAAATTTACTTAGTAAATATGTTTCACAATCATATAAATACTCAATGTTAGTTGTTATTCCTATGTGTATTGGAATATCTTTATTTTCAACTCCAATACTTCAAATCACATTTCCAAGATTTTTAGATGCAGCTCCTGCATTAAGTATACTTGTTATAGGAATGACATTTTATTCACTGTTTGCAATTTCTTCAAGTATTGTTCAAGGTATTGGAAATCCAAGAATTCCAATGTATGTCTTAGTAACAGGGGCAATTGCAACATTTATTCTTAATTGGGTAATGGTTCCAATTTATGGAATTGTTGGTGGAGCTATTGCAACTACAATAGCATGTTTTTTAATTATGATCCCTATATTAAAAATGAGTTTTAGTTTAACAAATACAAAAGCTCCTATTTCCTTTATTGGAAAAGTTATTATATCATCATTATTAATGGGTTTAATTATTTTAATTATTCCAAATACAGTACTTGGATTAATATTAGGAATAATAGTTTGTCCAATAATTTATTTGGTATTCCTAATACTTCTAAAATCATTTTCTGAAGAAGATATAAATGCTATTCGTAGATTTTCTCATAAATTTGGACCATTATCTAATATAATTAATAAAATTTTAAAAATAATTGAGAGATTCATATAATTATCAAAAAGATAAATAATAAAATGAAAAAAGATAAATAATGAGATAAAATAATAGAAAGGTAAATAAAAAATGAAATAAATGAAATATTATATTCATTATTAATATTCTCTTATTAAATTTATATAATATTTCTTAATATTGTTTATATAATATTTTTTTATAATATTATTGTTTATAATAATTTAAAAATTCAACAAATCGTTTTAAAGTTTTATTTAAAGTTTTAAAGCCATATTCATCTTTTTTTACACCTTCTAGTGTATCTTGTGACCATAAAGTAGCTCCAAGATTAGCTCCAAAAGGACCTCCACTTACAGGAATTATTCCACTTAAAATATAATAAGTGTTAATCTGTTGAATAGCTAATTCTTGCCCTCCAGCCCTGTCACCTCCAACAGCAATTGACATACCTATTTTACCTTTAAGTAAATTAATATCTTCAGCACCAAGAGCTCGGCATCTATCCATTACAGCTTTAATTTGTGATGAAATTGATCCATTATACATTGGACTTGCAAGTATAATTCCATCTGCTTTTCTAAGCAAATCATAAACATCAAACATGTCATCCTTCATTACACATTCTTTCTTTTTTAAACAATAATCACAGTGCCGACAAGGATTTATTTCTTTGCCCCGTACAGTGAACATTTCAGTTTCAAAGCCTTGTTTTTTTAAATCCTCTAAAGATTTATCAAGAACATACTCAGTAGCTTTTTTTCTTGGACTTCCACAAATTCCTACAATAAACATGAATAAAGCCTCCCAAACTTAACCCAAATTTAAATTTTGAGTTAAAAGTTTTATCCTAAATATTAAAATATATTGTATTATTTAAGCTATTTCACCTTTAAATTATCTCTTAAATTAAACCACTAAAATAACATTGTATTATTATTTAATACTCTAATTGGGATAATTAATTGATATTATTATTATTAATTTCATTATAAATATAATTGTTCATAAATTAACAAAAATATCTTAACAATATGAATTAATTATGTATAATAATAAAATAATTAAGATTAAAAATGAGATAAATAATAATATAGAAATAATGATATAAGAAATAGAGATGAAAAATAATAATATAAAAATAATAAAATGAAAAATAATGAGACTAAAAATAATAAAAAGATAAATAAACGATAATAATAAAATAAATAATATAATAATATATAATTATATAAAAATAATTATATTAAAAATATATAATATATTTATTTAGTAGAATTTATATTGAGGATTCTTATGGAATTTATAAGAGCTATCGTTAAAAAATATTCTAGAGAATATAACAGAACTCTAAAAAATGGTAAAAAAAAGAAATACCAAACAGAACAAGTTCAAATAACAGTGCCCAAAGAAGATAATATATTTGAGAATGATGAAATTGTACTCATTATTCCATCAAAATATATGAATGAAATTGAAAGAAGTTCTGATGAAATAAACAAGTGGAAGCTAAAAAATAATAAATTAAACGAAGATAACGATAGTTTAAAATCTACAATAGAAAAAAATAATGATACAATCTATAATATTAAAACTAATATAGAAAAATTAAATGTGGAAAATAGTTCTCTTAAGAAAAAACTCAAAAAATATGAAGCAAAAACTAATAATCAAGAACAAGAAAATTGTATATTTTCAGGAAAACCTGCTAATTTAGATAAAATAAAAATTTTAGACAAAAATAAAGATTTAAATAGATTAAATCAGGAAAACAAAGATTTAAAAAAAGATAAAGAGAATTTAAAGGAAAAAATAGAATTTTTAGACTCATATATAAAAGATTTAAAGTATAGTATAAAAACACTCCAATATTCGCAAAAAAAAGAAGTATCGATACTTAAAGAAGAATATGATAAGTTAAAACAAGAATGTGAAAATTTAAAACAGGAATCTAAAAACAAAGAACTTGCCCTTAAAAAAGCAAAACAATCTGCAACTTATCATGAAAATATTTCTAAAAAGCTAAAAGAATTTATCTTAAAATCGTACTAAATTAAAAAACATTTAAAACATTTAAAAATCATTGAAAATAGTTAAAAATTAATAAAATATTTAAATTTAAATATTTAAAAATAATAAAATGTTTAAAGCTAATAAAATATTTAAAAAGAATAAAACTAATTAATAATGGACATTAAACTGCTTTTTCTCCTTTTTCACCAGTTCTTATTCTTATAACCTCTTCAATATTAGAAATAAATATTTTTCCATCTCCAATTTCCCCTGTTCGACCACTTTTAATAATAGCATCTACAACCTCCTCAACTTGATTATCATTAACAACTATCTCTAATTTTGTTTTTGGAAGAAATTCTATACAGTAATTATGACCTCTATAATACTCTCTTAGCCCTCTTTGTCTTCCTTTTCCTTTAACTTCAGATAAATTCATTCCTTGACAACCAACTTCGACAAGTGCATTTTTAACATCTTCTAATTTTTCCTGACGAATAATAGCTACAATTTTTTTCATTTTAGAAACCTCTAATAATATTGATAAACTTATATATTAATATAAACCATATTTTAAATAAAAAATACTAAACAAAATTATATTATATCTCATTATTCATATAATTTAATAATTT
Organism: Methanobrevibacter arboriphilus; assembly: GCF_019669925.1. Lineage (NCBI taxonomy): Archaea > Methanobacteriati > Methanobacteriota > Methanobacteria > Methanobacteriales > Methanobacteriaceae > Methanobrevibacter > Methanobrevibacter arboriphilus. The sequence continues at coordinate 1,307,175 of NZ_AP019779.1, forward strand.
TTTATTTTAATTAATTTTTTGATTGTTATTAATATATAGTATACTATAAATTATATTATATTCTAAATTTTTGTAAAATGATAAAGTTTTATAATCTATAGCCAGATTCTTCATGGACATGAGTATCCAAACCTTCTATTTCTTCTTTTTCAGATACTCTAAGGCCAATTGTCCAATCAATGAATTTACCTATTATCAATGTTATTACAAATGCATAAGCCATTGTAGAAACTGTAGCAATTAATTGAATTAAAAGTTGATTAGCATTACCTTCTATTAATCCTGAAACACCTCCAACAGCAACTACTGCAAAAATTCCTGTGGCTATAGTTCCCCAAATACCCGATACTCCATGTATTCCAAAAACATCTAGAGCATCATCATAGTCAAATTTTGGTTTAATATAACTAATAGCTATATATGATAAGATTGCTGCAAAAAATCCAATTACAACTGCACCATCAGCATTTACAAATCCCGCGGCAGGAGTCATAGCAACAAGAGCAGAAATAGCCCCAGAAATAGCTCCAAGTACAGTTGGTTTTCCTTCTCTCCAAATATCAATACAAACCCATGTTAAAAGACCTACTGCAGCTCCTAAGTTACTAACTAATAAAGCTGATGCAGCAAGACCTCCTGCAGTTAAAGCAGAACCTCCATTAAAACCTAGCCATCCAAACCATAGAAATCCTGCACCCAATACAGTGTATCCCAAATTATGTGGTAATAGAGATCTGTCTTTTCTTCTTCCAATTATAAGAGCTAATGCTAATGCAGAAAGACCAGAACATATTTCAACGACTGTTCCTCCAGCAAAATCAATAACACCCATGTTCATTAGCCATCCACCACCCCAAACCCAGTGAGTGATAGGAATGTAAACACCAATTGTCCAAAGCACTACAAAAACAACCCATGCTGAAAATTTCATTCTTCCAACAATAGCTCCAGAAATAAGAGCTGCTGTCAACCCTGCAAAAGTTAGTTGAAAAGCTATATAAACATATGTAGGTATTGTGCCTGTTATTGAATTTATTCCAACATCATGTAACATTATACTTGTAGGATATCCAATAAAACCTGAAATAGAATTTCCAAACCCAAGTTCATAACCAAAAGCTATCCAAATTATCGTTACTATTGAAAAAGCAATTAAAGTTAAAAACATAGTATTTAAAACATTTTTCTTTTTAGCTAAGCCACCATAAAAAAAAGCAATCCCTGGGATACTCATTAAAAGTACTAAGATAGTAGAAATAAGAACCCATGAAGTATCCCCTGCATTTAGTATTCCTTCCATAAAAAACCTCTTATATAAATTTAATTTATTAATAAACAAATATTCCAATTCAAATCCTAAATAAAAGAAAATAGAACATTAAAATAATACAAATTATTTTATGAATATAAGGAAAACGGAAACCTTATACCTACAGCTATATTAATTTTAAGATATATAAAACTTATTATAATTCACCAATATGTAAAATAATTAGAAATTAAGCAATTTCTTATGATTTTCACAATAATATATAAAATACATAGAAAAAAGAATGAAATATTAATCAATATAACAAGAAAAATCAAATTTACTATAAATAAATTAAAAAATATAATGAATTAATTAAATAAAAAAATTAAGTATAAAAATAGTAAAAAGTAGTAAAAATAGAAATAAAAGGAAAATAAAAGAAAATTAAAAGGAAATTAAAAAGAATAAAAAGAAAAAAATAAAAATAGATACTGAAAAGAAAAATAAAGAGATTATATTAAATATAATATCTTTTTAGCTAATCAATTTACTCAATTATCAGAAGATAACTGATTAGAAAGAAATTTATCATATCCTACAAGATCAAGCAAACCATGTCCAGATAAATTAAAGACAATCGTTTTTTCTTCTCCAGTTTCTTTACATTTTTTAGCTTCATCAATAGCAACTTTAATAGCATGAGTAGATTCTGGTGCAGGTACAATACCTTCAGATTTAGCAAATAAAATACCTGCCTTGAAAACTTCTTTCTGAGTAGCAGATTTAGCATCAATAATCCCTTCTTTTTTAAGTAAAGAAACTTGAGGAGACATACCATGATATCTAAGTCCACCTGCATGTACAGAAGGAGCTACAAAATCATGCCCTAATGTGAACATTTTAATAAGAGGAGTTAAACCAGTAGTATCTCCAAAATCAAAATCATATTTACCTTCAGTCAAAGTAGGGCAGGAACTAGGCTCAACACCTATAAACTCACAATCACTATTACCATCAATTTTATCTTTAATAAAAGGGAATGTAAATCCTGCAAAATTACTTCCACCACCAACACATCCAATCATTACATCAGGTTCTTCTTCAGCAATCTCTAATTGTGTTTTAACTTCTTGGCCAATGATTGTTTGATGTAACATTACATGATTTAAAGCACTACCAATTGAGTAATATGCATGTTCATTATCTAACGCATCTTCAATAGCTTCAGAAATAGCTATTCCAAGAGATCCTGGATGATCTGGATTTTCAGCTAAAGTTTTTCTTCCAGCTTCTGTATATTTACTTGGAGAAGCATGAACTTCCCCTCCATAGATGCCCATTATGACTTTTCTGAAAGGCTTTTGATCAAAAGATACTTTAACCATATAAACAGTGCAATCCAAATCAACTTGAGAACAAGCAAGTGAAAGAGCAGTACCCCATTGTCCAGCACCTGTTTCTGTTGTCAACCTTTCAATTCCATCTTTTTTTGCATAATATGCTTGTGGAATTGCACTATTTAGCTTATGGCTGCCAGTTGGAGAAGAATCTTCTCTTTTAAAATATATTTTTGCAGGAGTGTTTAACTTATCTTCTAGACCTTTAGCTCTAAATAAAGGGCTTGGCCTACCCATTCTCATATATAATTCCCTTACTTCATTTGGGATATTAATATATCTTTCTGTTGAAAATTCTTGTTCAAGAACTCCTTTTGAAAAAATCTTAGGGAGATATTCAATCTGATTTTTACCCTCACTATTTTTTGGAGGAGGAATTTCAGAAGGAAGATCTGCATTAATATTATACCATTTTTTTGGTACTTCATCGGAAGATAATTCTATTTTATACATAATTCACCTTTTTCTATTGTTTAAATTATATTTATATGGATTTTTCATGAATAATATCATCTACATAAATATTTACATAAATAATATTATTTGTAAATTTTATCAAAATATTCATAATTATAATTTCTTTTATAACTTCTTGTTACAATTTCTTATTAATATTTCTTGTACAATTTATCATTATATTAAAAATTATCCAAAGTACTATTTAAACCTTTGTTGTACATTATTGTACATTATAATATTTTGTTTAATATAATATTATATTCAATTATAATATTTTATTTATTTATAATACTTCATTACATATAATCTTCATCAATATAAACTCTATGTAATTTTATAATTTTTATTAAATAAGAATAATAATAAAAATAATAAAAAGAATACTAAAGATAATAATTAGAATAATAATAAAAATAATAAAAAGAATACTAAAGATAATAATTAGAATAATAATAAAAATAACAGTAAAAATAATACTAAAAACAATAAAGGAGATAATAATAGAAATAATAAAAATAGTAATAATACATAGAAATATAATATAGAAGAATATAATAAAAAGAGATGTAATATAATTAATAATTGAAAGGTATTTATAAAATACAAAGATATTGATAAATATTAAAGATATTGACAAATATCAAGATATTTAACAAAGATTAAATATATATAAACAATATATATTAAATATTTAAAAATAAACTAGGTTAGAGAGGATTTAAATGACAGAAGTCAAAGCGGGTGTAGAATATAAAATAAATGTTGGGGATAAAAATTTTCTCCTTAATGAAAAAAAGTTTAATCTCCTTAACAATATAAACATAACAGGTTCTATTACAAAAGCAGCTAAACTAACAAAAATATCTTATAGAACATCTCTTAATTATATAGAAAAAATTGAGACTTCATTAGAAATAGCTGTTGTTTCAACTACAAAAGGAGGTAAAGGAGGAGGAGGTAGTGCAAAATTAACTTCAGAAGGCAGATTAATTTTAAAAGAATGTAAAAAAATTAATGCAATTATGGAACTCCATAAAGAAGTAAACGAGATTGAAGCTGAAGTTATTTCAGTGAACAAAGAAAAGCAGGTTATGACCATTGAGATGAAAGACCTTAATATGACAATTCCTTTAAATGAAAAATATGAAGTTGGAGACAATATTTTAGCTCTAATAAGTTATGATAATATATTTATAATGTTAGAAGAGCAAAAATCAAGTGTTAGAAATATATTAAAAGGAAAAATAGTTGAAATAAGTCTTAGTGGAGAAATGATAAGAGTTAAAGCAGATGTTGGTGGAATTTATTTATATTCAAACATAACTCGTTCAGCAGAAGAAAATCTTAAGTTAAGATTAGGAAAAGAAATTTATCTTGGTTTCAAAGCTGTTTCAATAGCAACATTGAAGCTTTAGTAATTATGTTTTAGTAATTTCTAATTTACTAACTTCTACTTTAGTATTAATTTCTGCTTTAGTAATTAGTCTGTATTCTATTAAATAATATTTTATTATTAAATAAGATACTATTCTATTATTAAATAATATTTTATCTTTTAGGTTATTGATGATGAGGTGTTTTTATTTTAAAAATATTAGTTGATAAAGATAAATGTACTGGTTGTGGAGAATGCAAAGATATATGTCCTAAAGGCCAAAAAATCTGGAAAATAAATAAAACAGCACATGCAGATAATCTTGAATATTGTCATGTGTGTACCCTATGTGCATCAAAGTGTCCAGAAGGAGCAATAACCATAGAAAGAAATGCTCCAAATGAAGAAAAAGAAATAAAAAGACTCAAAAAAGCAAAGTCTGGAAAAAGCAAATTAGGGATTTAACAATTAATATATTAACAATATTTCAATATAGTAATACTTATATATAATAATAATTCTAAGTAATATTTCTAAATATATAGTTTATAAATAAATTTCTATATAAATAATACTCTTATAAAAAATAATAAATAATAATAAAATTTAGTGGTTGAAATGGAGAAAAATAGATTAGCCAAAGTTTCAAGAAAAACATCTGAAACAGATATTAGAATAAAGATTAATTTAGATGGTGAAGGAAAATACAATGTCAATAGTGGGATAAATTTCTTTAATCATATGCTTGAATCATTTTCAAAACACAGCATGATTGATCTAGATATCCAAGCCATAGGAGATATAGATATAGATGACCATCATACAATAGAAGATGTTGGAATCTTACTTGGAGAAGCATTTTTAGAGGCTATTGGAGATAAAAAAGGAATCAAAAGAATGTCTCATGCAATAGTACCTATGGATGATTCTTTAGCTACAGTAGCAATTGATATAAGTGGACGTAGCTATTTCAAAGCTAATTTCGAATTTAATAATGATAAAATTGGAGATATGACTAGTGATACGATTAAACACTTTTTTGAATCTTTCGCAAGTTCAGGAAAAGTAAATCTAAATATATCTGCTGAAGGTTCAAATGACCACCACAAAGCTGAAGCAATATTCAAAGCATTTGCAAAATCACTACATGATGCTTGTAAAATAGAGCATGACTCAATTCCAAGTACTAAAGGAATACTTTAATAGTAAACAAATGGTTTAATGAAATAAATGCTTAATAATTAAACTAATATTTGATAATTGCATAAATTAAAATATTAAAATCATTATAAAAAGAATATAGCCCAAAAAATATAGTATAAAACAATATACTAATGAAACAATGAAAAAAAATAAAATAAGAAACACCGTTTTTAAAACGGTGAATAAAATCTAATTATTAATATAAACTTAGGATGGTTTATCTAACAATTTAGTTTTTGAAACAATAGAACCGTCACCAGCGTGTGGAGTTCTTAAAACTGAGTCATTAGCTTTTTCAATTTCTCTTGCTTCAGTTGCGAGTTTAGCAGCAGTTCCAATTAACTCATGAGCAGCAGCTACGAGTGGTATATATTGATTAGCATCACGAACCATGAAACAACCTTTAGTATCAATGTCTGCTACTTTACCAGCCGCTTCGTACGCAGCAATAGCTTTTGCTTTTGCATAAGGATTAGTGAATCCTGCAGCTTCAACAGCTTTTTCAGCAGTTAATATGATTTTTGGTAATTCTAATTCTTTACCAGCTTCAGCTGCTTCAATAAGAGCATCAATAGCATTTTGAACTACTCTGTAAGCACCAGTTAAAGCTAAAACTTTAATAACATCTGCATTGAAAGAAGCCATTTCTGTTGGATCGAGTAATTCTCTTCTTGCTCCAATCATTGGGTCTCCTTTAACAATTATATATCCTAAACCTTGTTCATCCATTTCATCCTTCTTTCCAGCTCCTGGAGCATCCCCTATAATTACAGCAGGAATGTCATATCCAGATAAAAGTTCTCTTGCTTTAGCTGGTCCAGGTGCACCTGGGTTAGGACTTATAAATATAGCAAAATCTGGGTCAAAGTCTTTAACTTTTGGAGTTACTTCTTCTACTTGTTCTGGGTTCATTTTAGCTCCAGAACCGATAATTCGAACATCTATGTTAGGTCTATCAGCACGTTCATCGAGTAATAAATCTAATACTGGAGAAGTACCAATATTACCACTTTTTATAATTCCAATTTTGACAACCATTTTATCACCATTTTTTTATTTATTGTTTTTTAATAAGTACTTTATGTTTTGGTTTAGACCATTAAGTTTATATATAAGTTTCATATTATTAAAAAAACTCATTAATATAAAAATATAATAAGAAATAAGCTTAATGAAAACAATTAAACTAAGCAATAGGTTTAATTTCCAGTATTTTTGAGAAATTAGCCATTAAAATTATTTATTATATAAAATATTTAATTAAAAGCTAATATAATTAATTAAATATAAAAATATTTATATTATTAATTTTAATGTTTATTAATATATTTTAATGTTTATTAATGTAAATATATATAAAAAAGTGAATCTTTGTACATAAAATTATAATTCTAAAATTTCTAATAAAAATCTAAATTTTATAAATTTTATAAGAAATCTTTTTAATAATATAAAAAATGATTTGAAGAGAATTATACGATTTATTTCATAATTCACTTATTTAATAGTCAATTATCCAATAATCCAATTATTTTATAATTCAATTATATTATTTGTAAAATTATGTGCAAAATTAGGACAAGAACAAGCATGAATATGAAGATAACTAGCTAGAGTATTTCCAATAGAAATACCATCATGATTATTAATTATTCCTCTTCCTCTTTGAATATCTAAAGCAAAATCAACATTATTAAGAAGATTTTTCTCAATTTGAAGCTTTGTATAATGAAATTCATGTCCTCTAAATATATCATCCTTTTTTGAAATAAGGTTATCTTTATTTGACTTAGCGATTACATAACTAAGACCTTGAACCTTATCAGTCATTTTAGAAGGATGAGGAATAACATCACACATTTTAAACCCATCAATAGATTTGGATAAATACAATAAACCTCCACATTCCCCATAAATAGGATTACCATTATTATGGAATTTATTAATAGATTTTCGCATAGATTGATTAAATTCTAGCTCCTTTGCAAAAATTTCAGGATATCCTCCTCCAAGATAGAGAGCATCAACATCAGGGATCTCATCATCATTGTAAGGACTAAAATAGATCAATTTTGCATTATTATCTTCTAAACTTTCAAAATTTTCAGTGTAATAAAAATTAAACGCTTCATCAAGAGCTACTGCAATTTTTGTCTTTTTTTTATTTTCAGAAGTCCAAAGTTCAGTTTTGGAATCTGTTTTAACTTTTGAATTTGATTTTGCTATATTTTTTAAAGCATCTAAGTCAATATTTTCTCTAATAACATTAGCCCATTTATCAATATTATTAGCAATTCTTTCTTTTTCTAATGCTGGTATCAAACCTAAATGTCGTTCTTTTACTATCAAATCATCGTCACGAGGGATTCCCCCAATTACTTTGGTATTAGAAAGTTTTTCAATAGCTTCTTTAGCTTTAAGATAATGACGTTTCCCTTTAACTTTATTAAGTATTACTCCCTCAATTTTAACATTAGGATCAAGAGTTTTAAACCCTAAAACAACGGCAGCTGCACTTTTTACAAGACTACGAGCATTTAAAATAAGTATAACTGGAGCATTTAAAGCTTTAGCTATTGAAGCAGTATTTCCAACATCCCCTGTAGGACTAATACCTTCATAAAGTCCCCTAACACCTTCTATAACCCCAATTTCAGCTTTAGAAATTTCTAAACCTCTAACAAATGAGCTTCTAATTTGATCCTCATTCATGAAAAATGAATCAAGATTTCTAGGAGGGTTTTTTGTAGCTAACGAGTGATATGAAGGATCAATATAATCAGGACCAACTTTAAAAGGTTGTACATTCATTTCATCAGATAATACTTTCATAATTCCTGTTGAAATAGTTGTTTTACCTACCGCACTACCAGTTCCAGCCAATACAATTCTCATGAATATTAATTGTACTTTTGTTTATTTATATTTTAACAAAAAATAAAATTATATTTTAATAAAAAATAAATAAAAGCAAATATAATAAAGTTACTAATGAAATTAGTAATAAAATAAATAGTAAAATTAAAAAATTACTAATAAATTTACTAATAAAACTATTGATAAAATTATTAATATAAATAGTAATAAGAATAGTAATAAAAATAATATAGAATTACTAATAAGTAAATAATAAAATAAAGAAATGGGAATCTAATAAATATGAAGATAAAACACAAAATCAAAGAAAAATATGGAAATATAGACATATTCAATCCCTATATAGTTATATTTTTTATAATAATCTTTATACTTGTATCTTTACCTATGCTATATTTTTCTGATGAGTTACCAAGACCATCATTTCAAGTGTATCTTTATATTTTATTAGGTATTATATTCTTTATTATTGGTATTAAATTCCCAAAAATACTATCAAAATTGTCAAAAAAGTTCAATAAAAAAATAAAAACTCTAAATAAAATAAAAAAAAAGAAATTAGAATCGTTACCTTCATTTAAAATAAGTAGTTATTATAAAAATAATGAAAATAAAAATAATAATGGTAATAAATTCAAGAATTTTGAGTTTATTGTATTATCCATAGTTCTAATTGGATTATTACTACAAATAATTAATTTCATATTACTTGGAGGAATTCCCCTATTTAGTGGGTTTTTAAAAGCAGAGGCTGCAACTAAAATATGGTTATTCTCTTATATATTCTTCATAATAGGAATAAATATACTTTTAGCTAAGTATAATAGAAAAATTTATTATTTATTGCTTATAATTGGATTAGGACTTTTTTCACTGACCGGGTATAGAACAACACCAATGGCAATTTTATTAAGCTCTTTTATAACATTATACTACTCAAGAAATTTAAAAATAAAGTACCAAATACTTTTTGGAATTATAATAATTTTTTTAATGACTATTATAGGTTTTATAGCTGTGCAATCAATTGAATGGCAGCATTGGAGATTAAATGCATTAGAACTAATATCCTATAGAGCAGGTTTTACAATTAATATTCTAGATAGAACAATCCCACTAGCTGGTTCAACACAAGGAGAACTATTTTATTATACATTAACAGGATTTTTTAAATCTGTAGATCCTCGTGTGCTTGTTGGACAAGCTGTATTAGGAGAAAATCATTCTATAACTTCAACAATATTTGGTCCTGCCATACTGGACTTTGGATGGATTGGAATGAGCATTCAAATGTTTTTAATAGGATTTATATTAAAAATGTTATATATAATTCAAAAACATTTGAAAAGCATAGCTACTGCTATCTATGGAATAATTTTAGGACAAACTTTAATTTGGATTGAAACAGGTCCTACAGACATAATAGTTTGGTTTTTTTATATTTTAGGAATTATTACAATAATATATTATATTTATAAAATAGATTATATTTATAATCTAGAAAATTATTATAAGCTATAAATGTCATGAAAACAATTTTAAAAGATAATGGCATATTAATAAGAATGAGAGTGATTAATTGGAAAAAATTACTATAGCAATTGCATGTGAATTAGCTCCTGCAAAAACACTTATTCCTATTATAAAAAAAATAAAAAAAATGGAAAATTTAGGAAAATTAAATTGGAAAAAAAGCAAAATAATCTGTTTAACCCATGGATCAGGTGTTAAAGAACTACTTGAACCATATTGTGATGAATTTTATTCAATTGGAAAAGGTAGGGGTTCTGGAAAAGTAAAAAGAAATAATTTTGAACTTGCATATCTAATTTTCAAAGACATTATTAAAGCAATCTTAGGATTGAGAGGAAAAGGGATAGATCTTTTAATTACCTGTGGAAATGCTGGTGATGTTAGAAAATCTATATCAGCTGCTAATTTACTTAAAATTCCTGCAATACATATAGAACAAGATATATATAATCCAATTGAAACAATTGCATTTTCTAATTTAGTAACAGTACCTTCAAAAAGTTATAAAAATTATTTAAGTGAAAAATACCATATAGATTCTACTGAAAACATTCAGGGTTATCCTATGGTTAATTATATTGTTGATTGTGTTACTAATAATCATTTATTAGATAATGAAGATATAAAAAAGGATTATGGTTATTCAAAATTTATATTAGTAGTTTTAGGAGGAGATTTAAAAACTAGCGATATAAAAAAGCTAATAAATATTCTAGAAAAAATAAATCTTCCAACACTTATAGCACCATATCGTTTTAAAAAAGAATTAATTCAAGATATGATAAAATCTAATAAAATTAAAGTTTTAGATGAGTTTGTTGATTTATTAAGTTTAATGAAATCTTCAAATCTTATGATTTATGGAGCTGGTATGGGAATGACAATAGAAGCAGGTGTTTTAGAAATCCCTTCAATAAAAATAGCAGGGTTTCATAAAGAACATGGTAGTGTAGATTTAGCAAATGATTTAAAAATTCCAATACTTGAAATAGAAGAAGTTTCAGATTTTTTAGATGAATTTAAAGATAACCATCAGGATAAATATGATCATGAAAACAAACATACACATGAAAACAAAGATAACAATAAATGCAAAGATAATCATGAAGATAAAAATAGTTATGATGACAAATATGAGGATTATATGTTAAAAATGTTAAAAAATAAGCTTCCAAGACCAGAAAGTGAAAAATTAATTAAAAATAGTGAAATTGCTGTTGAAAATTTTGTAGATATTATTAACAATTTTAATCTAAAAAATCCTCCTAAGAAAAGTGGTTTAAAGTCTATGAAAGCGATTTGGAAAAAAAGATCAGAGTTTAGATAATAAAAAATTCAGTTAATATTATTTTAGAATATTATTATTTAATATACAATTTAATATCTACTTTTAATATTTATTTTTAGTATTATATCTTTAATATTATAGCATATTTTTAACATTATATTCTATTTTTAAATATTGTTTATTAATAATTATTAATATTTATCAAGAGCAATTTGATAATTACCATCTAATTTAATAAATGGTTCAGCCCTATCTATAACAACTCCTAATTTTCTCAAGTCTATCATCTTCTTAAATGGTTTTTTCTTTCTTATAGCCATGATTCTTTTTGCAGAAATAGTTCCAATACCTGGAACGCGAATTAATTCATAAAAAGAAGCAGAATTAATTTCTAAAGGAAATATATCTCGTTTTAAAGCAGATAAATATTTAGGATCTTCATTAATTGATAATTGATTATTTTCTTCAAAGACAAGCTCATCTAATTCAAATTTATATATATTTAACAGAGAATCAGCATGATATAGTTTTGAAGTCCTATTTTTATTGCACTCTTCCCTCTTTTCAAGTTCTGTTCCTTCAACTGGAGAAAAAGAACTAAAATAGCTTCTAGATAAATTATAGTTTTTATAAAGGGATTTTATTCTAGAAAGAATTTCCACATCAGTCTCATCATTTGCTCCAACAATCATCTGTGTAGTTGAACTAGAACATATTATAGAGTTATTTTTTTTAGATATAGAATCTATCCAACTTATTCTTTTTAATATATCTTTATTATAATCTTTGTTTGAAGAAATTTGAGACAATCCATCTGAAGTTGCAGACTCAATATTTAAACTTACTCTATTAGCTAATGACATTGCACGCTTAATAGAATCTTTGTTAGCACCAGGAATCACTTTAAAGTGTATGTAATCATCATATCCGTATTTTTTCCTAAGTATGTTAATAACATCTAACATTTTCTCCATAGTGTCATCAACATCTTTTGCAATTCCAGAACTTAGAAACAATCCTTGTACATAATCATTATTATAATAACTAAGGAAAGCTCTTGCTAATTCTTCTGGACTTAGTTCTAATCTAGTAAAATTTCTTTTAGACTGATTGATACAATATTTACAATCATTAACACATTTATTTGTCATTAATGTTTTAAAAAGAGGAATTTTACAGCCATCAGGTCCTGTTGCATTATAAATTCCTGGAAGATTAATATCAGATTTTTTATAGTGATTTACATAATCACAAATATCATATTGTGCAGAATCACTCAAAACTTGCATTTTCTTTAAAGTGTTCATTGTTATATATTTTGTAATTTTATATATTATTAATTTTTGGAAGCAAATGAAAAGTAATTAGAATAATATTAAAAAAGAAATATAATATTGAAAAATAGAATATAATGTTAAAAATATGATATAATATTAAGAATATAATACTAAAAATAAATATTAAAAGTAGATATTAAAAGTAGATATTAAAAGTAGATATTAAAAGTAGATATTAAAAGTAGATATTAAAAGCATAATAACATATTATAAAAATATTTATAAAAATAAAATTAAGATTTGAATTTTATTAAATTCTTTGCCTCATCAAATATTACATCAAGACCACACATATTAGGAACATAGTTAGCTGCCTTTGCAGAATTTACACCAATTGTTTCATATCCCATGTCTTCAATTGGAGCAACAACCATACAAGTATCACACACTATATGTCCACCAGCAGACTCGATTATTTTTGTATAACCCATTCTATCTGAGGCAGCTTTAACATTTATAGAAGTACATACCCATAAATCATTCTTTATTTTTTTATTTTTGACTATATTTGCAATATTTTTAATTTCTTCTAAAGAAGCATGAGGACAACCTAAACAAACTAAATCTGCTTCATTTTTAGATGAATTAGTTAAATTTTCACAAGTATTTTTAATATCAGAATCTGTAATTAAGATTTTATTATTATTTTTAAGCAATTCAGTCTTTCCAGCAGAATCATACTCAGGAGTTTCATTTTCAACATGATATAATGCAACAGCACCCGAAGATGCAAGTGCTGCTCCAAGAGCTTTTAATTCAGTATTAGTAGAATCATTTTTAAGGACAAAATAAGGAACACCATTTCCAACTTCCTTACCAACCATATATCCCAATGCCCCATAATCAATTCCAGATATAGGAGTTTCAAGTTCTATTAAAAGGTTTGCTTTCCTATTTTCTTCTAAATGATAACCATACATAGGGGTTTTACCACAAATAGCTGCAGCTAATGCACCAGGCCCTCCTTCACGATTAGTTCTTGCACCGATAACTGAATTTACATAAGCAACTGCTGAAGATTCAGACCATGCTACATGATCTCTGAATTTAGGAACATTACCTACAAGATAAGGAGTGCAAGTACATGTTTTCGAAATTCCAAGCATCCCATAAGCATCAACAATTTCATTCTGCTTTTTAGAAAATTTTGGTGGAAATCCAAGAGATTTCCAGTTATCTAGATCTGTACCAGCAGGATTTAAAGTAGAAGGAACTTTTGCAGCAGAGTTTCTATTTAAATTCTTATCACTAGCCAAATCTTCAAGATATTCAAGACCTGCATCACCAATAGTCTTGTAAGAAACACCAGATATTTGAGCAGAAGTAATATTTACAAGTTTTTCTGCACTATAAATATCCCCAAGTGCCACTAGGATCTCCATGCTTTTACGTACAGTATCTCCATAGAAACCATTATACATTCTTTCTTCTTCTTTATTTAAATACATTTAAATCCCATTACCATATTTAAATCAAAAATAATATTATTACAAAAACTATTACTCAAAAATACTATTAATAAGTTATTTAAGTCAAAATATATTAAAATTAAATCAGGGAAATTTTAAAAATATGAAAGATTATAATTTTTATATAAATAGTAATGATAGGAATAATAAAGAATACTAAGTATAATATAAGAATAATAGGATTAATTATTTTCAATTTGGTGTTCAACCATATCATTTACTAAGTTTAAAAAATTATCCATCTCTTTATAAGGAATCATAGCTCCAGCAGCTATATCATGACCCCCACCTTGACCTCCAAAGCTTAATGAACTATCATGGAGAACTTTTCCAAGATCTACTCCTTTTTCTATCATCTCTCTTGTTGTTCTTCCAGAAACTTTTACATCATTATGCATTCTAGCCATAGATAGAATGGGTTTATCACTATCTAAAATTTCAGCTGCAATTCCTACACTAGAAATAGTACCCATAACACTTTTCAAGACTTTATCTTCACTATACATATACTGGATAAAGTCCATTTGAACTGCACCTTCTCGTTTAATCCATTCCATTCCTTTAATTAACTGATCTCTATATTTTTTTTGAAGATTCAAAGCTGCATCAAGTGCTTCTCCACGTTCTCCAAATGCAATAGAAAGACCAAGGCCGGTTTTTTTGTTTTTCCCGCAAGCATCTAAAATATAAGAATATTCCTCAAGGTTCCTTAAAACAGGATTTTCTTTAGGCACACTATAAATACTTCCAAAAATATCAGGAGTTACTTTAATAAGTTCATCTTTTAAAACATCTTTTTCTTCATCTTCAAGATCAGTGAATTTTATTCCATAAGAAATTCCTATTTTTTCTAAAAATCCCATTGATCCCTCTAAATCACCAGTTAAACCAGGTATAGCTGGATTTAAAGTATATGCTAAAGATTTATATAGTGGTTCTTGATTTTTGGAAACAATTTTAAGATCTTGATGTATTTCAAGATTTCCAAATTCTTTCCCATCTTCAACGATTAGCTCATTTGCACCAATAAATCCATCATTAAATTGCATATCTCCAAAAGCACCTACTAAAGCAAGTGGAGCAATATGTTTTTTATTATTTTCCCCATCACCTAAGTTTCTAATACTTAAATAAGAAGAACCAGCACCACTTAGTTCTTTACTACCATCAATCCCATAAAGATGAGGATTAACATGAATAATATGATCTTCTGATTCTGTATCATCAACTTGATGATGATCTGCAATTATAACCTCTGATTTAAACTTATTAATAAGCTTTAAATTGGCGCTTCCCATGTCAGAAAATATAAATAACTTATATTTCTCTTTAGATAGTTCTTTCACATTTTCTGGCTTTAAGCGAGAAAGGATGGTAGTATGAAACTGTCCTCCCTCCTCTTTTATAGCATTAGCTATAACACCAGCTGCAGAAAGCCCATCTGCATCATTATGAGAAATGATTCTTATAACATGATCATCCTTGATATGTTTGGATATCATGTCAGAAGCTTCATTAGCCTTATTTAACAAGGAGTGCTGCTTCTTGTGGGTCATATCTCCATCCTTCAGGTAATTCACCATCGTTAACGTAATATTTACCAAGACGCCTAATTCTTGATTCTATGATAGTTAATCCTCTTTTAGTGTGTAAATCTTTTGGATTTTCTTTTAAGTGATCTCTAATGTTTACAGCACGTTTAATTAAGTTCATGATATCTTCAGGATATTCTTGAGCTTGTTCATTTCTTTTTAATATAGCAGTGATTTTTTCACCAGTAACAGCTTTTACACTAGGAATACCATACTGATCTCTTAAAATAACACCAATTTCACTTGGAGATTTACCTTCTTTTGTAAATTTTAATATAAATTCTTCAATTTCTTCATTTGAATAAGTAACCCATTCTGGTTTAGACATTGTAAATACCTCTTAATTTTTTATAATATTAATTCTTTTTATAAGTTAATCTTATAAACTAACTTTGTTATAAGTCAATTTTTTATTATATTAATATAATTAGCAATAAATAACAATAGAACTGTTTAATTTGAAAAATTGTTAAATCTATGCATCATAATTTATTTATCAGATTTATACCAATTGACAAAAAGTTCTAACGAATTTTTTCTATGAGAAAACTGATTTTTTTCATCTGTTGTTAGCTCACCAAACGTTTTAGACATATTGGGAACATAAAAAATTGGATCAAAAGCAAAACCTTTATTACCCTTTTCTTCAAATGCAATGACACCAGAAACTTTGCCTAAAAAAATCTTGGGCTCGATATTGGGGGCACAATACCCAATGACCGACCTGAATTCAGCATAACGTTCTTGGTCAGTTTTTAAATCATTCATAAGCTTTAAAATACCTTCATTTCCTATTGTATCTTGAACATAAGATGAATATGTTCCAGGGAAATCATTTAAAGCTTTAATGAATAAACCAGCATCTTCAACAATCACAGGTTTATTTAATTTTCGAGAAGCATATTTTGCACCAGATATAGCTACTTCTTCAAGAGTTCCTTGAGGTTCTGTGTAACCTAAGTCAATATGCTCTAATTCAATATTGAATTTTCGAAAAATATTTTCTGCTTCTTCTACTTTATGGTTGTTACCAGTAATAAATGTTATCATAATAGTAAAACTATGAGTTTTAATTTTATAAATATTTTTTCATATAAGCAACTTTATAAGAATAATATTTTTTCATAATAATATTTTTTCATGAAAAAAATATTTTATATTAATATTTTTATATAAACAGTATTTTATATTAATAATATCTTTAATGATTAATATATTAAATATCATTAATTATATTAAATTATAGTTATATTGAACCACAAGATTGTATCATAGAATACAACAAAAATATAGGCATATACTAAAGATTAAAATGTTAATAAATACAATATATTAATATGAAAAATAATGATCTCTACTATAACAAAGAAATTGAAACAATGGATAGAGGAGATTTAGATTCTTTAATTGATGAAAAAGTTAAATACACAATAAAATATGCATATGAAAACTCTAAATTCTATAAAAAATGGTTTGATAAAAATAAAATAGAAATTAAATCTATTAAAACCCATGAAGATTTAAAAGAACTCCCAATAATAACAGGAGATACAATTAAGAAAAACCAACCCCCAGCTACTAATTTTTTCAACTTTAAATCTGCAAAAAATAAGGATATAGTTACTATTCATGAAACAAGTGGAACAACAGGAACACCAAAATCATTTTTCCTAACAGAAAATGATTGGGAGAAATATATAGAAAAATATGCACGAACTTTCAAATCCCAAGGCTTTAAATCAAATGACTATTTAATTGTTTGCACATCTTACGGAATGAACATTGGAGCAGAATCAATGAGTTTAGCTGCAAAAAAACTGAAAATTACTACAATACCTGAAGGAAAATGCACTTTCCCAATAAGAATACTTAAAAATTATAAACCAACAAGTATCGTAGGAAGTATATTTAAATTCTTAAGACTGGCAGAAAGAATGAAAGAAAATAAATTAGATCCCCAAGAATCAAGTATAAAACGCTTAATTGCAGGTGGAGAAAGTTTTTCAGAAGAATCACGAGAATATATAGAAGAAATTTGGGGTGTTAATGTATATAATACTTATGGAAGTACTGAAGGAACAATGTGTGGAGAATGTATTGAAAAAAAAGGAATTCATGTCCCAGAAGACTTAATACATCTAGATATATATAATAGTAACACTGAAACAGACCCAAATATGCGATTAGAAAATAATAGTACTGATTCCAATCTTGATTGTTCAGAATCATGCTTTTTAAAAGATGGAAAAGAAGGAAAAATGATACTAACGACTTTGCTTAGCAAAGAAGATAAAGCAGGAACATTACTTATTAACTATGATACAGATGATTCTAGTTCAGTTATAACAAGAAAAAAATGCGGTTGTGGTAGGACACATATGAAAATTGATAATCCTACAAGAGATGCTGAAACTATTACTATGTTTGGAAATAGTGTTAACAGAGTAGATATTGAAGCAGGAGTATTTCAAAGAGAAAATATGGAATATTTAACTGGAGAATATGAATCATTCTTATATGGAAATGAAACTGAAAATACTTTAAGAATATCGGTTGAATATAAAGACTATTCAAATTTAAATAAAAAAATTGTTGAAAACAATTTTCTAAGTTCATTTTTAAGAAAAAATAATGATTTAAAAGAAAAATATTATAATGACGAATTTGAAATTATATTTAACTTTTTAAAAAAAGGGAAGCTCGAATTTTATAAAATAAAAGGCAGACCAAAAAGATTAATTGATAGAAGATAAAAATTATTAAGTTTGAAAATAAAAAGAAAAATTAACTAAGATATATCTAGTGAGGAGTATAACGTCCCCTAGACTCAATTTCATGTATTTTTTTAATTATATTAATCTTTTTAAAATTAAAATCCTCAGAAAAGGTTTTATAAGTATTAATATATCCTTCTAAAACTGTATTAAAAATTTTATCAGCTATTTTATAATCAACACTTTGTAAAGATTTTTTAAAAGTTAATAAATCAACACATTTATCCTCAATAAGATTAGAATATCTACCTAAACCAAAATCAATTAAAATAACATTACCATCACTGAATAAAATATTAGAACTAGTAATATCTCCATGAATAATATCTTTTTGATGAATTTTAGCAATACTTCGACCAATAGCAAATAAAAGTTCATTTTGGTCAAATTTATTAAAATTATTAGATTCAGATGACCCTTCTAAAATATTTTTAACAGTTTCCCCCTTAATTTTCTCCATTACTATTGATTTTTCTTTTAAATCAATATCATATAGAACTGGTGAAAATACTCCTGATTTTTTAACATCAGATATTAATTTTGTCTCCCTTTTTGTTCTTGATTTTCTAATTTTATCATCAATTTCATTAATCCTATATCTTTTAGGAATCCTCTTTTTTATAATAACTTCTTTTTCTATCCAATTTCCAGTTAAAATATCAGCCTCAGCACCTTTAGCTAATATCTCTTTTGGTAATATAATTCTTGATTTTGATTGTTTAACCCATGGTGCATCAACTTCATCTGTTCTGAATCTTTGAATAACATTAGTCTCCCCGATTTTATCAGGGCCATAGCTTTTATTCATTAGTATTCCAAGCCATGCAATCATTGCACCATTGTCTCCACAATATTCCATTTTAGGCATATAAAACTTAGCAAAGTGATCCTCAGCCATATCATCTAACATTTCCCTAAGTCTTTTATTTGCAGCTACTCCCCCACATAAAAGAACTTCATCTTTTTTAGTGTGTGAAAGAGCTCTTTCTGTTACTTCAACAAGCATAGAAAATGCAGTTTCTTGGAAACTATAACAAATGTCTTCAATTTCAATTCCTTCTTTATATTTACGAATTGCTGCACTCATTAATCCAGAAAATGAAAGATCCATTCCTTTAACAGTATAAGGTAAATCAATGTAACTTCCATTTTTGGCTAATTTCTCAACAACTGGACCTCCTGGGTGTCCAAGTCCTGTTTCCCTTCCAAATTGATCTAATGCATTTCCAATTGCTATATCTAAAGTTTCACCAAAAACACGATATCTTCCATATTCATAAGCTATAATTTGACTATTTCCACCACTAACATATAAAGAAACAGGATCATTAGCAGAAGTATCAAGTTTTCCAATTTCAATGTGCCCAATACAATGATTTACTCCGATAATAGGTTTATTAATTGATAATGATAATGATCTAGCTGCAGTAGCTGTTGTTCTAAGTCCTGGACCTAATCCTGGGCCTTTTGAAAAAGATACAAGGTCAATTTCATCAAGACCTAATTTTGCTTTATCACAGGCATCAGAAATTAACTTAGGAATCCATTTTGCATGATGTTCAGCAGCTTCTCTAGGATGAATACCTCCTTTTTCTGGAAATAATTGTTTTCCAACTAATGAAAGAATATTACCATCACTATCAACAATTCCAACACCAGTTTTTTCTGCTGTTCCTTCAATTCCTAAACAAATCAACTTAATCAACCAATAATAAATTTTTTAAAATATATTTTCATATATCCAATTATAACAAACAATAATCAATAACTATTCACAAATCTCCTCAACTTTTTTTCGAATATCCTCAATTGAGTATCCTAAAAGAAGTGCCATAAGCATTGCACCACCTGCCCCAACACCTTCCTTAACAAATCCTTTTAGATAATTCTTAAGGCCTCCATTAGAAGATTCTTCAAAATTAGGATTAACAACATGAACATCTATGTCATCTATCTGAGATACTATGTTGAATAAGTCAGAAGTAGAATCGTTAGCAACAAAACTGGTTGTACCTAAACAAATTCTTGAAAAATCAAAATTTGGATCAATTGCTTTAATAAAACTGCAAACACTAGCCATTTGAGTTCCACCAGCTAAAATAACAGGGACTGTGCTTCCAAAAACCATACCTGCAACAGCAGGAATCATTGGATCTCCTACAGCAGCTACTGCTTTAAAAGGATCTATCTTTCCAATATTCCCAATACCATCTAAAATACCAGCATTAGCAAGTCCTTCCATTACAACATCTTTTTTGAGATTATGTGGATTTTCAGGCATACTACCACTAACTTTAAAATTAGCATCATATCCAAGAGCAGTTAAAACACCAAGAGCTGTTGTTGTACCTGCAGGAATACTTTCTCCAATCACAAGGTAATCATTAGACTTAGAAAGCTCCCTTCCAATTATCTTTGAATCATTGAAAATTTTTTCTGGATTTTCAACAGCTTCACCAGTTCTTATATCTTTTCCATGAATGGATTTATTAGAAGCTGTAATACAGGGGACATCTGGTTTTATTCTTGAACCTGCATCAACTATTAAAAAAGGAACATCAGTTAATTCAAGAGCAGCTTTTGTAATCATTGCAGGAGTAGGTGCTGAAGCACCATCAACAATAGTTTGAGGAGGTATATCACAGCATCTAAGTTCTCCATGAATAATTAATTCAACATCTCCTGCAGGAGTATATTCCATCAGCTCAGGAGTTGCTCCAGCACCAGTAATGTAAGGAATATTTGCTGTAGAAGTTGTAGCAATCGTACATATGAAAAAAGGTTTTTTACCTTCTATCTTTTTTAAAAGTTCAAAAGAACCATAAGATTTTAGTCCATTGAATAGTTCTGCCATTATTGCACCATTAATAAGTTTATTTCATTTATTAAATTTAGTATAAATCTAATTTTATATATTATTGTACTAATTATACTAATTCTCTATAAAAAGTATAAATTTAATTTATATTTTATAATTAATATATACTCTAATTTTATATGATGTCTAATTTCATATTATATGCAATTTTATGAAAATGTAATTTTGTTATAATTAATATAATTAATTACTATTTTAATTATAATGATCTATTTAATAAAGTAATATAATAACTATAAAGCAATATTCT
The DNA here is from genome assembly GCF_019669925.1 of Methanobrevibacter arboriphilus. Lineage (NCBI taxonomy): Archaea > Methanobacteriati > Methanobacteriota > Methanobacteria > Methanobacteriales > Methanobacteriaceae > Methanobrevibacter > Methanobrevibacter arboriphilus. The sequence goes on from NZ_AP019779.1 coordinate 1,328,859, forward strand.
CCTATAAAAATTGAAATATATTATTATAATCATTAAGACATAGATTTAAATGATTATAAATACCTATATTTAAAAAAAAGAAAAAAAATAAATTAATTTAATTATAGGCAAATATTGTATAATAAATAAAAAATATTATGAAAAAAATTTTAAATTATGAAAAAATTTTAAATATAATACATTAAATTATGATATATTAAATCTATTATAAGTTTTATAAGTTACATGAAAAACAAGCTATAAACTAATACAATCGCACCAACTATCCAACAGTAAAATGCAAATATATCCAAGCTTCTTTCTCTAATTAATTTTAATAAAATACTAATAGCTAAGTACCCTGAAATAAGAGATGCTAAAAATCCTAAAAGATAAGGTAATAAATTAGTATCCATTCCTGCACCAATTCCATCTATTTGTGTCAAAGCAGCGCCAAGAATAGCAGGAATAGCTAAAAGAAAACTAAATTTAGCTGCAAATTCTTTATCTAATCCAATTAAAAGTCCAGCTGCAATTGTAGTTCCTGAACGTGAAAGTCCTGGTAAAATCGCGAAAGCTTGTCCTATACCAACAATAATACTATCTTTTATTCCAGAGTTTTTTATATCTCTATTTCCAACATTTAAACGCTGGGAAACATAAAGTAATGTTCCTGTGATAAGTAAAAAAAATGCTGGAATTGTAACACTTTGAAATATAGCTTCAATTTGAGTATCAAAAATTATACCTACGGCACCTGCAGGAATTGTTCCAATAATAACCATCCATGCCAATCTTTTATAAGGATCATTTTTAAACCCTTCTTTAAACTTACCTCTGAATAAATCAAGTATACTAGATATAAAAGCCTTTATCATTTCAACAATATCTTTAAAGAAATATCCAACAACAGCAACGAGTGTTCCTAAGTGAAGTAAAACATCAAAAGCTATTCCTGGTTGATTAATCCCTAATAATTCTTGAACAAATATCAGATGAGCAGAACTACTTACTGGGAGAAATTCTGTTAATCCTTGTACTATTCCTACAATAACCGCTTGTAAAATATGCATTATAAAGCCTCTTAAAAATAATTCTTTAAAAATAATATTATAATATATAGCTACCTAAAAATCTTAAAATCTTTAGAATTCTAAAGATTTTCAAAATTCTAAAAATCCTAAAAGTAATTATTATCAATGTTATTATCTAGTATTCTATGTAAGATAACCAATTAAATTTATCTTCTGTTTTCCCATCAACAATGCTGAAAAACTCAGATTGTATTTTTTCTGTAACTGACCCACGTCTACCAGATCCTATTTCTATCTTGTCAATGGATCTTATTGGAGTTACTTCTGCAGCAGATCCTGAAAAAAATACTTCATCAGACAAATATAACATTTCTCTAGGGATTTTTTCTTCTAATACACCATAACCAAGATCTTCAGCTATTTTAATAACAGAATCTCTTGTAATTCCTTTCAATATTGAAGAAGATAAAGAAGGAGTATGTATGACATCATCTTTAACCAAAAATATATTTTCACCACTACCTTCACCAACAAAACCATGATAATCAAGCATTATAGCTTCATCAAAACCATTTTCGATAGCTTCAAGCTTTGCTAATTGTGCATTCATATAGTTAGCACCAGCTTTAGCTAAACTAGGCATTGTATCAGGAGCAAGTCTTCTCCAAGAAGAAACTCCAATATCAACACCGTTTTTCATGGCTTCATCGCCTAAATAAGTTCCCCATTTCCATGCAGCAATATTTACATTAACTGGACAGTTTAAAGGACTGACACCTAATTCTTTATATCCCCTATATGCTATTGGGCGTATATAACAAGATTTTAAATTATTTATAGCTACAACATCTTTAATTGCGTCTGATACTTCAGTTTTACTGAATGGTATTGGCATTTTATATATTTTAGCAGATTCAAATAATCGTTCAACATGTTCATTAAGTCGGAATATTGCACTACCATTTGGATTTTCATAGCATCTTAATCCTTCAAAGACACTTGAACCATAGTGAACTACATGAGATAAAACATGAATATTAGCATCTTTCCAATCTACAAATTCTCCATCCATCCATATTTTTCCACCTTTTTCATCCCATGACATACTTTATTCCTCCTTTTGAATTATTATTTGGATCATTATTTGAATTCTATCTAAACAAGTTTAATATTAACAAATATGGCATTAGTACTATAAAATAATGATATAAGAATAATATAAGATAATATAAGAATTATAAAATAATATAAGAATATAATAAAATTATAAAATAATTCTATTTAAAAATTCTTTATAAAAATCCTATTTAATATTAATCTTTAATTTATATAAGTTTTTTTAATTTTATTATATTATATAAAAAATCTTAAATAATAATATGAAAAAATCTTAATATAAAATAATTTTTTAATTCTATAAATCTATAAAAAATAGAAAAATTAGAAAAGTTTATATACTTGATTTTTTAAATATTTGGTATGCTATGGTTCCGTGGTCTAGGGGTATGATATCTCGCTTACAACGAGAGGATCGTGAGTTCGAATCTCGCCGGAACCACTAATTTATTTTTCTGTTTTTACATATTGAAGCTATTTTCAAAAATTTATATATTTATACTAATATAATCAACTTTTTTACCATATAATCCAGTATATTCAGTTTTTATCCTATAATTAATATTTTAATTAATATTCTATTGGCAATATTCATACTATAATATGAATATAGTTTTTACTTTTATAATATTAATTTTAAAAATGAATATTAATTATAATATTAATGTTATTAGTATTATAGAATTTTATAAGCCCAAAATAATTATAAAATAATTATAAAATTATTATAAAACAATTATCATTAAGATTAAAATTATTAAAGAAACAAAAAATACTGTAGTCCCTTTTACAAGTACTGCAGTTCCATCCTTATTTAAAACTAATACAAGCCCATAAGATAGTACTAATGATGAAAGAATTTTAACTAAACCACTTATTCCATTTGAAGTACCTGTAGCTAAAACCAGCAATGAAGATATCAAATAAGACACTAAAACAACTAAAATTATCAATACAATTGTATTATTTAAAATTGGCAAGATTCTTTGACTTAAAGGTGGCCCTTGTTTTTTAGGCTTTCTCTTAGCTAATTTAGAATCATCTCTTGATACTGAAGAATGAGTTGAATTTGAATTAGACCTCTGTTTTTTAAGACCCATACTACTTTTCCCAGAAATAAATGTAGAGTTATCCCTATAAACATTCCCCGGATTATTATTTGAATCTGTTGAATAATAATTATCATGATAGCTATCAGAATCATCATAATTATCATTCGAATTATCTCCATAGTTCTTTTTCATTTCAGAAGATTGAATATCAGGATTGTCAAATGAATCATGTGAATTAGAATCAGTATTAACATAATTATGAGAATCATGAGAACTACTAGCTTTTTTAGAAAATTTTTTAGCTAGTATCATTAGATTATCTCTATCTATAAGTTTAATATTTTTTTTAGAAGCATAATTACGAGACTGAGAAGAGAATATAGAACTAGTTACAATTACTACTTTAGAAGCCTTTAAATTTCTTCCAATCATTTCCATTTCTTTTAAAATATCTATGCCAACTTCCCATTGCTTATCATAGTTTTTACAAGCTACAACAACACTAAAATCTCCCATTACACTTGGAAGAACGCCATATATATCAATGACTTTTTGAGAAGTTTTGAAATCTTTATAAACTTTAAAACCAGATTCTTCCATCACTTTAGAAATGAAATTTACAAGTTGTAGCTTTTCCACAATCTCACCTAACTTTATAGACACTAATTAATTATTAATTATAGATAAATACTAACTATAAATAAATATTAGCTATAAATAATTATTAGTTGCTAATATATAGTACTATATATTATGTTTCTTATTAATATATTTAATTTAAATATTTAATCTATTTTTATAATATTATAATAAAAAATAAGTTAATAAAAAGATTAATAATTTAATAAAAAGAGTATAATAATAAAAATATTAGGTATAAAATTAAAATAGAATATTATCGTTTAGAGGATAATAAAAATATATAAACAAAATGAGTATAATAATAAGGTTTAAACTCCTAATATTAATTAAAAAACTATTTAATAGTTAATTTAATTTAAAAAGACTTTATTTTAAAAAAGATTCAGTTTTAAAAAAGGTTCATTTTAATTTTAAATCTTTAAGTAACCTATCTCTTTCATCTTTAAGATTATTCAAAAGTTTTTGGTCAGCACATCCTTTTTTTTCCAAATATGCAATTGTAGTTGTAATTTCTGATAAATTAGTTTCTAATTGATTTATAGGCATTTTTACTCTTCCTTTTAAATTAAAACTTTTCTATTAGCTAAAATTTTTATATTAAACTAGTATATACTATTTTTCCAATTAATAACAATACAATTAAATATAAATTATATATCAATTTATAAATTAACTTAACATAGTTAATTCATCTTTAATATTCTGTTAATAATTACATATCTTAATTAAATATTAATTCCGTGCTAAATATTAATTTGTTACTCATTATATTTAATATTTTCACTTTATAAAACAAAAAGTTTAGAATTAAAAAAATATATTGGTGTAAAATTATCAAATAGTTAATATTTTATTAGACAATTAATAATAGAATTATGTATTATAAAAATAAAATATAACTGAAATATAAATAATGTATAAATAAAATATAAATGAAATATAAAATAAAAATATTTAAATAGCTTATATCATAAAGAAATAAAATATATGATGAATGAAATTATCAAATTAAAACTTTGATAATAATATTAAATTGATAATGATATTAAAATTATAAAATAAATATTTTATAATAAATATTAGTTAATAAATATTATTATAAAATTTATTAAAATAAAATTTTTATAAAAAAGTATAAAATATAATAATTTTATTTTTATGATTATTTTTATTTAAAAGATGATAACATGAATAATAGTAACAATAATTTTCAAGTGAACAAACAATTTGCAGACTTCAAAGGAAAAGATGTCTTAATAGGTCTGAAAAACTGGGAAGAATTTGAAGGCAAAATAATAGCAATCGATAATTTCCTAAACACAGTTTTAGAAGTAGATGATGGATTAAAAGTTGTCAAAGGTGGAAAAATAGCTTTTATCTCCATGAAAGATTAGACTTAAAAGATCAATCTTAAATGATGTTTTAAATAATGATTATATTATTAAATAAATTATTATCAAATAATTATATTATTTAAAAAGATTATCTTTTAAAAGCTATAAAACAATATACAAAGTTATACAATCATAGTGAAAATATAACTAATATAACTAAATATAGCCAAATAACTAATACAGACAATATAGCATTATATACTAATATACGAATATTATAAATATGCATATATCAGCAATATATCTAATAGTGTAGTAATATGCTTAATATCATAGTATATTAATATTAAGGCTCTATATCAATTCCAAGAATATTATCTTTTTTATTATAAACATCTCTAGCTATTTCCGCACTTCCAAATGCTCCAGAAGTACTTGGAAGAATAATCATTTCAAATTTATTTTTTAAGTATTTATTTAGTTCATTTTTAAAATTAAAGGGATCTTCAATCGATCCAATTGAACCTGTTAAAACAATACCTTCAATCTTATTTTTTGATATTCCAATCAACCCCATAATTTCCATAGCTACTGTAAAAATCATAGTATCGATAGCTAATTTTGCTTTGGGATTTCCTTTTTTATAAGCACTTAACAGAATATCTTTCATAAAAGATACTTTAGTATTAATATTTGCAATTTTAACAGCTCCAGCAGTTGAAAAAGCTTCATTTGCAGTTATTTTATTTTCATCAATATTTCTAATCATTTCTAAATCAATAGGCCCATGAACAATTCCCATCGCTCCTACACAAGCATCCATAGCTCCACGTATTTTACCATTCTCGATTAATATATTAACACTATTTGAACTAATATCAGCAATAATCATATTATTCCAATTAGTAGTAAGATATGCATTATAACAAATACTTACTTTTTCAGAGCTAGCTTGATGAGAATAAGCTGCTTTAAATAAAGGATCAAGAGAAGGAGAATCTTTATGAAGACCAGGTATGACAAAGGTTGGTATTTTAGACTTTTCAATTTCACTATAAACAGAAGTTCCTCCGCCAGTTATTCTTCCAGCTCCTTCAATGGATAAAATACCTCTATTTTTAACCTTAGTAATAGGTAATATTGAATTTATCCCATCACCCATACCATAGGTTATAGCCATTAATTTAATATCATTAAGATTAACTCTCTTAGATAATTCTTCGATAGCTGAAACTTTACCTGCTTTACTGTCTTCACGATCAATTTTAAAACTTTCAATCGGTTTTCCATCACCCGCCATTATTCCAAATGAAATACCAGTAGTCCCATGATCCATTCCTACAAATACCAAAACATTCACCTTATTTCAAACATTCCTTTTATTTCAATAGTAATTACATATAATATTAATTTATATGATATATATTATTATTTTTATGATTTATTGATTCTGTATTTTATGATGAAATTTTGTTTACACAACTATCATATTAGAAAAAATAAATAATTAATATATCCTCCTTAATGTATTCTTTTTATTCCAAGCACTCTATCAAAATATTTATCAAAAGAAACTAAATTATTAATGTTATTTTCATTCATTGTTTCAATTATTGCACAGTCAGTAAATGATAGTTTAGTATTATTCTTTTTATATATCTTCATCACATTATCATTAAAATTAGGTTTATTATAATCATTAATAATATTACAATTATCTTTAATAGCATTATATGTATTAATTGCTAAATCTAAACTGGTTTTATTCCCTATAACAGTAACTATTTCATTTACTATAAGATTATTTATATAACATTCATTATCAAATATATTTTCATTTTCTAATTTCAAAGCTAATTTGTTATTTTCATCTGTTTCAATCACATAAGCTATTAAGAATGAGCTATCTAAGAATATTTTCACTTATATAACTCCTTTTTTAGATTTACAGAATTAGTTTTATAATCTAACCTTCCTTTACTCCTAATATCCTTGAAACTAGCTTTTTTTCTAAAACTAACTTCAAGTTTTCCTTTTTCATTAACAGACCATTCTACTAAATCATTTTTTCCTACATTAAATCTTTTCCTTATTTCAGAAGGTATGGCTGTTTGATTGTTTTCATATATTTTAGTTGTGACTGTCATATTAAATTCTCCTACTTAATAATATATTAATAGTTATATTTAAAATTAACAGTCATATATGATATTAATCATTATTTATTTCAAATTCTTTAAAAAGACTTATTTTATTATTATTTTTATTTTTATAAAATATCCAATACCTATATAATAATTTATTTGCTGATTATGGAAAAACAAAAAAAATAAAAATAAAGAGTAATATGAGAATGTTGAAATAGAAATAATTAAAATAAAAATGATTAAAATAAAAGTATTAAGATTTAAAAAATATTATAATAATACCAATTATTTAAAGAATAAAAAATTAGTAATAACAAATATTTATATAGTATTAAGAAAATATTAGTGAATATCTAATACAAATTTATGTATTAGATACCCAAAAAATAAACAATAAACACCTTAAGAAAGATCTCTTCAATTATCTCCTCTGAAAAACATGTTTTATTTAACAATCCTATAAATACAGCCCTAAATTGAAGTTTTCTTTCTTAAAAATTAATTATTATAGTTAAGTAATTAAACAAGATAAATAAAAAAATTAAAAAATAATAAATATGTAAAAAATATTAAAATAAAAAAGTATGAATACCTAATAACTAAATACAGAAAAATACAGTGAAATTATTTCTTCTTATTTTTGTCAAAATTAACAACAACGACTTTTTCTTCTTTCTCTTTAGCTTTTTTTTCTAATCCACAGGCTTTTCTAAGCTTAGATCCTACTTTTTCGATTTTTTCTTCACTTTCAAGTTCTCTCATTCTATTGAGCATTGGCATTTTAGCTGTAGATTCAAGAGCCCATTCTTTAGTAAATTTACCTTTTTGGATTTCTGAAAGGATTTTTTTCATTTCCTTTTTAGCATCATCATTAATAATCCTATCTCTTCTGCTTAAACCACCAAATTCAGCAGTATTACTAACATCATTCCACATTCCAGCAAAACCTTTTTCATAAATAAGATCTACAATAAGTTTTAATTCATGACAAGTTTCAAAATAAGCTATTTCAGGTTGATATCCTGCTTCAACAAGAGTTGTAAAACCTGCATTTATAAGTTCTGTGACACCACCACAGAGAATAGCCTGTTCACCAAATAAATCAGTTTCAGTTTCTTCTCTAAATGTAGTTTCAAGGATTCCAGCTTTAGATAGTCCACAAGCTTTACCCATAGCCAAAGCAACATCAAGAGCATCTCCAGTAGCATCTTGTTCAACAGCTACAAGACCAGGAATTCCAAATCCTTCAAGATAAGTTCTTCTAACCATAGAACCTGGACCTTTTGGAGCTATCATAGTAATATTTACATTTTCAGGTACTTTTATGTATTTAAAATGGATATTATATCCATGAGAGAAAGAAATAGTATTGCCTGGTTTTACATAGGGAGCTATTGATTTTTCATAAACATCAGCTTGAATTTCATCAGGAAGTAATATATGAATAACATCTGCCTCTTTAGCAGCATCTTCAATAGTTTTAACATTCATACCATCGTCCTTAGCTTTTTGCCAGGAGGCTCCTCCTTCACGTAATCCAACAATGACTTTTAATCCACTGTCTGACATATTTTGTGATTGACCCATTCCTTGACTACCATAACCGATAACAGCTACAGTCTTATTAGCTAAAGCTTTAACATCTACATCTTTGTCATAATACATTTTCATTTGAAATTCTCCTAATAATAATAAATTAAACCAGTATTAATTAAATTAAAATAAATTAAACTAAGTTAAACTGAATTAAATTGAATTAGCTTGGATTAGATTAAATTGAATTAAAATAGTAAACAATTTTAATATTATTAAACTATTTTATAGAATTTATCACATCATAATTATAATTTTTTTATCATATATAATTAACCATGTTATAATTTAAGTATATAAAGGATGAGTTATCAAATATAATAATAGATATAAATGATTATTTTTCAATTTTTCTTAATATATTTTTCTTGATATAAGTATAGTATTATACTAGATATCATCGTATTATATTAAATAATATTAGATAAGTAATATTAGCTAAAATAATTGTATTTAATAGATTTTTATTATGTATAGTTTTAAAATAAAGCTAATAATTCCATATAATTTTAAAAATAAATCTAATAATTTTAGATTGAGCAAATCTAGTATTTTTAAATTCTATATTAAATAAACCTAATATTTTTATAATGCTAAATAGATTTATAATAATTTTATAATGTTAAATAGCTTTATAATATTTTATAATAACTTTATAATAATTTTATAGCAGTTTTATAATAGTTTTATAATAATTAGTAGTTTTATAATAATTTTATAAAATGATTATAAAATGTTATGATGATTTAATATAGAATTTAAAATCCTATTTTAAATTTATTTAATAATAATTATTTAATTATAATCTCAATAAATCAATTATTAATAATTAAAAATAGTCTATTAAACAAATTATGAAGAATTAAAGCAAAAAAGTGAAATTAATGAGTAATGAAATTGAAGAAAGAAAAGAAAATAATAAAAATAATATATCAATAATCACAGGAGATCCTAAAAAGGCTATAAGAAAGTTATCCTGGCCTATAATGGTATCAATGCTTGTTACATTTGCATATAACTTAGCTGACACTATCTGGGTAGCTGGACTTGGAACAGAATCTTTAGCAGCATTAGGATTTTTCATGCCAATATTTTTAATAATAATCGGACTTGGAAATGGTATTGGAGCAGGTGCCAATTCACTAATTGCTAGATCTATTGGTGCTAAAGATAAGAAAAAAGCAGATAATACAGCCATTCATGGTCTTTTAATAACATTAATAATATCTATTATCGCGCCTATAATACTCATATTCTTTTTAAATGATATCCTTCTTTTAATGGGTGCTGCATCTGTAGCTAGTCTTACAGCAGAATATGCTAGAGTAATATTAGCAGGACTAATTGTTTTATTATTTTCATCAGTTGGAGCTAGTATCCTTAGATCAGAAGGAGATGTAAACAGGGCCATGAATGTTATGGTTATAACAGCTGTTTTAAATATAATAATAGACCCAATCTTCATTTATATCCTTAATTTAGGATTAGCTGGAGCAGCTTATGCTACGTTATTATCATCTTTTATATCCTCATTTATAATATTCTATTGGTTAATTATAAAAAAAGATACTTACTTAAATCTATCAAAAGAAAGTTTTAATTTTGACCTTGGAATTATTAAAGAAATAGTATTTATAGCTATTCCTGCAACATCAGAAATAATAATATTCTCAATAGTTTCATTAGTAATAAATTTTATGCTCTCATTTATTGCAGGGCCATTGGGTGTTGCTGTATACACTGCAGGATGGAGAATAGTCAATTTGGCAATGATTCCACATATGGGACTTGGAACTGCTACATTAACTGTAGTAGGTGCAGCATATGGTGCTAGAAAATTTAAAAAGTTGATAACTACTTATAATTACTCTGTAAAATTTGGATTATCTATTTCAATAGTAAGTAGTATTATAATATTCGTATTTGCCCCACAAATTGCTATGATATTTAGTTATTCTGAAACAAATTTAATACCTGCAATTAGTGACTTTTTAAGAATATTATCTATATTTTGTATAGCACTTCCATTAGGAATACTATCATCATCTACATTTCAAGGACTTGGAAAAGCATTTATATCCTTAACTCTTACAATTCAAAGAGCATTGGTTTTTGAAATTATTTTCATGTATATATTTGCATTTGTATTAAATATGGGAACTGCGGGTATTTGGTGGGGTCTTTCATTAGGAGGATTAGTAGGTTATTTAGTTAGCTATATATACACTAAAATTTATCTTAGAGAGGTAAAAAAGGTATATATCGATTGAAACAAGAACTAAAAATAGAAATAATACTAAATAAAAATAATAAAGTGATTATTAAGAATAAAAATAATAAAACAGTTATTAAAAATAAAAATAATAGAACTATTATTATAAATAAAATTATTATAAATAAAAATAAAATGATTGTTAAAACTAATTGGTTTAATCAAACCAATTAGATAAAGAATTTAAATTAGAAGTAAAATCCATAGAAAGTGGGGTTAAAGTAGGTATTTTAAGAGTTTTAAGAGCATATCCATCAGTTCCTTCAACATCACCATTAAATGGAGTACCATCAATCCAATAATATGGTTTTCCACGAGGATCAAAACGCATCTCAATGTGAGGATTATACATCCTATTTCCTAAAGAAGTAATAGCTATTTCATCGCTTTTAGGATTTGAAGGAATATTAAGGTTTAATAAATCAACACCTTCAGGCAACCCCTTATCTACAACCTTTTTAGCAACTTTATTTAAAATTTCTTTTGCAAAAGAGTAATCAATATCAACATGTCCATCTTCAAACTTAATATCTCCTCTAGAAACTTGAAGAGAAGCAGCTATTGTAGGTATACCATAAGAAGCAGCTTCCATAGCTGCACCCATAGTTCCAGATGTTGTAAGTTCACCTTTTCCAATATTTTCACCCGTGTTAATACCAGATATAGCTAAAGTAGGCTGTTCTTCCATTAATTCAAAGATCCCTAAAGTAACAGCATCAGTCGGAGTTCCAGAAACTGAAAATCCACGACTGCCATCTTTTAATTGTACTCCACTTATTCTTAAAGGTTCAAAAAGAGTTAAAGCCCTACCTATTCCACTCTGTTGAGAAGATGGTGCCACAACTGTAACATGCCCTAATTCATCAACCGCTTCTTTAGCAGCTAAAATCCCAGAGGAGTTAATTCCATCATCATTACTAATTAAAATCTTCATGATAATATGTTGTAGTTTATTATTAAAATAATTTAGTATTTTAATATTTTAGTATTTTAGTATTTTAGTATTTTGGTATTTTGGTATTTTTATTTTAAGTTCAAAATATATTATAAGTTTAAGCTCAAAATAAAAAAACTCTCATTAAATTATTCAAAAAACAAAGAAAATGAGAAATAAAAATAAAATTTTAAATAGAGAATATAACTGTTTTAATTTAAAATAAAGAATAAATTTTAAAGATAAAATATAAATATAAAAATAAAAAATAGAAATTTAAATAAAGAATAGAAACTAGAAAAAAATTACTTATAAAATAGTTTCACGAGCAATAGCTGTTGGCCCAGTTCTAACAATTTTTTTAATTCCGAAGTTTGTTAATAGAGAAATTAAAGCATTGATCTTATTAGGATCTCCAGTTATTTCAATTGTTAGAGTTGATGGCCCCATATCAATAATTTTTCCTCTGAAAATATTAGCATGTTGTATAATTTCAGATCTTGCTTGTTCATTATTAGTTTTAACTTTTATAAGAGCTAACTCTCTTTTTACAGAATTATTAGGATCCAAATCAACTACTTTTACAACATCTATCAACTTATTTAATTGTTTTGTAATCTGTTCAAGGACTTTCTCATCACCTTTAGAAATTATAACCATAGCAGCTAATCCTTTAGTCTCAGATTCACCAACAGTAATACTTTCAATATTAAATCCCCTTCTTGTAAAAAGACTTGAAACTTTTTGTAGAACACCTGGCTTGTTTTCTACTAATGTACTGATTACATGGCTTTTTAATTCATTATTTTGTTTTTTGTTAGAATCCATCTAATCACCATCCTTTTTATTAGCTATAGTATCATTTGTATCACTATGGCCACCACTAATGCCAGTAATATCATTTTCAATCTTATATTCTCCAAGGATATCTGTAATTCCACAGCCTGGAGGGACCATAGGTAATTCTTCATCTTTATCAATTACAATATCCAACAATATAGCTTCTCCATCTTTTTTTGCTGCTTTTATAGCTTTTTCAGTTTCTCCTACTTTAGTAATCCTTTCTGCATTTACTCCAAAGGACTCAGAAAGTTTTAAAAAGTCAGGAGTTTGACCAAGATCAGTGTGGGAAAGTCTATTTTCATAAAAGAGATTTTGCCATTGGTAAACCATTCCAAGCTTTCTATTATTAAATAAACATATAATAATAGGAATATCATAGTCTTTAACAGTAGCTAAATCTTGACAAACCATTAAAAATCCCCCATCTCCAGTAACAGCTAAAACATCATTTTTAGGCATAGCTACCTTAGCTCCAATAGCTGAAGGGAAACCGAATCCCATAGTTCCAAGACCACCAGAACTAATAAACTTTCTAGGTTTCATTGTATTAAAAAAGTGAGCTGCCCACATTTGATGTTGCCCAACATCGGTTGTTATAATTGAATCATTATCTAAAGCATTGCTTATCTCTTTTATAACTTGTTGTGGTTTAAGAGGTGTTTCATTATAAGTAACTCTAGGAATACAACTCTTTTTAAACATTAATGTATCATTATACCATTCAGTTGAATTTTCATTAATTTTTTTAAGGTTTAAAGATTTTATATTAGTTATTAAGCTATTTAATATATTTTTAGCATCTCCAACAATTGGGACATCAACTTCAACATTTTTTCCAATTTCAGCAGGATCAATATCAATATGAATAACTTTTGAATTTCTTGCAAAATCAGCTATATTTCCAGTAGTTCTATCTGAAAACCTACATCCAATAGCAATTAGACAATCACTCTCATCAAGAGACAAATTAGCTACTTTTCTTCCATGCATCCCTAACATTCCAAGATATGCATCGCTATCTTCTGGAAAAGAACCTTTACCGAGGAGAGTTGTAGTAACAGGAGCTTGAATAAGTTCTGAAAATTCTTTTAATTCTTTTGAAGCTTCAGAAATTATTACTCCTCCACCAGCTAATATTATTGGTTTAGACGATTTAGCAATTATCTTAGAAGCTTTTTTAACTTGTCGGGGGTTTCCTTTAATTGTAGGATTATAACCTGGTGTATTAAAACTTAATTTTGAAAAATTATCTAAATTAGAAATATCCTCGTCTAAATCTTGTTCTTGAACATTTTTAGGAACATCTATAACAACAGGACCAGGGCGGCCACTTTTAGCTATTTCAAAGCTTGAATTAATAATAGCAGGAATGTCAGTACTATTCTTAGGTTGAAATGAATGTTTTGTTATAGGCATGGCTATTCCAAGCATATCAACCTCTTGAAATGCATCATTACCAATTAAATGAGTTGGAACTTGTCCAGTAATTGCAACAACAGGAGATGAATCCATATAAGCCGTAGCAATTCCAGTTACAAGATTAGTAGCTCCTGGGCCAGAAGTAGCTATACAAACTCCTACTTTTCCACTAGCCCTTGCAAATCCATCTGCAGCATGAGATGCAGATTGTTCATGTCTCACCAATACATGATTTAAATCAGAGTTATAAATCATGTCATATAAAGGAAGTACTTGACCTCCTGGATATCCGAAGACTGTATCTGCACCTTGTTCAATAAGAGCTTTTATTATAGCTTCTCCACCTTTCATTTCAACACCATAAATATTAACATACTATCTAATTAAAATATTTCTATTAAATATTATCTATAAAATATTACATACTAAAAATTATCTATAAAAAACAATCTATAAAAAATTGTTTATTAAAGTTTATTTATTAAATATCATATATTATTAAGAATTATTATATTTTATTAAAATATACTTAATTAATGTACTTAATAATATAATTTAATAATATGATTTAATAATGTATTTTGATAATGTGTTTTAATTATATATTTAGATTATTAATTTAAGATTATTAACCTATTAAAATATATTTTAATTATTAGTATAATTTAGTATTTATATTTTTAAATTTATTATTTATATTATTATTTTTATTACTTTTGAGTTTATATTATTATATAGTTAAGTCATATTATTACTATCATTTTGTAAAATTACTACCAATTATAAAGTATACAATAGAAAAATAATAATATATAATATATTACTATAAATCTATAATAGACAAGCTTATAACAATATATTACTATTTTTTATATCTAATAACATCCTATAAATATTTAAAAATCATTATACTAAAAAAATTATCTACTAAATCAAAATTAGGTAAATATGATAAAAAAGTAAAATAAAATAAGATAAAATTAAAAATAAAATGAAAAATTAAAAATAAAAAATTGAAAGATTAAAAGATATTACAATCTATAGTAAATAACACAAAAATCTAAAAAAATCTAAAATATTCATAATAACAAAATAACATATAAAAATAATATATAAAGAAACAACATATAGAGAATCAATATATAATTTAATATTTATATTGTAATATAGAATAGTATGTAATATAGAATAATAATATGATAATATCTGTAATATTTATGACAGTGTTTATATCAATAATGTTTAATAGGTTAAAAGCTCTAATAAAAATATATTATCTTAAATATGACAGATATGAATAATATAGTTAATCACTGCTAATATAACTAATACAGTCAATATAGCTAATAATTAATTATCAATTAATATAATCAAATAAATATAGTTACAATATTATATAATAACATTTATTATTAATATGATTATTAAGATTATAATAATAAAATTTAGAATAAAAAGATTGATTTATAAGGAATAATAGTGATTTAAATGAAAGTCTTAGTTGTTGGTACTGGTGCAAGAGAAAATGCTATTTGTGAATCATTGAAAGATGATTGTGAATTATACTCATATATGTCTAATAAAAATCCAGGAATAGCTAAAATAGCTAAATTCAAACAAGGTGATGAGGGAGATATCCAATCTGTAGCTAAATATGCAGTTGATAATAAAATTGATATTGCAGTTATAGGGCCAGAAGCTCCACTTGGAAAAGGCATTGTAGATGAATTAGAAAAAAATGGAATTAAATGTGTTGGACCTAATATAGAAGCAGCTAAGATTGAAACAGATAAGTCTTTTATGAGAAACCTCTTTGAAAAATACGATATTGAAGGATCACTAATTTATAAAGTATTTGATAATTTTAAAGATATAGAAAATTTCCTTGATGACTTTGATAGAGATGCAGTTATAAAGCCAGTCGGTTTAACTGGTGGAAAAGGAGTAAAAATTGTTGGTGAACATTTAAAAGATAACCAAGAAGCGAAAGAATATGCTAAAGAAGTTATGGATAATAAAATGGGAGGTTTTCCTCAAGTTATTATTGAAGAAAGACTTATTGGAGAAGAATTTACAATTCAAGCATTTTCAGATGGAAAAAGCTTAGCACCAATGCCAGCAGCACAAGATCATCCATATGCATTTGAAGGTGGAAAAGGACCTATAACTGGAGGAATGGGATCATATTCCAATAAAGATGGGTTACTTCCATTTTTAAAAGAAGAAGATTATGATGAAGCAGTCAAAATAATGGAAAAAACAATCCATGCAGTAGCAAAAGAAGCAAGCCCTTATAAAGGTATTCTTTATGGACAATTTATGCTTACATCAAATGGACCTCGATTGATTGAATACAATGCAAGATTTGGAGATCCAGAAGCTATGAATGTTCTTCCATTGATGAAAACTCCAATGATTGAAGTTTGTAAATCTATAGTTGATGGAAACCTTCAAAATGTTGAATTTGAACCTTTATCTTCTGTTTGTAAGTATATAGTTCCAGATGGTTACCCAGAAACTAAATATGCCAATGAAGAAATAGTTGTAGATGAAGAAAAGATTGAATCCATCGGTGCAAAAGTATTTTATGCAGCTGTTAATCAAAAAGAAGATGGTAAAATATACACTTCATCATCAAGAGCTCTTGGAATTGTTGGAATAGCTGATTCAATTGATAAGAGTGAATCAATAGCTGAAAAAGCTTGTGAATATGTGAAAGGAAACTTATATCACAGAAAAGACATTGGAACAGAAGAGTTAATACAACAAAGAATAGATCATATGAAAGAAATTCGTAAATAAAAACTGTTAATAGTTATAAATTATTACTATAATTAATTATTATATTACAATAATTAAATACTATACTATTATAATTAGCTAGATTATATTAATATAATTAAATAATATATTACTAGAATTAACTAGTATAACTACTATAATTAAATATTAAGAGAAACATATAAGATAACTTATAAAATAATTTAAAATCTATAATACTATAAACAAAGATAATATATACAAACATTATTATATAATTTAATCCTTAGGTGGATAGAATGAGAAGTCTCTTATCAATTTGTGACATAAAAGATGAAATTCCTGAAATACTAGAATTAGCTACAAAATTTAAAGAGGGTAAAATCAATGAAAAGCCTCTTGAAGATAAAACACTAGCAATGATATTCCAAAAATCCTCTACGAGAACTAGAGTTTCTTTTGAAGTTGGAATGAATGAATTAGGAGGTAATGCTATCTTTTTATCCAACAACGATATTCAAATGGGTAGAGGAGAACCAATAGCAGATACAGCTAAAGTTTTAAGTAGATATGTGCACGGAATTATGATAAGAGCTCTTGAACATGAGGACGTTGTAGAATTCTCAAAAGAATCTGATGTTCCAATAATAAGTGGTCTTACAAATCTTGAACATCCCTGCCAGGCCCTTGCAGATATTTTAACTGTTAAAGAATATTTTAAAGATTTTAATGGTAAATTTACATATGTTGGTGATGGAAACAATGTTTGTAACTCCCTACTCCTTATATGTGCATGTATTGGTATGAATATAGCTGTAGCTTGTCCAGAAGGATATGAACCTAATGAGGATATTATTAAAAAAGCTAATAAAATAGCTAAAGAAAATAATTCTTATGTTGTAATTACAAATGATGTTGAAGTTGCTGTAAAAAATGCAACTGTAGTATATACTGATGTTTGGGTTAGCATGGGTGATGAAAAAGAGCAAGGAAAAAGAAAGAAAGCCTTGAAAAAATATCAAGTTAACCAAAAACTTATGGAATTAGCTAACCAAGACGCAATATTTATGCATTGTTTACCTGCTATTAGAGGAGAAGAAGTAAGTGGTGAAGTCATCGATGGACCACAATCAGCAGTAATTGACCAAGCAGAAAACAGACTACATGCTCAAAAAGCTGTACTTTACTATTTTTTAAAATAGAATAAAAATATGTTTATATAAACTTCTATTAATTTTTAATTAATTTTAATGTTATTTAGAATATTATCATAGTATAGATAATTTTTTATCATAATGTAGACTATAGTTCCCCTAGTTTATAGTTCTCCTAATGAAAATTTTGTTTTTTAATTATTTTTTAATAACTATACTATCTTTAAATTTAGTTTTAATAGATCATATTTCTTATTTTACATAATTTTAAATTTTTTAATAAATATATGAAATAAATAAAAAATAATATATTGATTACATTTTAATTGGAGAAGCTATACCTAACAAATTTAAACTATTTTTAATTGTTATTCTAGCTTTATCAACTAATAAAAGCCTAGCTGATTCAATTTCACAGCCAATAACTTGTTCTGACTTATAAAACTTATTAAAAGCACCAGCAAGTTCTTGAACATATTGAGCAATTGGATGTACTCTCATAATATTAGCTGATTCCTCAATTACAATTGGAAACTTAGCTATTGATCTAATTAAATCCATTTCAATTTCATTTGGAACCCATTTATCCTCAATTTTATCAAAATCAATGTTTAATTGCTCTTCTTCTAGATTGAAATGTCCACACTTTTCAAGTAATTTACAGGCACGTGCATGAGCATATTGAATTGAAGCACAACCTCTTTCAAAGCTAAGAGCTTCATCCCATTTAAAAGTAATATGTTTTTCTGGAGATAATCTTGAAATAAAATATCTTATAGCCCCAATACCTATTTCTTTAGAAATTTTATTAATTTCATTTTTATCAATATCTGTGCGTCGTGATTCAACTTCTATTTTTGCCCTGCTTATTGCTTCATTTACTAATTCATCAACAGAAATAAATATTCCTCTTCTTGTAGACATTGACCCCTCTGGAAGAGTTATAAACTCATAAAATATAACTTCAGGAGCTTTCTCATTAAGCAGATTTAAAGCTATACTAACTTGTTTAATAGCTAACTTATGATCAGAACCTAAAATATCAAGAACTGTATCTCCATGTTCTGATTTCCATTTATGATATGCAAGATCTCTAGTTGAATAGAGTGATGTTCCATCAGACCTTCTAAGAACAAGTTCTTTTTCTATTCCAAAATCTTCAAGGTCTAAACATAAAACTTCATTTTCTTTTGTATGACCACTAGCTATTAATCCATTGACAACTTCATCAACATCTCCATTTCTAACAAATTGACCTTCCCAGACAAAATCATCATGAACAATGTTTAAACTATTTAAAGTTTGTTTCACTCCAATTAAACAATCATTCACAGCTTTTTCAAATACTTTATCGAGATCTTTGTTCAATCCTCCTTCATAAGCTTTAATAAGATTATCAACCTCTATTTTCTTATCTTCATTAACATTAATATATTCATTAACTTTAAAATAAAGCTGACCAATTTGATGATCAATTTTATTATCTAATTTAGTATTCAAGTTATTTAAACTATTGTTTAAGCTAGCCATTGATTTTCTATCATTTAAAGTATCATTATATTTTTTAGAAAGGTCTTCATCAATACTTAAACCTAATTTTTCCATTCCAAAAACAATCATAGCTATTTGACGGCCCATATCATTAACATAGTACTGAGTATCAACATCATATCCTGCTGTTTTAAGAAGCCTTTTTAAAGAATCACCAATAATAGCATTTCTAATATGACCTATGTGAAGAGGACCATTAGGGTTTGCCGAAGTATGCTCTAAAACAATCTTTTTATTGGTAGGTGGAAGCTTTCCATAATCATCTCCAACAGTTTCAAGTAGCCTTCTTGAAAATGTTTCATAATTAATAAAAAAGTTTATATAAGGGCCTTTAGCTTCTACTTTTTTAAAAAGATCTGAAATTTCAATATTTTCCATAATATTAGAAGTAATATCCATTGGAGACATTTTTAAATCTTTAGCTAATTGAAATGATACAGTAGTGGCTAAATCTCCCATTTTTGGGTTTGGTGGAAATTCAAGCTTAATATCTTCTGGAATTTGATAATTTAATTTTTTAAGAGTATTCTTTAAAGATTTTAATGCATTATTTTTAATTTCAAAGTACATATCTTCACCGTGTAAAATAATAATAAAAATAGAGTGTAAAATAATAAAATATATGATAATAAAATATAATGATAATAGAATATATAATTAATATTAAATTAATGTTATGATAAAAATTAGTAAGAATATCTATTAAATAAAGATCATCTTAAATAAAAAATATTTAAAGAAGTATTTAATAAGAGATATCTTAAATAAAAAGACTATTAATTAAATAATCTTAATCAGACCAATATAGTTAAAAACTATAGATAATTATTATAATAATCATTAAAAATTATAATAATCCTAAAATTTAATAATTAGAGAATTTAATAATCATTAGATTTAATAATTAACTATATAAAACAACAATTAAAGTAATAAATAATTGAGTTATAATTCTAATTATAAGACAACTAAATAATTACATAACCTAAATAATACTTAATACTAATTATTAGCTAAACTTTAACTAAATCATAGACCTTTAAGCCATATCGTTATATAGCCAATTTTAGGAATTATAAACGGTTGTTCTCCAATCGTCACTACTCGTTCAGTTATCTGAGATGGCGAGACGAGGTAAGGGTCTGGAACATTATTATTGTCCCCCTTTATTACATAATACTTGCTGCCATTAACATATGTTTCATTTATAATTCTATGAATAACTGGATTTGGGAACCATTTAGCATTATATACAACTATATCCCCCACTTCTGCATTGTTTGGGTCAAATTCATGGAAACCAAGGAAATCAGCTTTTTCAACTACCACAATGTCTCCCCTGAAAAAAACAGGCTCCATACTTCCCGAAACAACTACATTCATATGTTGAGCAATTAATAAACCAACAATAATTATTAATGCATAAACAGCTATCTCTCTTTTTGTTGACATTAAAGCACCATAATTTTAATTTAATAAAATGAAATTTTTTATACTAACAATAAATATTGACTTCATGTTATATAAACAATTTACTAATTTTTGTTATAATATGAAAAATATATAAAAAAGAAAATAAGAACTAAAATGAAATAGAGAGCTAAAATAAAAATATAAATAAAAAAATTTGAATTAATAATTTAAATTGATAATTATATTTATAATTTATATCGATAATTCAAATTAAAAATAAATAATTAATAAATTATTAAATAAATTAGTAAATAAATTAGTAAATAAATTAATTAATAAATTGTAATCCTATCTTAAAATAGCACCTTTATCAGCAGAACTAACAGATTTTTGATATATATTTAACCAACCTTTAATTTTCCTTTTTGGAAGGTTTGAATTAGCTATTCTTTCTTTAATTTCATCATCTGATAAATCTACATTAATCTTCCTATTTTTAATATCTATTTCGATTAAATCTCCATCGATTAATCCACCAATAGGTCCACCACTCATAGCTTCTGGAGAAACATGACCTACACAAGGTCCACGAGTTCCTCCTGAAAATCTACCATCAGTAATAAGAGCAACATTCTTTATTCCAAGACCCATTATAGCAGAAGTTGGATTAAGCATTTCTCTCATTCCAGGACCACCCCTAGGACCTTCACAACGTATAACAACAATGTCTCCTTCAACGATCTTTCCATTGAAAATTGCTTCAACTGATTCCTCTTCACTATTGAAAACCTTTGCAGGACCTTTATGATACATCATGTCATCTTCAACAGCAGCTTGTTTTATAACTGAACCATTAGGAGCTAAGTTACCCTTTAAAATAGCTATTCCTCCTTCATCATGAACAGGATTTTTAATTGGCCTTATTACACCAGTATTTTTAACTTCCACGTTTTCAATATTTTCTTTTATAGTTTTACCATTACAAGTAATTGAATCCGTGTGTATTTTGCTTTCAATAGTTTTTAAAACACCAGGAATTCCTCCTGCTTCATGAAGATCTAACATTGTATCTTTACCAGCAGGGCTCATAGAAGCAATATGTGGAACAAACTTACTTACTTTATCAAATAATTCAAGATCAACTTGAATACCCCTATCTTCAAATTCGCTAGCTATTGCAGGAATATGTAAAGCAGTATTACTTGATCCACCTAAAGCCATATCGATAGCTAAGGCATTTTCAAAAGATTCCTGTGTAACGATCTTAGAAGGAGTTAAATTTTCATTTATCATTTCAACAATACGTTTACCAGAATTTTTAGCTATTTTTAACTTATTTTCATCAAGGGCAAGAGTTGTAGCACACATAGGTAAACTCATACCAAGAGTTTCTGTTACACAAGCCATAGTATTAGCAGTGAACAATCCTGAACAAGAACCAGCACCAGGACAAGCACTACATTCAAGTTCATATAGCTCATCTTCACTCATTTCACCATTAGATACTTCTCCAACAGCTTCATAAACAGTGATTAAATCTGCATTTTCTCCCTTAAATTTTCCTGGAACCATAGGCCCACCAGTCACGACAATAGAAGGAATATCTAATCTTAAAGCAGCCATTAACATTCCAGGAACAACTTTATCACAACTTGGAATAAGAACAAGCCCATCAAGACTATGGCCCATAGCTACACTTTCAACAGTATTAGCTACTATTTCACGAGAAGGAAGAGAATATTTCATTCCTTCATGATTCATAGCTATTCCATCACAAATAGCCATTGTATTAAATTCAAAAGGAACACCACCAGCATCAATAATTCCCTTTTTTACTTCTTCAACTAATTCTTTTAAGTGAATATGACCTGGAACAATATCAGTGAAACTATTAGCTATTCCAATAAATGGTTTTTCAAAATCATCATCTTTAAGGCCACAAGCTCGAAGAAGAGATCTATGTGGGGCTCTTTCAATTCCTTTTTTTATACTATCGCTTTTCATCTAACCACATTGAATATAAATTATTAAAATTATTAAAATTTATTATGAAATTTATTATAATGAAATTTAATATGAGATTTAATATATATTATATATAATTTTTATGATAAATAGATTTTTTAATATTATAAATATTTTTTAATAGAATAAATAAAATGAGTATAAAAATAACTAAAATAAATATAAATAATTAAAAGAAGTGTAAAATAAAAGAAATAAGTATAAATAATTAGAATAAGTATTAAATAAGTAGAATAAATATTAAATAATTAGATAAATATAAAAAATAATAAAAATATAGCTAAAAAATTAAATATAAAGTTAATAAAAAACTAATAAAAAAATTATTTTTCTGATTTTATCATTGTTAAAACCATTTTAAATGGTTCATTTGCAAATAAAGCATGAGGTTCATTTGCAGGCATTATAATAAGTTCACCTTTTTTAACAATGTTTTTATTTCCAGAAATTGTTATCTCAGCGACACCATCTACAATTTGAACCATTGCATCAAAAGGAGCACTATGCTCACTTAATCCTTGTCCTTTATCAAAAGCAAAAATTGTTACAGTCCCAACTTCTTTTTTGATAATTTCACGACTTACAACAGATTCATCCTGATATTCTGCTAAGCTATCTATCTTAATCGGCTTACTTTTTATGTCTTCCATACTTTAACACCTCAAAAATATAAAAAATATTAAAAATTATTAGTTTATAATATTAAGAATTATTGTTTATATGATATTTAATTCTAACTAAATTTATACATTTAATCTAATAAAATCTATAAATTAAATATAAACTCTATAAATTAAATCTAAATATAAATATCATCAAACTACTTAATTAACCTAATATTCTTTTAATATCTTCTTCTGGATCTCCGATTGGTGTTAAATTGTAATTATTAACTAAGAAATCAGCTATATCATCATTTACCCATGCAGGTAAAATTGGACCTAAAAGCATGTCTTTTTTATTTAAATATAGCAAACTCCAGAATATAGCTACTGCCTTTTGTTCCATCCAACTTAAGACAATTGTTAAAGGAAGATCATTTAATTCTAGATCAAACAAGTCAGATAGTGCAAGAGCTACATCAACAGCCACAATAGCATCATTACATTGCCCAACATCTATAATACGTGGAACACCTTCAATATCACCAAGATCTAAATCATTGAATCTATATTTACCACATGCAAGAGTTAATACTACAGTATCTTCAGGTAGTTTTTCTACAAACTCTCTGTAGTATCTAGCTTGTGGAAGTGGGCTGTCACATCCTCCTACTAAGAAGAATCTTCTAATTTTTCCAGCTTCAACAAGTTCCTTAATTTTATCAGCCAATGAAAGAATAGTTGATACACCAAATCCAGTAGTTACGGTTGGTTTATTTTCTTCTTCTTCAAGATCTCCAAGTTCAAGAGCTTTATTAATAACTGGAGTAAAGTCATAATTTTCAATTTGCATGATTCCAGGTAATTTAGCTACACCACTAGTGAAAATACGATCACTATAATCATCTTTTGGTAGTAAAACACAATTAGAAGTGGCTAAAATAGCTACATTATACTTTGAAAAGGTTTTCTTTTGATCAAACCATGGTCCTCCAAGTTGACCAGCTAAATGTTTATATTTTTTAAGTTCAGGATATCCATGTGCTGGAAGCATTTCACTATGAGTATAAACATTGATTCCAGTTCCTTCAGTCTGTTTTAAAAGTTCTTCAATAGCTTTCATGTCATGTCCAGTGACTAAAATACCAGGTCCTTTTTTAGATCCAACTTCAACAACTTGTGGTTCTGGTTCTCCATAGGTTTCAATATGAGCTTTTTTAAGCAGTCTCATTACTTTTATATTAGCTTCACCAGCATCAAGACCTAACTTGATTAAATCTTCAACATCAAAGTTTACATTTGTAAGAGTACTATACATTCCTTTAGTTAAAAATTCATCAATACTCTCATCTTTATATCCTAATTCATTTGCTTGATAATTATATGCACTGATTCCTTTTATGGAAAAAATAAGGTTATCTTGTAACCTAGCTACTGTTGGAACTTTTCCACAAACTCCTCTTACATCACAACCAGTTCCTTTGGCTGTTTGAGAACATTGGTAACAAAACATATCAAGTGGTTTATATGCCATAATTTTTCCTCCTTAAAAATTTGAGCTTTTGCTTCAATTTCACAATTTAATTTTTTAATTTCTATAGCTCATTAATCTGGGATTTATGTAAACTACTGTTTAAATTTCTGAAATTGAGTATAATCTATTTTTTATAAAAAATAACATTTTTAACCTAATAAATTTAGATATTTTATATATCTTTAGATAAATTATATATTTAAACTATATAATTAAGATTATATATTTGAAACATATCTAAAATTATAATATAAAATTTAGATATCTAAAATGTTATTTTATTTTTTAAATACTATATTGAATTTTAACAGTCTCGTGTTTTTACTGAAATTTATCCCTACTACTAATATTGTTTAAAATTCTATATATAATTTTTGTAACTTTTTATGGGTAAAATGTTACAAAATTAATGATAATTATAATGCAGCTGAAATTTTTAATTTAAATTATGGATTAGTTTAAATTATAAATTTTAACTGATAGTTTAATTAAACTGGTTAAGGATAATAATTATATTCTAAAAAAACTGATAATACATATATTCAATATTTAATATAATTTATCTATTATTTATATTATTTAAGAAGAGTTTACTCTCTAAAAAAAATTGTTTTTTACAAATGTTACAGTTGAAACCTATGTCTAATTAGATTAATTCTTTAAAGTATATAATATAAAAAAGATTAAAAAGATATTTGAATTAAGAAAATAAAGATATTTTCAATGATAAAAAATGTTATTAATTCTTTTTCATTTTTTTATTTAATATATTAAAAAAGCGATCGTCATAATTTTTAGCTATATCTTCATATTGATTCCACACTCCAATAGCAGAACTAGATACAACATTCTTCTTTTTACCAGAAAATTTAGAAAAAATATGAATCATCTCAGTACCATCCCTAATGATTAATTTAACAAAAGGAATATCTGCTTTTAAAATATTAACACCACAATCTTGAAATTCAGCTAAAACATCGATTTTTTTATCATCAATATAACAGTACTCAGCAGCTAAAATGTTTATTTCAATTCCCTTTTTTAAAAGACTTTTGAATTTATCTTTTAAAAATTTTGACTCTCCTTCAAATAAAAAGCCCATACGGATAGAAACTGTAGATTTAGCTCTTGAAATAATCTCAAGTTCTTTTTTAATAATTCTATCAGTACCATGAATTAGCCAAATTGGTGCTGGTATTTTAGAAAGCTGACTTTCATAAGCATAACTAAGATTCATTTCGGTTTCTTCAAGTTCATCTAGTAATTTTTGTTTATATCTACGAAAAACATCTGAAGGGGGTACAATATGATATTTTAATGGTCTTCCCCGTTCAATCTCGATAAATCCTTTGTTTGATAATGATTTTAGCACATCATAAATTTTGGTTCTTGGAACATTAGAATTAAGGCTAATTTCAGTTGCTGTTCCAGAAATCATATAAGTCATTGATAAATATACCATAGACTCATAAGTAGATAAGCCAAACATTTTAAGTGAACTAATAGTTTTATTTTTCATATTATCCCTTAACGTTTATAATATTGCTATCCTATTATTTATTCTCATTTTTTCATATTTATTGTCATTATGTTATTTTAAACCATCTATTTAATAAATTACAAGTAAAAATCCATTGTTTCAAAAATTATAAAACTGATTTATAAATAAATATTTAATAATTGGAATAAATAAAAACATTATATAACAACATTATATAATATTACTAATTTAATAGTTAATAATTTTTTATATAATTATATTTTTATAATCTGTATAATTATACTTTTTATATTAATCTTTTATAATAATTTTATAATCAGTATTGATTTTATAATCAATATTTTGTATAATAATTTGTGATAGTCAATAATTCTAATAGAATATATCATATTTAATTAAATATTCAACTATTAAAATCTAAAAAATTAATTATAGAAAATGAAAAAGTTTTATTATCTATTAAAAAATTTTATTAGCTGTTTTTATATGATAATAAAATATGCTTTTATATTATAATGAAATATTAATATGAATAAAAATATTAAATATTATACATTAAAAATATGAAAAATAGTTAAAATAAAAGTAAATATAGTTTATATAAAATAAAATATAAATTTATAATTTTATTTAAAAACTATCTATTAGTCTTTATAAAAATTATTTATAAGTTTTTTTATAAGGACTATTAATTTTTTATAAGAAATATTTATTATTATAAGAACTATTTATTAATATATTATTTAGTTTATTATTAAAATTTTCCCAATAATATCTTAATTAGGTGATTTAATGCAAGTATTACTAATACACTCTGATTATTTAAAGTATAAAACAAAAAATAAGACTCCAATAGCTGAAGAAATAGAAAAAGATAAAGAAGAAGGTGTTTTTAACGAAGCTTTAGTTGTATTTACAGCTGTTGAAAAAGTAGATGAGAAAAACCCAGCAGGAGTTGTGAATAATTTAATAAACGAGATAAAATCAACTAATGATCAAGTCAATGCAGAAAGAATTGTATTATATCCTTATGCCCATCTATCATCTTCACTCAGTTCTCCAAAAATAGCTATTGAAATATTAAAAATGGCAGAAAAAGAATTATCTGTCCGTGGTTTTGAAGTTTCAAGAGTTCCATTTGGATGGTACAAATCCTTCGAAATATCATGTAAAGGTCATCCATTATCAGAACTTTCAAGATCTATAGATGCTGTTGATATTTCAGCTGATGGAATTGGTGAAGAAGAATCAGAACCTTCTAAATTTTATATATTAGAAGATAGTATTTTAGAAGACGCTGAAAAATATAAATATGAAAAAAAGTCTGATTTAGAAAAATTAGCTAAGTATGAACTTGGGACTGGTAAAAGCAAAGATGTTGAACCTCCACATGTTAGATTAATGAAAGAAAAAGAATTAGCTGATTATGAAAGTGCAGCTGATATTGGGCATTTAAAGTGGTATCCTAAAGGAAGAGTTATCAGAGATTTGTTATCTGATTATGTATATGATCTTGTAGTAGAAAGAGGTGCGATGCCTATTGAAACCCCAGTAATGTATGATTTAGCTAATGATGCAATAAGAGAACATGCAGAGAAATTTGGAGAAAGACAATATAAAATCCAAACCAAAAAAGAATTAATGTTAAGGTTTGCATGTTGTTTTGGGGCATTTAGAGTTTTAGCTGATTCATTTTTAACTTGGAAAAACTTACCAGCAAGAGTATATGAGCTATCCACTTATAGTTTTAGATTTGAAAAAAGAGGAGAAGTAGTAGGTTTAAAAAGGCTTAGAGGATTCACAATGCCTGATATGCATTCAATATGTGCTGATATGAGTCAATCATTAATAGAATTTGAAAATCAGGTTGATATGTGTATCCAAACTGGAAAAGATTTTGAAGTGAATTATGAAGTAATTTTTAGAGCTACAAAAGATTTTTATGAAGAAAATCAAGATTGGATGTATGAAACTGCTAAAAAACTTAATAAACCAGTTATATTAGAGATATTACCAGAAAGAAAACATTATTGGGTTTGTAAAATGGATTTTGCAGCTATGGATTATCTTGGTAGACCTATTGAAAATCCCACAGTCCAAATTGATGTTGAAAGTGGAAAAAGATTTGATATTAGCTATTTAAATGAAAATGAAAAAGAAGATTATCCTATTATTCTTCATTGCAGTCCTACTGGAAGTATTGAAAGGGTTATATGTAGTTTGCTTGAAAAAACAGCCATTGAAATAAATGAAAAGCCTCCAATGTTACCAGTATGGTTATCACCAATTCAAGTTAGAGTGATACCTGTTGGAGAAAAGCATTTAGAGTATGCTAATCAAGTTGCAGATGAAATAGCATTTAATAACATTAGAGTAGATGTTGATGATAGGGATGAACGTGTTGGAAAGAAAATAAGAAATGCAGCTACTGATTGGGTTCCATATACAATTGTCATTGGTGATAAAGAAGTAGAAACAAATGTTTTCAATGTGACTATTCGAGAAACAAAAAATAACTGTGATATAGAGCTTGATGAAGTTATTTATCAAATTTTATCTAAAACAATGGAAAAACCTTTCAGAAAGTTACCTATTCCAAGAAACTTATCTGAAAGAATCAACTTTAAATAGAATGTGTTTAAATAGAATATGTTTATCATTATAGCTATTAATCATTCTATTATTAAATTTAGAAAATATTTTATAGGAAATTGTTTATAGGAAATATTATATTAATTAAAAACAAATATTTAATATATAAAAATTAAACTTATTTATAAATATTCTGATTATAAATATTCTATTTATAAAAATTAAACTTATTTAAAATTTATTTAAAATTTTGGAGACATATTGATGTATAAAATAGGAGAAGCCCTTGTTGGGGATGGAAACGAATTAGCTCATGTTGATTTAATAATTGGAGATAAAGAAGGTCCTGCAGGAACTGCATTTGCAAATGGAATGACACAATTATCTATTGGACACACACCTCTATTATCTGTTATAAGACCGAATTTAATGACTAAACCAGCAACTTTAATAATTCCAAAAGTTACTGTTGGTGATTTAGATGATGCAAGTAAAATATTTGGACCTGCACAAACTGCTGTTGGAAGAGCTGTTGCTGATGCAGTTGAAGAAGGTCTTATTCCAAAAGATATTGCAGAAGACATTGTAATTATGGTAAGTGTATTTATACATCCTGATGCTGAAGATTACAGAAAAATATATCAATACAATTATGGAGCTACTAAATTAGCTATTAGAAGAGCAATGTCTGATTATCCAGGAATTAATAAAGTATTAGCTGAAAAAGACAGAGGAACACACCCTATTATGGGATTCAAAGTTACAAGACTATGGTCTCCTCCTTATGTTCAAGTTGCACTTGATCTCGATAATCTCGATGCAATGGAAAAAATTATCTCTGCAGTTCCAGATAGAGAAAGAATATTACTTGAAGCTGGAACACCACTGATTAAGAAGTTTGGTGTTGGAGTAGTAAGTAAAATAAGAAAACTTAGACCTGATGCATTCATTATTGCTGATTTAAAAACTTTAGATGTTGGTCGTGTTGAGATTAAAATGGCAGCTGATGAAACAGCTGATGCAGTAGCTATTTCTGGACTTGGAACAATTGAATCCATTGAAAAAGCTATTCATGAAGCTCAAAAACAAGGAATATATTCAATCCTTGATATGATGAATGTTGATAACTTTAAAGAAAAAATTAATAAACTACAAGATAATCTTAAACCAAACATTGTTTTATTACATAGAAATGTTGATCTTGAAACTTCAATGGCTGAAAAAGGTCAAGATACTAGTGACATGACTGAATGGGGTAATATCAAAGAAATTAAAAAATTAATTGGTGATGGTCTAGTTGCTGTTGCTGGTGGAATAACTCCTGAAAAAGTTGATGAAGCTATTGAATCTGGAGCAGACATAATTGTTGTTGGAAGATATATAATTGGTTCAAGGGATGTTAGAAGATCTGCAGAAGATTTCTTAGCTCACTTACCTCAAGATCCTGACAATATGAGATTAGCTCTTGATGAGGACGAACAAGTATAATAATGATTTATCATTATTATCTTAACTATTATTTTTATTTTAGTTTTTTATTTTAGTTTTTATTTTTTTATTTCTTATATTTCATCTCCATTATACTTTATTTAATGTTTTATTTATTATTCTAGTTTTATTCAAATTGTATTGTTCTATTCTAGTTAATATCTTAGTATTATTTTATTTTCTTAATTATTTCTTTGAATCATCAGATATTGGGTGATTTTATAAAAATTTATACTAATTTATAAAAAATAAGTTATAAATTTCAAGATATAAGTTATAACATATAACAAATAAATTATAATAAATAAGATATAATAAATAATATATAAGTTATATGTTAAATCAAATAAATTATTAATTATAAATAAAAACTAATTAGTTTTAATTTAAAACTTATAAAAAATAAATTATAAGAAATAAAATATAACTTATAAAAAATAAATAATAACTAATTAGTTATAAATTATAATATATAATATATAAATAATAATTTAAAACTTATAAAAAATAACTTAAAAAATAAAACATATAAGTTATATAGAATAAATTATAACTTATAAAAAATAACTTAAAAATTATAAAAATTAATTTATAAGAAATAAATTATAACTTATAAATAAAAACTACTCAGTTTTAATTTAAAACTTATATAGTATAAATGATAATATATAACTTAAGTAAATTAATATCAATTGATATAAAAATTATAAAGGAATGATAAAATGGGAGAAACAATAGCAATAATAAACCAAAAAGGTGGTTGTGGTAAAACAACCACAGCAGTTAACTTGGCTGCATCACTTGCAACATTAGGTAAATCAGTGCTACTTGTTGACATGGATCCACAAGGAAACGCAACTACAAGTTTTGGAATAAACAAACAAGAGCTAAAAAATACAGTTTATGCAGCAATAAGTGGTCAGGTAAGTGTGAAAAAAGCTATTATTCCAACAATTGTTGAAAACTTATTCATCCTCCCCAGTAATATTTCACTAAGTGGAGTAGAAGTTGAATTAAGCAAACTAGATAATTATCACTTAGTTTTGAAAGAATTATTATCACCAATAGTAGACATTTTTGACTATATAATTATAGACCTTCCTCCATCATTAGGAGTGATAACAATTAATGGTCTTGTAGCAAGTGATAGTTTAATAATACCAATACAAGCAGAATACTTCGCATTGGAAGGGCTAGCTGATTTAACAAATACAATTAATCTTGTAGAAGAACGTTTAAGAAGTCCTTCACCAATCAAAGGAATCGTGTTAACATTATATGACTCTAGAACACGACTTGGAAAAGAAGTATATAGTGAGCTAAAAAAATATTTTGGAGATAAAGAAAACATATTTAAAACAGTGATTTCAAGAAATATACGTTTAGCTGAAGCTCCAAGTTATGGTATGCCTTGTATAGCATATGATGAAGAAAGTAGAGGTGCAAGATCTTATTTAAAATTAGCTAAAGAAATATTAAGTTTAGAGAGTGATGGGGGTTAAAAAATGGTAGATAATAAAAAAAACAAAAGAGGATTGGGAAGAGGTTTAGACTCATTAATACCAAAAATAGACGATGAAGAAGATGAAAAAAATAAAAATTCTTCAATTACATTGGAAGATATTCTTTCTAGCTCAGATGATGAAAAAGAAGAAAAAAAAACTGAAGAAAAAACTGAAGAAAAATTTGAAGAAATAACTGAAGAAAATAATGAAGAACAGGATGAAGAAAATATTGAGGAAAAAACTCAAGAAATAAAAGTTAATGATGATGAAAATAAACAATTAAATGAAACAGAAACTGAAATCTCCTTAAGGTCTGAAATAAAGGAAACATCAAATGATATTGCAGATGAAAAAGAAAAAAAATTAATTGAAACAGCACAAAGGAAAGATAAAGAAGAAAGTAAAAAAGATGAGGAGGAAATAGAGGAAAATAAAGAAATAACAGTGAAAGAAATTGGAAAAAATATTGAAGAAGATATGATTGAAGAAAAAGAAAATAAAATCCAAAATAAAGATATTGATTCAAAAACAGCTGAAATTGAAGAGGAAAATCAATTAAGCGATTATGAAATAGATAGTATAGAAGAAGTAAAAGAAATAATTGAAAAAAACCCTAGAATCACTCTATGGTCCGCTAAATCAAGTGCAGTATTTAGATATTTAAGGAAAACTAAGCCAGAATTTAGTATAAGTAAAGAAGCCTCAAAATTAATAGATGAAGCTGTTTCAGAAAAATATCCTGAAATATGGAAATTATTTGATGATATTTAAAAATTTTTTATAAATTAAAAGGTATAAGTTATAATAATTTTTTATCTTTATCATTATCTTTAAAGCTTAAATATTTAGAGTCTAAAACTTTTCTAATATTTTCAGCAGTTTTAGATCCTATACCATCAATTTCTTTAAGTTCTGAAATAGACGCATCAATTACAGCTTGAACTGTTGAAAATTTTTCAAGTAATTTTTTTGCTGTAACAGGACCAACATTAGGCAATGATTCAATAATAAACAGCTGTTGTTCCCATAATTCAGTGGGTTTTCTTTCAGTTCTGATTTGAATAGGATTATTATTTTGATTTTGCTCTCTAATAGCAATTCTTTTAATCATAGCTGCAGTATCTTCAGGATTTCTAGTTGGAATAATGGAAATTCCAAAGTCTATTGCAATAGATGCAATAGAACCTCTAATAGCATCAGGAGATAAAAAACCAGAATATATATCATCTCCTTCTAAAATTAAAATTGGTTTTTTAAACTCTTCTTTCATTAATTTAGCTTGTTTATAAAGTCTTTTATCAACGATAGAATCAATAAAATCTTTAGCTGTTTTTCTTTCAATAGCAATATCATCACTAATTTGATAATCACCAGCAGCCATAGATTTGATTCTCACATTGACATTGATTGTATCTAAAGCTCGAAGTACATTAGAGTTTCCTTCTCTTGAATCTGCATAAACAAGAATATTATTATTTTGAGTATTATTGTTGATATCATTCTTAATTATTTTACTAGAATTATTAAAATTATTATAATTATCATAATTATTATCAAAATCGCTATTAATATTATTAATATTACCATTATAATTATTATGGTTATTATTTATTGAAATACCGTCATCGTCTAAAATAACGCCTATTTCTGCCTTTCTTCCAATTATTTTTGAATTTATTTCATGTTTTGATTTATTGAAAGAGTTTTTATTTAAATTTTTTAAAGAATCTTTATCTATTAAATGTTTTTTCATTTGTTTTTCTTTATTTAAACTTGCCCAATAATAACCTTCATCTCTAGTACCTTTAGCAATGAGAACTTTCATATTACCAGTATTTTTCCTTCCAGTTCTTCCTCTTCTTTGAATCATTCGAACTTCCGAAGGTACAGGTTCATAAAGAACAACTAAATCAACAGAAGGAATATCAATTCCTTCTTCAGCAACACTAGTTGAAATTAAAACATCATAAGTTCCAATTTTGAATGATTTAATAATATTCTTTTGTTCTGTCTGAGTAAGTCCTTTTTCTCCATCCCTTGATCCTTGACCATAAAATTTAACAGAATTAATACCTTCTTTTTCACACTTCTTCTGGATCATTTCAAGTGTATCTCTGAATTGTGTGAAAACGATGATTCTTTTATTTTTATTCATATTAGAAGAGCTATTATTTTTATAAGAATTATTATCTTTAGAAGAGTTGTTGGTTTTAGAGAGATTGTTTTCTTGATCAGTGCTTTCTATTAGTTTAGATTGTTTAATATCAACAATGTTTAGTTCTTCTTTTAATATTTCCATGAGTTTTTTTAATTTAGGATGTTCCCATCCATTTTTTTCAGCTTGTTCACTTAATAGAATAGCTTGAGAAAAATCAGCATCTATTAAAAGTCCTTTAGCAGCCTTAGTATTCTTTTTTCTTATCCTTGAAACATATTTATTGAAAGTTGAAACACCTTGAGTTTCTAAAAGTTCTAAAGCATGTTGAAGATTAATAACTGCACTTAAAATTGAAATTGCTTGATAACATTCTTTTGGAGGATTTGTAGCTCTAGCAATTCGATTTTGTACTTTACCTCGAGCTTTTAAGATATCAATTTTATTAACAGAAATGGTAGAAATAACATTTAAATTTTTTAACATTTTTAATCGATGCCTAAGAGCTTTATTAATGTGATTTTTGATTTTTTCAAGCTCTTTGCTCATATTAACTTTAACCCAATCTATCTCAATAGGATTAAAATAAGGTTTTACATCCACATCATCCTCATTTTTTACAACAACATCTTCAATAAAAAGGTTTTCACATATTTGCCGAATTTTATCTTTATTAGAACCAGGAGAAGCAGTTAATCCTAGAATCAAATGATTTTTAGCTGTTTTTACATATCTTTGTCCAAGATATACATAAGCATAAGATCCTACAGCATGATGACATTCATCAAAAACAAGAAGAGATACATCTTCAAGATCATATCTTCCATTAAGTAAATCTGATTCGATTGTTTGTGGTGTTGCACAAATAATTTGAGAATCATCCCATCTTTTTTTTCTTTCATCTGGTTTAGTAGCCCCAGTAATAGAAGTAGTTTTTACATTAAGAAAATGTCTAAAATTTTCTTCATGTTGAATTGCTAAAGGTTTACTAGGAGCTAAAATAAGAACTTTAGAACCTTTATTTTTTTTAAGTCTATCTGCAGCTACTAATACAGCTACAAGAGTTTTTCCCAAAGCAGTTGGAGCAACAATCATTGTATTTCCTTTTTTAAGAACATCAGCAGCTAGAACTTGTTGATATATCCTTGCTTCTGCAGTATTTTCTTTTATAAAAGGATGTTCAATAAATTTTTCCATGTGATTTATATTGTAAAACATCTTTAAATAAGTTGTGAGAGAGATTATGAAAAGTAATATATAAAAAGAATAAAAAGAAAAAATAAAGAGAAAAAAATAAATAAAAAAGATAAAGAAAAAAGATAAGAAAAAAGATAAAGAAAAAATAATAAAATAATAAATTAAAGATAAAATAAATTCAAAAATAATAAAGACAAAACAAGAATGATAAAGATAAAATAAAAATAACAATATAAATCAAAGATAATAAATAAACGGTGATTAATTGATAATTATAATAGATGAAAGATCTAAAAAATATATTATTGATCAAAAATCTGATTTTCAGAGTGATTTAGGAATTATAGATCAAAATGATCTAGCTAATGCAAAAATAGGTCAAACACTAACAACACACTTGGGAAAAAAATTTAAAGTAATTAAACCATCTGTTAATGATTTTATAGAATTAATGGATAGAAGATGTTCAATATTGATTCAAAAAGACATTGGTACAATAATTTCAAAGTGTGGTATTGGAAGTGGAAGTAGAATTGTTGATGCTGGTACTGGAGCTGGTGCTATAGCTTTAAATTTTGGAAATATTGTTGGAGAATGTGGAAATGTTTACAGTTACGAGATTAGAGAAGATTTTGCAGAGGTAGCTAAAAGTAATATAGAAAAATTTGGTTTAGATAACATTATTGAAATAAAAAATAAAGATATAAAAGAAGGAATTGAAGAAAACGAAATAGACTTAATTTTTCTTGATTTAATCAAACCATATGAAATATTTGAAGATGTTTATAGTTGTTTAAATACAGGCGGATATCTTGCTGTTTATGCTCCATATATAGATCAAATTGAAACTTCATATAAAATAGCTAAAAAGATAGGTTTCCTAGATTTATCAATTATTGAAACACTTGAAAGAGAAATTGAAGTAAGAAATCAAGGTACAAGGCCTAAAACTAGAATGATAGGGCATAGTGGTTATTTGATGTTTGGAAGAAAACTTTGATATTTTAAATATTCATTAAT
The DNA here is from genome assembly GCF_019669925.1 of Methanobrevibacter arboriphilus. Lineage (NCBI taxonomy): Archaea > Methanobacteriati > Methanobacteriota > Methanobacteria > Methanobacteriales > Methanobacteriaceae > Methanobrevibacter > Methanobrevibacter arboriphilus. The sequence continues at coordinate 1,365,721 of NZ_AP019779.1, forward strand.
TGCAAGTGAAAATAATAAAAATTTAATGATAAATAATAAAATATATTATATAAAATTATTATTATAAATATAAACATATTTATTATAAATATCAAAATATTATTAATATGAATATTATGGTTAAATATGTGGGTATATGGCTAAAATATGAATATAACCAAGTATGATATTATAAATAAATAGAGTTACTATAAAAATATAAGTATGGCTAATATATAGCTATTAAAAATATAATACAATTATTATAATTTTTTTAGAGTGTGATTAAAATTTTTAATCTGAATGATGTAATATCAATAAAGGATTTTCAAAAAAAAGATATTGAATTTATTTTAAATGAAGCTGAAAATCTTGAAAAAATAGCGAAATCCCAGGAATTTTCAGATGAATTAGCAGGTAAAATATTGGGAATGATGTTTTTTGAACCTTCAACTAGAACTCGTTTATCTTTTGAAACATCCATGAAAAGATTAGGTGGTAATTGTGTTGGTTTTGCTGGAAGTTCAGCTAGTTCTGTTTCAAAAGGAGAAAGTTTAGCTGATACATCAAAAATGTTTGAAGCTTATTCAGATGCTCTTATTATTCGACATAGTTTAGAAGGAGCTGCAAAATTTATTTCAGATATTGTGGATGTTCCTGTAATAAATGCTGGAGATGGTGCTGGACAACATCCAACTCAAACTCTTCTTGATCTTTACACAATTAAGCGCCAATTTGATAAAATTAAAGGTTTAAATGTTGCTTTAGTAGGGGATTTGAAATATGGCCGTACTGTGCATTCTTTAGCTTATGCACTTGGAATGTTTGATGCTCAAATGAGCTTTGTATCGCCTGATGAATTAAAAATGCCAAAAGAAACTCTCCATGATCTAAAAAAGAACAATGTAAAATTTCACGAAACAAATAGTTTGAAAGATGTTATTGATGAGATTGATGTTTTGTATGTTACTAGAATACAGAAAGAAAGGTTTCCAGATGAAGAAGAATATTCAAAAATAAAAGGAGCTTATTTGATTGATCATGACCTTGTAAAAGGAAAAGATCTTATTGTGATGCATCCTCTTCCAAGAGTTGATGAAATATCTACAGATATTGATAATACTAAATATAATAAGTATTTTGAACAGGCTTTTTATGGTGTTCCTGTAAGAATGGCTATTTTAAAGAATATTATTAAAAATAAATTTTAAATAGGTAAAATAACACCATCAAAATAATTCTTTCTAAAATTAAAGTTATGATAAAAATTAAAATGAATTTTAAGATTATAACAAAAATACAAAAATAATTAATATAAATATTAAAAAAATTAAAATTAAAAACAAAATAGATAAAAGAATAGTTAATTTAGAAAGCTTAATAGCTTTATTGATATCATTCTTTTTTAAGACATTTTTATCCTTACCGATTTTATAAACATTCTTTTTTGTAAGGGAAATATCTAAAGCTCCTGCAACAGCTGCCATTGTAAATCCAGAATTTGGGGATGGGCATTTTTTAGCATCATTTAACATTGTTAAATAGCTATTTTTATAATTAAATCCTTGATTTCTATATAAAAAAGATGCTAAAACTGTTAAAACTCCTCCAAGACGAGCAGGGATATAATTCAATATATCATCTAATTTTGCTGGAAAATATCCAATATTAAAATACTTTTCATTTTTATATCCAACCATAGCATCTAATGTATTAATTATTCTATAAAAAATAGCTATAATAACAGAAAATATTATAATATTTAAAATATTTATATTAACTGAAGAAAAGCTAAACAATTCTAAAGATAAAACTAAGATAAGGATAATATTAGCTATAATATAATAGAATACCGGTGAAATAACAGAGTCTGTTATATTTTCAGATAATGTTTCAATTGTGGCGGAAATAATAAGAGATTCAGTGAGTTCAGATGTATCTCTACTTACTAAATATGACATGGAAACTCTTGCAGAGTTAATATCTAATTCTAAATCATTGGAAATCGATTTAGCTGAAGAAAGTAGCATTCTAATTGAAAATGTTGAAGAAAGTATTAACGATGATATTATCACAAAGATAATAAGATTATAGCTAGATATTAATAATATTACTATGAAAAATAATATTACTATTAATAAAACTAATATTGTTAAAATAAGTCCAGATAATTTGTTTTTAATTTTTATTAAGTATTTTAAGAAAAATTCAATATTTTTACCAATGAAAACTACGGGGTGTATTTTTGTTGGTAGTTCACCTAAAAAAATATCAAATAATATTGAAAAAATCAATATACCCAATGAAAAAGGTATAAAAAATTGTAAGCTAGTTATATCTTGAAAATACATTATAAAACCTTATTCATTGAAAATGATTTTAATATTCATGATTTTAATAGTTCTTTAAATTTTTTTGAGAGTAATAAAAATTATTATTTAAAAATATTTAATTATTATTGTATAATTAAAATTTAATTAACCTTTAATTTACATATAGTAAAAATTAGTTATATAACTACTTATATATTTATATAATATATTATAATATATAAAAAGTAATTTAATTTATATTATAATTTCTTAATAGACAGTGATTATATGATTGACGAAAAAATAATCAAAAAATGGCTTGTTGAAGAAGGCCTATTTAAAGAACAAATACCTGATGAAACTTCTAATTTCCATTTTCTTATAAACTATCCAAATGAACATGTACTTGATCTTATACAGCCAAAACATAAAGAAGATATGATACTTATTGGTTGTGCATCTGAAATAGCTCCTGAACAAGTAGCTTTGATTAAAGATTCAGCGAATAAAAAAAGAGAGAAATTTATATGGGACATTAGATTTGCTTTAAATCAGTTTCTTCTTGATTTTGAGCTTGAGCATCCAGATAATGTTTTAAATAGATTTGTTATCTCTGAAGAAATATATGAAGATGGTTTAACAAAAAATAGTTTAATATTATCAATTAAAAAAGTTTTTAAAGGAAAGTTACAGTGTATTTGGATAACTGGTAAAACATTTGGTGAAGGTGAAAATTCGCAAATAAATGATAATAGTATGTTTGTTTAATACTTATTATTTTTAATATTTTTTATTTATTTTATATTATTAATTTTATAATATTATTATTTATATTAATTAATATATCTTAATTAAATATATTTTTTATATAATTAATTTTTATATATTGACTTTTATACATTATAATTTTTCAAAGTTTTACACTTGAAATGTATGTTTATATTAATTATTGACAATTATATATTTTGTGAGTGTGAGAGGTGTATTGCAAGTGAAAGTTAATTTTAGTATTTTGTATGATTGAAGACATGCATTTCAACTGAAAAAATTAGAAATTAGCCTTTCATTGATCTATTTTTTCAATATTTAGTATTGATTTTTTTAAAAAAACATTTTTATAAGCTATTTTATTATTTAAACTAATTTAAATGCTTGAAATTTTAATTAAATATTTTTAAATAGATTTTAATTTTTAAAAAATATAATAAAATTACACTTGAAATAGATGTCTTGAATTTTCTTTTTTTGAAAAATAACTTTCACTTGCAATACACCTCTCACTTCCTTTTTTATTTAAATGTACATAATTAAAAAATATATTTAAACTATAAAATAAAAAAATTTTAAAAGTAACGAATTTTATTTGATTTTTATTATTGGATTATTTTTTAATTTTTTCATATAATGATTTTTTTAAAGTATTAATGCTATATCCTTAAAATTTTTGTTTATTATTGAATTTTGTTTATTATCGTAAAATGAATATTTTAATTTATTTTTTTTATAATAAATTAATACTGATTTTTTTAATAAAAAATAAAGACTTAGATAATCTAATTACACTTGAAATATATGTTCAGATTTCTTAAAAAAATATATATTTAATGTTTAATATTTTAATATTTTCAATATTTTCTTTTTTTCTCTATTATATCTAATAATATTAAAAAATTTGTTTTATAATTTTTTTCATATAATTTCATTCGATTTAATTGATTTGTTTTTAATTATAAAATTAAATATTCTTTTTTTATGGATAAAAAAAGATAATATTATTAATTTAACTTAAAAAAACAATTAAAATAAATTGTTTTATAATTTATAGTACTAATATTTTTAATTTTTTAAATTAATTACTTTAAACTCTTTAATCCATTGTATGATTGATTTTTGAACTTGATTATTTTTATTATTTTTTTAAAGTTTTTTAATAAATAAGTTTATATGTTTTAATTTCTAATATTACACTTGAAGTATAGGATACACTTGAAACATTTAAAAATTTTATAGAAACTTTTATTATTAGGTATTTTTATTAATAATATTTTTTTAGAATAAGTATTTTCTATAATAAATATTTTTTAGGTATAAATATTTTTTAGCATTATAAAGTATTATTAATAAAAAGTATTGATAAAAAATCTTAAAAAATATCTAAAATTAATTTTTTTAGATAAAAATCAATATTTATTATATTTTAAGGTGTATTTTTAGGCTCATAAATAGCATTAGATAAAAAATTATAATTTTAAACAAACGTAATTTTAAACATACACTTGTCATATTATCTTATAGTATAAAAACCAAATAAAAATAGTAAAAATACAAAATAATGTCTAGGTTTAAATTTATTATATTTTTTTATCTATAATATATTGATTTGAGTTATACTTTTATTAAAACATTGCATATTAAAATAATTTAATAAAAGTTAGATAATAATCAAATACATAAATTAAATATTTTCGTATATTTGTTTTGTATTTTTATTATTTTTATTTATTATTTTATTATGTTTTATATATTGATACTCTTGATATTATATGATATTTAGAGATTATATTGATATGTAATACTAATATTGATATTTAATCTACAAGATATTTCAATATTATTTTATTTATAGTAATTACAATTTGATAGTAATTATATGATAATATGATATTGAAAAATGTGGCATTTATATTTTAATTATTCATAAATCTTTAAATTATATTCAATTGAAAAAAGTATGTATTTTATTACTATATAAGAAGATTAATAAGTGAATTTAGTATTATGAAATATAAACTTTTGTAAACCTAGCAATGGCTGTAATTTTACTATATATTATACATAAATTAACATTAATATCATAATTCAAACACTGGTGATGCAATGACTAATATTTTTGATAATTTGGCTGACAAAGGTTCCGTTTTTAAAGATAAACAATATTTAGACCACAGATTTTTACCTGATAACTTACCTCATAGAAAAGACCAGATTACGGGCATAGCTAAATACTGGATAGAAGCTTTAAACAATGTAACACCTTCTGATGTAACTATTTATGGAAAAACAGGGACTGGAAAAACTGCAGCAGCTAAATTTGCAATGAAACAATTAGAAGAAGCTGCATCTAATAAAGAATTAAGAATTAGAACTGAATATATTAGATGTACAGATTATACAACAGAATATCAGGTTATAGCTAAACTTTGTCAACAAATGGGAAGAGATGTTCCTTATAGAGGATGGACTAAGGCAGAAGTTGTAAATACTTTTAGAGATATTCTTAAATCTAATTTATATGGAAATAAGATGATCTTGATTGTTGTTTTAGATGAGATAGATATTCTTCTTAAGAATGACGGAGATGGGATTCTTTATACACTAACAAGAACTGATAATGTGTCAATATTATCTATAAGTAATTATGTTGATTTTAAAAAATTCATTAAAAGCAGAGTTATGAGTAGTTTTAGAGATAGAGAAATTGTTTTTCCTCCTTATGGAGCTCAACAGTTAGTTGATATCTTAGAAGAAAGATCAAGACTATCTTTTAACCCAGAAACATTAACAAATGACGTTATTCCTCTTTGTGCAGCTATGGCTGCTAAAGAAGAAGGAGATGCAAGGTATGCATTGGATCTTTTAAGAACAGCTGGTGAAATAGCTGATGAAAAAGAGTCTAAGCTTGTCCATGGTGACTATGTTAGAGAAGCAAAAGATAAGATTGAACATAATAAAATAACAGATCTTATTACCACACTACCTGCTCAACAACAGAGAGTGTTAGAAGCAATTTTAAATTTAACTCAGGAAAAAGAAGAAATTACCTCTGGTAAACTTTATGATACATATAAAGAGGTTTCTAAAGGAGATACAGTTTCATATAGAAGAATTTTTGACTTTATCAATGAACTTGAAATGCTTGGAATTATTTCTACAAACACAATTTCAAGAGGGCGTGGTAGAGGAAGAACTAATATAATTTCTTTACAGTGTGATAATGACATATTAGAGGATGCACTATATTCTATTTAATGTTTATTATTTACTATTGTTTTGATTATTTAGGTTATGATAAGATTATTATTCAAATAATTTAGATTATATTATCATTTAAATTATTATTTCAAACTTTATAATTTAACTTTTATTATTATTCAATTTATTATTATTCAATTTTTTATTTAAATTGAACCCTTTCTATGAAGGATTATATATGAATATTGCAATATTATCAGTTTCAAAAAAAGGAAAAATCCTTTCATCAAAACTTAAATCGTTATTATCTAAAGATCCAACTATAATCACTGTTGATACATATCATAAGAATATTAAAAATAATATTGACAATATTTTTATCGATAATGAGGATAAAACTTTAAAATATGATGCTATTATTGGAATAATGGCTACAGGAATCCTTATAAGATCTATAGCTAAAAAAATTAAGAATAAAGCCATTGATCCTGCTATTTTAGCTATGGATGATAATGGAAAGTTTACTATTAGTTTACTTTCTGGTCATCTCGGCAGGGCAAATGAATTAGCTTTAAAAATATCTAAATTAATTAATTCAGAACCAGTAATAACTACTGCCACAGATATTAATAATAAAATTGGTATTGATTCTCTTTCAAACAAATATTATTGGGAAATTATCAATAAAAATGAAATTTTAGAATTCAATAAAGCAATTTTAGATGAAAAAAATATTAAAATTTTTTTAAATAATGATGAAAATTCTAATGTAAGATATATCCGCGATTTAAATGATTTTTTAACTAATAAAAATAAAAATACAGTTGAAATCATTGACCTAAAAGATAATGAAATGTCAATAAATAATATTGATAATATATTTATTTCATCTACAATTACTAATTCAGTATATAATTCTAATACTAAATCTAATCAAGATGAATATAATAATATGTATAAAGATAATTATTTCGATATTTTTGCTAATTTTAACAATCACTACCTATTTTTTAAACAAAAAAAATTAGTTGTTGGAATTGGATCAAGAGCAGATATAAAAGAAAAAAACGTTTTAAATGCTATTAAACTAGCTATGCATAATTTAAAACTTCCTCTGGGACGGATTGATGCAATTGCTACAGTTGAAATTAAATCTAATGAGGAAGGAATTTTAAAAACAGCTAAACATCTTAAGACACCCTTGAAAATCGTATCTTTAAATGAAATAAGAAGATTAAATAATAAAACCATATCTCATTCAGATTTTGTAAAAAACAAATTTAATATCCCTGGAGTAGCTGAACCAGCAGCTCTTATAATAGCAAATAAAAATGAAAATAATTCAAAACTTATTCATAAAAAAATAGCTATTAATGGTGTTACAGTTGCAGTTGCAGTTTCTAATTAATTTAAAGCTTTAAATATTTTTTATATCTAATTTTCATCATAATAACTTTTCATAATGAAATAACAATCTTGGTCTTTAAAATAATCAATGTTAAAGCTGCTGATGTCCAAATCTTTTGGAACTTCTATTAATACATACTCATATTTATCTATATTATTTTTGTTAATTTTTGAATGTAAATAAAATATCATTGAGTTTTCATTTTCAAAAAATTGGTTTAGCTGATCATTTAAATTAATTTTATTACTATTAATTATTTTTTCATCGTTTGAATGATTTTTTATAGTGTCTAAAACCCAATAATTTTCTTTGTTCACACTATTTTCATTAAAAACAACATAATAGTTTTTTTCCTCAAAATCGTTTTTATTGAGCTTGAATCCTTTACAAATCCATTCATACTTTTCATCATCAAAATGCTCATTTTTTTCAATATTTCGATGATTGCATAAATTTAAATTATTGTATGACTTATTATTAATTTTATCAATGTTTGAAACACTTATAATTGATAAATCGCTATAAAAATTGCATCTAACAGTTCTATTTACAGCGATAATGTTTGATGAACTAGTTTCGTGATTATTAAAATCATCACTTATAGTAATAGGGTCAATACTAGAGTTAATAGGATAAATACTAATAGAACTTTTAATTTTGTTTTTAAATAGTTTTTTTGTAATTAAGTTTTCGTATTCTCCATTTTTTAATATTTGAAGCTTTTTAAATGAAACTGTATTCAAGTAAAACTCTTCATCATTAACTTCACTACTATTTTCAATACTAAGTCCTGGATTAACAATACTAAAATCATATAAGTTTTCCCAGTGTTTTGGTGTTCCAGGATTATTTATTAAAATATCTACTATTTCATTTGTTATTCTTTCAATTTCTTGTACTTCTAGGGAATTCATTGTTTTTTCACTTGAAATGTCAATAATATTCATGATAGCCCCAAAAACTAAAATTAACATAAATAACGTTATTAACATGTTTGTTGAGAATGTTAACCCTCTTGAATCTTTTAAAAACATTTTATCATCATTAAAATTTGATACTTATTAGATACTTATTAGCTATTTATTAGCTACTTATTATTTTATTTATTAATCATTCTTTGAAATTCCTTTAAAATGTTTTTTTAACTATTTTTAACTATTTATTAACTACTAATTTTAAATAGATTTTAATTAAAATTTAACCATTTTTAAATAGTTTTATATAAATCCAATTTTCATAAAATCCCATATTTAGCTCTATGAGAGTCATCTATAACTAATATTTCAGATATATCATCTTTTTTAAAGAATTCAACAATATTTCCAGGATAATGATCATTGAAAAGCACGTGATCTGATCCAGAAATGGATTTTTCAGTTATATTTCCATTAATATTTTTTTTAGGCTGAGGAACAATAAAAACTTCCAACCCATAATGATAACAACTTCCTTTACCTTCTAAACGGCATAAATAACAGCTTCCATCTGCACTTTCATGAAAATAGCCATTATCAATGCAATTTTTCATGCAATATCCTTCGCCATGGATTTTATAAGGATCATATATACATTTTCTTATTATCAAAGAACCAGTAGCATTTTCATAAATTTTTGGATTTAAAAGTCCATTTTTAACCATATAATATGATAATGCATCATTATAATCTATTTTTGTGCCATTTTCAATTAGTGTGGGGTGCTCTCTACACATTAAAAAAGGCAAAGGATCTTTAAGCCCTTCAATTGAAACAACACTTTCAACCACATTACTATATGATTCTTTTCCTTTTTTTGCATTGACGAGAGTTTTCACATTAATATGAAATGGATCTTTTCCATTGTAAACAGATAAAACCTCATTTTCAATATTTATGCCATTTTTTAATTGGTAATATTCTTCTTGTTTTTCTAACTTCTTTTGTATTTCATCTTTAACTATTTCTCTACTATCATAACTTGGATTATGGTTTTTAATAACATCATCAGTTAATTTACTAATCACAACTTTACTAAGAACTGGAATATTCTTATTATGATTCTCAATTACATAATTAAAAGAGTTTGAATCTTCAGAAGCACTAATTATTTCTTGATAGGATATTGAAAAGTTTAAAATCAATATAATGCTTATTATAAAACAAAAAATAAATAATAATGATAAGCCTGTAAAAATACTGCCTTTCTTTTCCTTAAATAGATTATTTTTACCTATTCTTTTTAAATGATAATTTTTAAAATCAAAACTTTTAAAATTAATATTTTTTATAGAATTAATTTTTTTATAGTATAAACTTATAACTTCTAATAATTTCATGAAAAACTATTTATAAATCTTTATATAAGTATATTACTTAATTTTAAACTTAATAATGCTTCTAAGAGTGATTATTATATTAATTTTCAAAAATTTACTTTAAAACATAAAATAAACTAAAAAATAAAAAGTTTTCAAAGATTTAATAAAGAACAGAAGAAGATTTATTTATAAATTTAAAAGGCTTAAAATCATTATAGAAATTGAAATCAATGTTAAAGATGATAGAGAATCAGTAACACTTGTTGAAATTGGAATTACAATATTATCTGGGTCTAAACCATTTTTATATGATAATGAAGATATTAAAAATACTATTAAAAGCATAACACTTATTAAAAGTATACCTGCTATTGTACTTATCCCTATGATAGGTATAAAACCTAAACCTGGTATATTAAGGAGTTTTGAAGATAATTCTGCTAATAATCCAATAATTGGATATATAATTATTGCTAAAAAAATTATTATTGAGAAATTTCTAATTGTTATCTTTTCTGGTTTTAATACTGGACTTATTAAACCTGAATGAAGTGCAGATGAAAGTCTTGCTCCTAGAATACTAACAAGGTTTCCACTTTCACCAGAAAAAAGTGGAACTAAAGTTAAAAGACTCGGATTTTTAAGAAGAGTATTAATAGAGTTATTTAAAAATCCGCCTGCTGTAACTCCTAAAAATGAACAAACAAGCAGTACTGGAGTGGATTGTTTTAAAATTTTTTTCATTTCCCCACCTGCTTTTATTCCATAAATAAAACTTAAAATAGCGATTAATATTATAAATATAAACACACTATATTTTAAAATCACACTTGATAAAAAAGAAACTAAAATTACAGCTAAAATGATAGCAGGTAATGTGAATAAATCTCCAAAAGCAGCTATAACTGGAGTTGATATATTATCTGGATCCCACCCATTTTCAAAACTTTTAAGTGATATTAACATAGTTAGTGGTAGCATTATTACACTTGAAATAACTCCTGCAAATAGTGAAATTAATGTAAAGTCAACTAAACTTATGCTTTCAAATCCAAATATTATACATATTCCTTTAGCTAAAAATGCTAAAAAAATAGAAAGTATCATAGTTAAAATAAGTGAAGATAATATGTTCTCTGATAAAATCTTAGAACGCTTAAATTTAGGGGACAATAAACCTATATGAAGATTTGTAGCTAATCGTGAACCAAGAGCTCCAAATATGTTTCCCCTCATTCCAATAGCTCCTGGAATAATAACTAAGAGCCCTGGAAACGCGGCTAAAAAACTTGTCATATTTCCAATAATAATGCCTGCAAATAAATCTCCAATAGCACATATTAAAAGAGCAATAAATGCCTCTCTTAACACATCATTTGTTTCCTTAAAGAAATACTTAAATCTGTGGCCTATTAGATAAGGAATAGAAAATAAATAATTTATCTTTCTATATATGAATATAAAAGAGTTGACTATGAATGATATTATTATTGAAAATATTTGGCGAATCATCTTCAATAGAAGTTTTATTTTCTTCATAAATATCACCTACAAACATAATTCCAACTCTTCTGGTTAATAGTTTTATTTTATTTTTAAAAGCTTATTTAATATTATACTACTTTAAATATTTATTATTATAATAATAGACTTATTATTACTCTAAAATATTTATTATTCTAATATATTTATTATTATTCTTAAATATTTATTTTTAATAAATTTAAACGTATATTTCAAGTGTAATTAAATTATTTAAATATTTTATTTAATCAGTTATTTTTAATCTTTCAGTATTTTTAATCTCCAGATTGCGATTGTCCTTCTTCATCAACTATATCGGATATTTCATCAAAGTCAATTTCGCTATTAGCTAATTTTTTAAGGAGTTCTGAGCCTACCTCAGTTCCTTTAGCAATTAAAGCATCTCCTTCTCTTATAACAGTGTGTTTATCAGGCCCATATATCCATGTTTCATCTCTTCTAATTGCTATAACAATCATTCCTGTCCTGTTAGCTAAAACTAATTCACCAAGTGATTTATCTGACAATTCTGATTCTTTTTCAACAGTAACACTTATAATAAGTTCTTCTGCTTCTTCCATGACCATTTTAAATACTGGGTGTGGTTTTATTCCTTTAATAACAATATCTGCCAAATCTTTAGCTGCATTTGCAATACTTTCAGCTGCTTCAGCTATTTCGATTAATGCAGTTAATTTTTCAGCATCTTCCACAGAACGTGCAGCCACAAGAGATTGCTTTTTTATTTCATAATTTAAGCTATTAACTTTATTTTCAAGCTTTAAAACTTCTTTTGCAGCGTCTTTACTATTAAAAAGTACAGCTGAATAAGCTAAATCTACCATTAGCTCGGATAAATTTTTCATTTCTATTAGAATATCTTTTATGCTAGCCATGTTTCCATCCTTATCAATTATTTTTATTCTCTAAAATACATTGTCTTCTTAATTTTAATAAATCTTTCTTTTTTAATTTTAGATCATTAACATCTTCTAATATATTGTTTAATCCTTTTCTAATGCATTCAACTGTATTTTTTTGATGGATCCATTCACAGTCTTCACAACTCCAAACACCTTTATTTTTTATCCATTTTCCACCAGTTGATCCATCTCCACAGGGATAAAATGGACAATAACAAAAATCACAGTATTGGGACTCGTTTTCACATTCATGGCAAGGATAGTACTCACAGCTAGTATTAGGTCCTATTGGAGAAGTTCCTTCTAAGTATTCTTTATAAAAATTTTCTGAAAGTGGATGAATTTCAGATTTAATAACATAACCTCTAGGTGTAATCATGAAACCATCTTGAAGATAGGTTAAAGAGTTTCCAACAATTAATATTGTGGACATATTAATATCCTCTTCATTTAACTCTTCAAGAGTAATTATATTTGTTTTTATAGGACTTTCATTGTTATACCCACTTTCACTACTATCAACAATTCCAATTAATGTTTTAGAATCTTTTGTTTCATTTAGTATTTTTTTAAACATTCTAAAAGGTTTTTTCCTGGTTTTACTAATTGGATTGTATATGGCCATAATTAAGTTAGCTTTTGATGCAAATTCTATTTTTTTTCCTATCTCTGATAATGGTGTTAATATATCACTTAAACTTATAACTGCAAAATCATGGAGTGGTGCTCCAAGAAGAGAAGCTGCAAAATTAACAGCACTAACACCTGGAAAAATTTTAATATCTCGTTGTGGATTAAAATCATTATATTTACTTATAAGTTGAAACATTAAGTTGGCCATTCCATAAACACCAGGATCTCCAGAACTAATTAAGGCAACATTTTTTCCTTCTAAGCTTTTATTTATAGCAAGCTCTCCTCTAGAAATTTCATCTCCCATTCCTTTTTTGATGATTTCTTTATCTTTAATTAAATCCTGTATTGAGTCAACATATTTTTTATAACCAATTATAACATCAGATTCTTTTAAAGCATTAAGAGCTGATTCTGTAATATTGTTTCTACTAGGTCCAATCCCAATTATATTGATCATTATTTCCACCATTAGATATTAGTATGATATTACTATTAGCTATTAATATAATATTTAATTATTATTTTAATTATTATTTAACTATTTTTATATCTATCTTTAAAGCTTATATTTAACCAATAGTAATCCTATCAGAACCATTATTTACAGAGTAACTATTAGAGCTGGTTTGATTGAAGAATTTCAATATAGAAATTATTTTAAGTGTATTTAAATCAACCGTGATACCACTATCACTACTGTTCGCTTCAGCAGTGGCTTTTATAATATAATCAGGGGTTCCAGACAATACAATTCTCCCGGATGTAGTATTTGGTGAAGAATAAGCCAACGCAGTAATATTGACTGAAATTTTACCTTCACTGGAACCAGAATAGGTAGTAAAGTTCATACTATCTATATCCACACCATCAACTTTTGCAAGAGACGTTAAATTTTCACTCACATCTACTTTGTTTGTAACATTTACTTTTTGAGGATCCTTAATCAGAACACTATTAATATTTTCAGAGCTAAATAATTCTGCAATGGTATTTATTTGTAGGTCAATAAGTCCTTTAACATCTGGTGGCTCTGAAGTGACGATTGTATATGAGCTAAGAAGACCTGCTTCAAAAAATCCTATAAAAAGTAATAAGATGAGAATTATCTTAAGTGCTTTTGGCATACTATCACCTAATATTTTAATTAATATAATATTTAATTAGTAATATTTATTAATATAACATTTAATTGTTATTAATTATTTAATATTCATTGTATATTGTTATAAGTTATTAATTATCTTTTAAATCATTAATTACCCATCGTTTAATAAGCTAAATTAACATATTTTATAATAATTCATGTTGTTTATAAATTAATTATATAATTTAAAATTATAATAAGTATTGATGCATTTCAAGTATTAATATTATATTTTAATTATTAATTATACTTCAAGAAACTATTTATTCGAGAAACTATATTTTAAAAGTAGATACATTAAATATTTTTCTGTAATTCATCTTTATTCAATAAGTTTTAAAGTATCACTAAAATTTTATAAAAACATAAAACTTTTAAAAAATATAGACTTGTAAGAAATATAAAATTTATAAGAATATAAAATAAATAATTTTTAAATTCATTTTAATATATTCTATTTATTAATAATATATATTAAATTAACTTTGTTTATTTAGTTTAATAAAATTAACTATTTTTATATTTTTATTAAATATTGATTTATAATTATTTTTAGTATTATTGTAAAGTATTTGTTGTAAAATGCTAAACATTAAACATGCAAATTTAAAAATACATGAATTAATTTTAAATTATACTAAAATTATATAATAGACTATTATACAAATGAGATTGTATTAATAGAAACTATATAAATAGATTTCATAACAAGAGATTTTATAGTAAAATAAGTTAAAATATAATAACTAAAAATAAAATTTAATAGCAAGAAAAAATAAAGTAAAATAAACTATAATTATAATAAAATATTTTGTGGATTTTACATAAAAACAACGATAGATATAAATGACAACAGAAGTTCTTTTTAAATTTGCTAAAAAAAATATTAACTTATCTCCTGAAGCTTATTATTTAATAAATAATTTGGATGATCCTTTAGATTTTTCTTCATCTTTAATTGTTAAATTAAAAAGTCAAGAATTTTCTAAAGAGGATTTAATCTCCTTAAGAGTGGATATTGTTGAGGACTTTATTAAAACCTTAGGGTTAGCTATTCCAAACCAAAATAATGATTCAGACGGTTCAATTCATAAATCTCAAAAAACTCTAAATAATAATGAAAAATCTAACTTTAATAATAATAAACCCAATACTAATCTTAATACTAATTTTAATACTGGGCTTAATACTAATTTTAATAATAAATCTAAGGCTAATAATCAAAACATCAATAATCTCAATAATAATAAATTTGAAACTAAAAAAACCGATTTTAAGAATTTTAAGTTAAAATCTAGCTTAATTAACTCAGAATCACAGTTATCTGATTTTAAATCTGATTTTGACCATATTGATAGTGCTGAAGCAAATTCTAATGATATTACTTTTAATACTAAAAATAATGTTGAAAAAAATAGATTTTCACCTTCTGAATGTAAAAGAAATCTCGATCCTTGTAATATAGACTATAATTATAAAGTAATTCAAGATACTACTAAGAAATCTTATACTAATGGAGAAATTGGAAATTTAATCACTTATTTTAAGAATAGATACTCTAAATTATCAAATATTTTATCTAAAAGACCTGAACTCAAAGCATATCAGAAAATTTCTGATTTAGAAGAAAAAGCTACAGATTTAAGTTTAATTGTAATGGTTAAAGAGATTAGGTCTACTAAAAATGGACATAAGATAATTGTATTTGATGATGATACAGGTGAAATAAGTGTTCTTTTCCATAAAGACAACCATGAACTTTTTAGAGAATCAGAAAAGCTTGTTAAAGATGAAGTTGTTGGTATTCTTGCTGAAAAAAAGGGAGATTTAGCTATTGCAAATCAAATTATCCAACCAGGCGTACCAAGAATTGCGAAAAAATCAATGAATTTTTCCGCGGCTTTTACTTCGGATATACATATCGGTAGTTTAACTTTTCTCGAAGATGCTTTTATAAGATTTACTAAATGGTTAAATGGTGATTATGGAACAGAAGAGCAAAAATCCATTGGTGAAGATGTTAAATATTTGATAGTTGGTGGGGATATTGTGGATGGTATTGGTGTCTACCCTAATCAAGACAAGGAATTAGCTATTAAAGATATTTCAGAACAATATGAAGAGGCAGCTAGACTTCTTGGAGATATTAGAAGTGATGTAAAGATTATTATATCTCCTGGAAACCACGATGCTTCAAGAGTGGCTGAACCACAACCTGCAATACCTGAAAAATATGCAAAATCTCTTTATGATTTAAATAATGTAGAATTTGTAAGTAATCCAGCGATTATTAGTCTTGATGGTTGGAATACTCTTATTTATCATGGCCGTGGTTTTGATGATATTGCTATTACTGTTAAAGGATTTTCACATGAAAGAAATGATCTTATAATGGAAGAATTATTAAATAAACGTCATTTAGCACCGATATATGGAGAGAGAACTCCTTTGGCATCAGAACTTGAAGATCATCTTGTAATTGATAATGTTCCTGATATTTTCCATACTGGTCATGTTCATATAAATACATATAAAAATTATAAAGGAATTCATATGATTAATTCAGGAACTTTTCAAACTCAGACTGAGTTTCAAAAGGTTCATAATATTCTTCCAACTTGTGCTGAAGTTCCAATTCTTCATAGAGGCGTTTATAAAAAGTTAAATTTTATTTAGAATAAATATTTTTAAATGATCGTTCAGCTATATATTTTAAAATAATCTTTCAGTTCTATTTGGTGATGAAATGAGTGATAAAGATGATAATATTAAAAGTGTTGTTAATGTTTCAAAATATCTTTTTGAACGTAAATTAGTTTCTGGAAAAGCTGGAAATGTTAGTGCTAGATTTAATGATAATGGAATGGATGTTATAGCTATTACTCCTACTATGAGGTCATTAGGTAAAGTAAAAGAAGAAGAAATAATATTAGTTGATATTGATGGGAACAATTTAACTAAAGGAACTCCTTCTTCTGAAATATACTTACATCTAGCTATATATAAAGAAAAAGATGATATTGGTGCAATTGTTCATACTCATTCTCCTTTTGCAACTGGTTTTGCATTTTCTAACAAACGGATAAAAAGATTAGAGGGATTTGGTGAAATAATTTCCCCATACTTGGCAGAAATTGACTATGAAAAACCTGGAAGCAATGAATTAGCTGTTAAATCTGCTGAAGCACTTAAAAATGAAGATGTATTGATTTTAAAAAATCATGGAGTTATATCAACAGGAAAAAATATTGAAGAAGCATGTTCATTGGCGGAATTTGTTGAAGATATAGCTAAAACTCAGTTCATTTCACATACTTTGAATCTATCAGACTCATTTTAATATGATTGAGATTCATAAAAAATAATATTTTTAGTATTAAGATTTTTTGTATTAAGATTCTTAGTATTAAGATTCATATAATTAAGATTATAGATAAAAATTGACTAAATAAAAAAACATTAAATAATTAAAAAATAAATATTGAAAAGCAATAAAAAGGTTAAAAAATCATATTAAGTATTTATAAGTAATAAATAACTAAAAAATAATTAAATATTAATTAAGTAACTATATATTTATTAACTAGCTAATAAATATCTATTAAATACTTAATAAAAAAATACTGATATGGAATATATGTTTAATTTGTTTTAATTGACTCTAATTTACTTAAAACTTCCCAAATAAGGGTTCTTGCATGAATAGGTATATTAGGATCGTTACTAATTTCATCTAATATTAAGATAACTGCACTTGCTCTTACAGTTTCATCTTCTTCTTTATTGTTAAGAAGTGTATTAGATTCATCAGCAGCCCTTCTAATATTACGAGGGACACTTGGATTTTCCATAATATGTTTTAAAATCTCAGAAACTTCGTTAAAAATATCGTTACTCATAAATAATCCTCCAAAAATTAAAATAAATAGTAAATAAAGATTTAACATTTTTATAATTAATACAAACAACTACTATTCATGGATTTAATTAAATATACTCTATATATATAAATTATAAGTTCCATAAATAGATTTGAATAAATTAAATAATAATTAGCATGTTAATTGTAAATTAAGATAAATATATTAAAAATTTTATTTTATAAAATTACTATACATTCTTTATATTAGTACTAAGTTATTTAAAAAGTTTTGTATTTTTTCATTTTATTAATATATTTTTTAAACTTATAGCAATACAAAGATTTATTTACTAGGAAAATAAATTAAATAATATAAAATTGATAAGAAGTATTACTAATATTAAATAAATTTTTATATGATTATCACAAATAAATTATTAGTATAAATTAAGTTTTTAATAATATTTCTATTAATAAGAATTATTATTAAAGAATATAAATAACTATTTAGAATTAGTATTCACTTGAAGGTGTTTAAAGTATATTAAAAGACTTTTAAAGCTTATAAAAGCTATAATCTCATAAAGTTATAAAATAAACTAATCTGATTATTTAATAAATTAATATTTTAATATTAAAATCATAGTGCTTTTTAGTGTAATTTAATTCATGGTTTATTATATATAATATTATTCATAATTTATTGATATATTATATCATTAATGATTTTAATAATACATTATATACTTATATTAATAGTTTGCATAATTTTATTAATAAATTACATATTAATTATTACATTATAAACTAATACAATTAATACATTATTAAATATAATTATAAATTAGAGTTAGGAGGATTTAAATGTCTGATATTGTAAGAACCTGGCGTCATATTCAACAAAGGTACAATCTAATTGGATCAAAATGTACTAACTGTGATGGAGTTTATTTCCCTCCACGAGTTATCTGTCCAAAATGTAGGAGAAAAGGTAAGATTGAAAATATTCAATTTAGTGGAAAAGGTAAAATACATAGTTTTTCCATTGTTGAAACTCCAACTGATGATTTTAAAACTATTGCTCCATATGCAGTAGCTATAATTGATTTAGAAGAAGGCGCAAGACTCACATCTCAGCTTGTAGATTGTGATCTTAATGAAATAGAGATTGGGGATCCGGTTGAAATGGTATTTCGAAAAATTAGGGAAGATGGAGAAGACGGAGTAATCTCTTATGGATTCAAATTTAAACCAATCAAATAATTCTGAAGGATTTACAAATTATAAAAATCTGAATATTTCAGAGAATCCACTTTCAACTGATTTTGGTGTATTGCTTATTAGTCATGGAAGTAGCTTACCTTATGCAGAAGAAATTTTTAAAGATATACTTGAAAAATATATATCTTTAACTGGTCATAATGCTGAAGTTGGATATATGAAAGTTGCCAAACCATCTATTTCTGAAGCTATTGATAACTTATTGGATAGAAATAATAACATAAAAAGAATCATTGCTATGCCAGTATTTTTAGCTCCAGGTATTCACACGAATATAGATATACCAATAATTTTAGGTCTTGAGCCTAAAGAAACTGATCCAAGATGCCCTGATGGAAACTATCCTGAAGATCATTATTTAATGGAGTCAAAACCTATCAATTTTGATGGTGAAATCAATTTAATTGGTTGTATAGGCCCTGATCCACAAATAATTAATGTTATAAATAAAAAGATTGAATCAACTGTTTTTGAATCTAATAAGGATGTAAGTGCAGATAAAACAGGTGTTTTACTTGTGAGTCATGGAAGTAGGTTAAATTATAATCGTGAATTTATTACAGATATATATAATCAATATAAATCTCAAACTGATTATTCTGTTTCTCAAGGTTTCATGGAACTTTGTGAACCTACTATTGCACAATCTATTAATACCATGCTTGAAAGTAAAGATTTAGATAGAATAATTGTTGTTCCTGTATTTTTAGCTCCAGGTGTTCACACCAAAAGAGATATACCTACTATTCTAGGTATTTTGGAGGACGAAGATATAAACAGTACTCATTTTTCCAATGATCATTCTCACTCTCATACCCATTCTCATGATCATAGCCATGCTCAATCTCATGATCATGCTCATGGCGGCCTTGTTGAGTTTGATGGAGAGATATTATATACAGAACCATTAGGTTCTGATGATGTTATAATTGAAATTCTTAAAAATAGAATTGAAAGCAACATATAATTTTTTTGAACCTTAGCTTGCTTTATTATTTATTATTTTTTGTTTTCTTCTATAATAATCTTTTTTATTATTTTTTATTACTTTTTATATTTTTTGTTATTTTTATCATTACATGCCTTTTTATTCATAATATTAGAACTTTTATTAATAATTTCATTAATAATCTTTCAATAATATAATCTCTCAATAATATAATTTTTCAATAATATTTTAATATTTTAAAGAAAAATTGATAAAATTTATAATATACTATAGTTAATATTAAAATTATATTTCTTGAATAAATTGATTTATTAATAAATTATTATAATACGAGAATAGGAAGATAATATGTCAGAAGGAAAATCAAATTTTAACTCTAATAATACTGGGATTTTACTTATAAGTCATGGAAGTAGGTTACCATTATCTAGTGAAACTATAAATAAGTTAGCTGAAATGTATAGACAAGAAACTAATTTTAAAGTTGGTGTAGGATATATGGAAATTCATGAACCCAATATTCCAAAAGCATTAGATATTTTAGTTAAAGGCACTGAAATTGACACTGTAATTGCTGTTCCAGTATTTTTGGCTCATGGAATGCACACTACAAGAGATATTCCTAAAATATTACGTCTAAATGAAGAAGACAATGAGGAAGACTCTAATAATCAGAACCATCATAGTCATAATCATGAAAATAAAGATGAAAGCTCTCATAGCCATCATCATCACCATCATGACTTAGAAAAAATAAATTTTGATGGAAAAATTATTTACACTGAACCATTAGGAGCAGACCCATTAGTTCTCGAGATAATAAAAAATAGGGTCGATAATGCTTTAAACCAGTAATAATCTATTTATTTATGTTTTTTTGATTTTTATAATATTTTTTATAATATTTTTTATAATATTTTTTATAATATTTTTTATAATATTTTTTATAATATTTTTTATAATATTTTTTATAATATTTTTTATAATATTTTTTATAATATTTTTTATAATATTTTTTATAATATTTTTTATAATATTTTTTATAATATTTTTTATAATATTTTTTATAATATTTTTTATAATATTTTTCAAATATACTTTTATTTCAATTTATACTAAAAAAATTTTATTATATTTAATAAACAAATATATCAACATGTTTAAAAAAAATCTTCAAGTTTCAGATCTTGGAGAAAAAAAGCTAATTGAAAGAATAGTTGAAAAGTCTAAAGATTTTGAGTTTAACAGTAATAAATATTTAAATTCTTATATTGGTGATGATGCTGCATTAATCGATTTTAACAATAATTTAACAAATGAAAAAAATTATTTAGTAGCTACGACTGATTTATTGATTCAGAAACATCATTTTCCATTACAAATGTCTTTTTTTCAGATGGGTTGGAAAGCTGTTACAGTAAATGTTAGTGATATTGCAGCTATGGGAGCTAAACCTGTTGGAATATTGATTAGTTTAGCTATTCCTCCAAATTTAGCCCTTGAATCATTCGAAGAAATGATTGATGGAATTTTAGAAGCATGCAATTATTATAAAATCCCTTTAATAGGTGGAGATACAAATGAAGATGATGAAATAATAATTTCAGGAACTGCTTTAGGGAAAGTTGAACAATCATTAGCTAAAAAAAAATATGGGTTTAAAATTGGAGATAAATTAGCTATCACTGGACAGTTAGGTCTTGCTGCACTTGGATTTGAATTGTTAAAAGAAGAAAATAAAGAAATAATTGAAAAATCTATTGAAAATAAAAAAATTAGCAGCGATTTAGTTGATTTATCGATTGATGCTGCTTTAAATCCTAAAGCTAGATTAAATGAAGGGATTATTTTAAGTAAAATAGCTTCATCTGTCACTGATATTACTGATGGGTTAGCAAGTGAACTTTATGAATTATTTGAGGCTAATAAAAATTTTAATAGAAATAACAATCTTGGAATAAGAGTTTATGAAGATAAAATAGCTAATGAACCACTATTTGAAGAAATATATGATTTGTCGAAAATATTAAATAAAGATATTTTTGATCTTATTTTTCATATAGGGGAAGATTTTGAACTTTTATTCACTTTCAATAATGATAATGAGAATAGTATTATCGATGAGTTATCAAAAAAGTTGAATTTCATTATTATTGGGGAAATTAATAATTATAATAAGGTTGAAATCGAATATTGTGATGGAAAAGTTCAAAAATTATCTTCAAAGGGTTATGAACATTTATCTAATGATTAATAACTTTTAAATGTTTCTAATTAACAATATTTTTTTCATTTGATGGTAAATTTGATAATATTTTGATAATTAATTTTTTAGTTGATGATACTATTAATGAGTAATTTGAAAAGGAGTAATTTGAATGATTGTTGAATCAATTTTGTATGATAAATTAGATAATGGTAATGTTCAATGTAATGTTTGTAACCATAGATGTAAAATTGCTGAAAACAAACTGGGGTTTTGTTTAACACGTAAAAATTTAAATGAAAAGTTATATAGTTGTAACTATGCTTCTATATCCTCTCAAGCTATTGATCCTATTGAAAAAAAACCGCTTTATCATTTTTTACCAGGATCATTGGCATATTCTATCGGTGGTTTTGGGTGTAACATGAGATGTTTGAACTGTCAGAACTATATCATATCCCAAAATAGTAATGAGTATAATGAAGCTATTAAAATTCTTCCAGAAACAGCTGTTAAAAATGCTATTAATGCAAATTGTATGTCGATTGCTTGGACCTATAATGAACCTACTATGTACTTAGAATATACTCTTGAAACTGCTTTAATATCTCATGAAAATGGTCTTAAAAATATATATGTTAGTAATGGCTATATGAGTGAAGAAGCTCTTAATCTCTTGCTTCCTAGAATTGATGCATTTAACATAGATTTAAAATCTATGAGTAATGAATTTTATATTAATAATTGTCAAGCTAAACTTGATCCTATTTTAGATAATATAAAATCAATATATAATCATAAAAAGCATTTAGAAATCACTAATCTCTTAATAACTGACTATAATGATTCTTATGATTTAATAAAAAGTTTAACCGATTTTATTGTAACCGAACTTGGAAAAGATGTGCCGATTCATTTTTCTAGATTTTTCCCTTATTATAAAATGAGGGATGTTCCTCCTACTGAAATTAGTAAATTAGAACTTGCTAAAGAAATAGCTACTGAATCAGGTTTAGAATATGTTTATTTAGGTAATGTTCAAACCGATCAAAATAGTTATTGTCCTGATTGTGGTGAACTACTTATTGAAAGAAATGGATATAATACTATCAGTAAGAGTAAAATTAAAAATAATAAATGTATTAATTGTGGTAGAAAACTAAATTTTATCTATAACTAATCAAATATTATCTTATTGAGTTTAATAATCTTAAAGTATACTTTAAATTGTACTTTTTGCTTTTTGAAAAGTATTGTCGTGTTTGAAAATCTTAATTATTCAAAATTTTCATCTAATAAAATATTGTCTTTTATAAATTTTGCTGTTCATAACCATAATCATAATATATTTATAAATATAGATTATTATATAATTATAAATTTATAATATTTTAATGAATGCTAAATCTAGCTATATAATAGAACTAAAGAGGAATAATATTGAATAAATTTAAATTTACTAAAACTTCTATTGAAGGGGTTTTTATAATAGAACCAACAGTTTTCATTGATGATCGAGGATATTTTATGGAATCATATCATAAAAAAGAATTTGAAGAGAATGGATTAAACATTGATTTTGTTCAAGATAATCAATCTAAATCTACAAAGGGTGTATTGCGTGGACTTCATTTTCAGTATAATCAACCACAAGGGAAATTAGTAAGGGTAATCAAAGGTGAAGTATTTGATGTAGCTGTTGATTTAAGAAAAGATTCTCCAACTTATAGTAAATATGAAAGTGTAATTCTTTCAGAAGATAATAAAAAACAATTTTATATTCCACCAGGATTTGCTCATGGCTTTTTAGTTTTAAGCGATGAAGCAGAATTTACTTATAAATGTACTGATTTTTATAATGAATCTGATGAAGGCGGTATCACCTGGAATGATCCAGACATAAACATTGAATGGCCTTTAAATGAAGATGAGTTAATTCTATCTGAAAAAGATCAAAAGTGGAAATCTTTAAAAAATACTTCAACTAATTTTTAAAGACTAAAATATTAATAAATGTGAGGAAAAGTTAAAATGGAAATATTGGTTACTGGAGGAGCAGGTTTTATTGGGAGTAATTTTATACATTATATTTTAGATAAATACTCTAATTATAATGTTATAAATTTAGATTTACTTACTTATTGTGGAAATCTAGGAAATTTGATGGAAGCTGAAGAGAATCCTAATTATAAATTTATTAAAGGAGATATTTTAGATACTAAACTTGTTGATAGTATTGTAGCTGAAAATAATGTTGATTATATAATTAACTTTGCTGCTGAATCTCATGTTGATCGTAGTATTCATAATCCTAAGATTTTTTTAGAATCAAATATTATTGGAACCCAAAATCTGCTTGAAGTAGCTAAAAAATATCATGAAAGAGGTCAGATTAAAAAATATATTCAAATATCCACTGATGAAGTATATGGAACTCTTGGAAAAACAGGTTATTTTACAGAAAAAACTCCTCTTTCTCCAAACAGTCCTTATTCAGCTAGTAAAGCCGGAGCTGATATGATTGTTAGAGCATATCATGAAACTTTCAACCTTCCTATTAATATAACTAGGTGTTCTAATAATTATGGACCATATCAATTTCCAGAAAAATTGATTCCATTAATGATTAATAATGCACTAACTAATAAGAAATTACCTGTTTATGGTGATGGAAGAAATATTCGAGACTGGTTACATGTTTATGATCATTGTACAGCTATTGATCTTGTATTGCATAATGGAAAAATAGGGGATATTTATAATATAGGTGGAAACAATGAAAAAGAAAATATTGAAATCGTTAGAATTATTCTTAAATATCTAAATAGGTCTAATGACTTGATTGAATTTGTTGAAGATAGATTAGGGCACGATAAAAGATATGCAATTGATTCAACAAAAATAAAAAGTGAATTAGGTTGGAAACCTAAATATACTTTTGATAATGGGATTAAAAAAACTATTGATTGGTATTTGAATAATGAAAAATGGCTGGAGTATGTCAATTCTAATAAATATATAAATTACTATAATGAAAAATATAGATAATTTAATTTTTTATAAAATAGGGCTGTGCTCACCAGATAAAAGTGAATACACATCTAAAATTTATTAATTTAATTAAATGATTCATAAGTACTGAATCATAGTTATAGATAAATTAAGTGATTTAATGAATAATAGTAAACCTTTAGTTAGTGTTATAGTGCCAGTTTATAATACTGAAGATTATATTCAAGAATGTTTGAATAGCATAATTAATCAATCATTAAGTAATATTGAGATTATACTGGTTAATGATGGTTCTACTGATGGTTCTCTTGAGATTTTAGAAGACTATGCAAAAAAAGATACAAGAATTAAAATTATTAATAAAGACAATGAAGGTCAAGCCATTGCTAAAAATTTAGCTATAAGCAAATCTAATGGTAAATATCTATCTTTCATTGATTCTGATGACTATATTGACTTAAATGCATATGAAAAAATTTATAATTATGCTGAAAGTAATAATAATGATATAGTTTTATTTAATGTTTTACGGTTTAATAAAAAAAATACATGGAAAGGAAGACTTCATAGAATTTCTATTCCAAATGAAAATATACCTTCTACAAACATTATTAATTTTCCTAATTTAGTTTATGATTCAAGTGCATCTAATAAGCTAATAAAAAAATCATTTTGGGATAATTATTGCTTTAAATTTGAAGAAGGTAGATTTTATGAGGATCTCTTAGTTGCAGCTCGGTTATATTGTTGTGCTGATTCAATCGGAATATTTTCTAATGTTAATTATTATTGGCGAATCCGTGAAAATCAAGCTAATAAGTCTACAACTCAAAAATTAACTGATACAAAAAATTTTAATGATAGAATATTTATCCTTAATAAAATAACTGATTTATATAGAGAAAAAAATGAAAATTTACTTAAATATCACTATAAAAAATGTTTAGATCATGATTTTATAATTATTCTTAATAAAATAAATGAATCAAGCCAAGATTTGCAATGTGAAATTATCAATAAAATAAACTTATTTTTAGAAGATATTTTTTTAGAGGGTTATGATGATCTGAATATATTTAATTTAGGCATATTTGATAAGATTAAATATCAAGCTATAATTGATAACAATCTTAAACTTCTCAAGAAACTAGTCTATTATAGTGAAAAATATAATGAAAAAAAGCTATACATTAAAATGTTCTTAATATTTAAAGATATTATTAAGGAAAAAATGTTTATAGAAATACTGAAATTGTATATCGAATCTAGATAATCAAAGTAATATATTTTTGACTAAATTATCATTTAAACATTATTTTAATTATTAATTTTCAATAAACAATTTTTAATTCTTATTATTATTTAAAATATTAAAAAGTCTTTTGGTGGAAAAACCATCACTTTTTTCCATATATTTATTTTTAAAAGTTTTTATTATTTTTAAATATTCTTTATCTGTGTTTTTTATATAATTTCCTATATCTTCAATGTTTGTTAATATTATTCCAGGAACAAATGATTCATAGTCAAAATAAAAACCTCGAGATTTTTCTTCAAACTCTTTAAGATCATATGGATAAAAGATCATTTTTTTATTTAACAATGAATATTCAAAAATAATAGAGGAATAATCTGTTATAAGAACATCAGATACAAACAATAGTGTATTGACTTCATTATATTTCGAAAGGTTGAAAACTCGTTTTTCAATTTTTTTACTTAAATTTAACTCTTTAAGTGAGAATCTATTGGATATATATGGATGTAATCTTAAAATAAGGATATAATCTTCAGGAAGATAGTTTAGAATCTTTAATATTTCTGTATTTATATCAATATTCTCACTTGAATTATTTAATTTTTTTTTGTATTCTTCATCTCTAAATGTTGGTGCATATAAAATTAATTTTTTATTAGTTAACTCAGGATAATTCTCATAAAATTCTTTTATTTTTTCATTTATTAAATTTTCATTGAAAAAAATGTCTGTTCTTGGTGTACCAATTGGATATATTTTATTTAAATCCATTTGAAAAGCTGATTTATATATAGGGACCATTTTTTGAGAACCAACGATTAAATGTGTGTTTTTTACTGAGGATGATTTAGCTAAATCTCTGATTTCTCCAACTTCAGTGTTTAAAGCAAATTTTTTAATTGTTCCAGTTCCATGCCATAACTGAACAATATTCACATTCTTTTTAAATTTAGTATAAGCAAATGGTAGAAATATATTATCTAAAAAAATATTTTTAGATGTTGCAACATGATAAGGAACAAATATAAAAAAATTAATGACCTTTTCAATTATTTTTGAGTTTTTTTTGAATTCATAGTCTTCTCTAGTTATTGACTTGAAAAATATATTAGGATTTTTTTGCATGAAATAATTAGCTGTATACAAAACATTTCCTTCAGTACTATCATCGTGAGTCATTATTAGAAATATCTTATTTTTGTTAATAGGTATAAGATAAAAAATATAGTAAACTATGTTAAATAAGTAATATCCTAATTTTTTCATATTATTCCTTCATTATTTGATGTTCTATGATTTAATAATATCTGATACTTTTTTTGATGCATTTCCATCATCGTATTGGTTATATTTTCTTGTAAACTTAGAATATTTGTTTCTATAATCTAAAAAATACTCATTTAAATTGAAATTTTTTAGATATTTGGATAATTCTTGGTTATTTTTAATAATAGGGCCTGGAACTTCTTCAATTATGTCAAAATAGAAACCTCTTAAGCTTTCTTTATAAAATTCTAAATCATATGTATAAAATATAATAGGTCTTTGAAGTAAAGCATAATCGAACATCACTGATGAATAATCTGTGATTAACATATCAGATATTAAATATAATTCTTGTATATCCCATTTTTCATCAGCCACTTTAATAAAATCAGAGTATTTATTCCAATCTATTTTTTCTTGTACTAAGTAATGATACTTTATTATCATGATATATTCATCTGACAATTCTTTTTTTAATAAATCAAAGTCCATTTGACTCGCAAATTTATATATCTCATTATTATAAAACTCATTATCTCTCCATGTTGGGGCATAGAGTATAATTTTTTTATTTTTAGTTTCAGGATTTAAAATACCTAAATCATCTTTTATTTTTAAAATAAAGTCTTTGTCTTCTTTTTTATTTATTAAAATGTCATTTCTAGGGTAACCTACTTTTAAAAATTCTCCTTTAAAATTAAATGCAGTTTTAAATGCATCGATCGAAAAGTCATTTTGAGCGATTAAATAGTCCCAAATTTTTGCATTATTCTTGATTTCAGATTTATAAATATCAATATTTGTTTTACCACCCATATTTAGATTTTCTATGTCTAAACCCAATTTTTTTAGAGGAGTTCCATGCCATGTTTGTATATATTTGCATTTAGATTTTTTTAGAAGATATTCCGGATGTCTGGCATCAAATATCCAATATGCACTAATTATGGTATAATAAAGATATTTTAATCTATTTTTCTTTACTTTTATAGGATTTCCTGGAATTTTGATTTTGGTGTCTTTCACTGACCATACATATTTAAATTTATCATTATACTCATAATTACTATTATTTATTAAATATTCATAGATATATTTAGGATTTCCAGTATAATTTCTCCCATTACCGCTTTCAAACATTATTATATTTTTTGTAGATAAAATATTAAATAATACTTTATAAAAGAAAATTATTATGAATCTAACAAATACTTTTATAAATTGCTTGATTTTAGACATAAATATCAGGATTTATAATAGTTTTAATTTTAAATTAAGGATTATCAATTTCTTTTATAAGATTTTTAGCATAATCCCAATCAGCATGGTCATCAATTTCTGTCCATTTTAGACCATTTGTTTCTATAAAATCAATTCTAGTTTTTTTACTTAGTTTTTCATATGCAAAATCATAATAATTTTCTGAATCTTTTCTTATTAATTTTAATAAAATATCATTAAAATCAGGCAGATCTGATGAAATAACTTTAGAAACTCCAATAAATTCTCCACTAGACTTTGAAATTTCTAAATTTTTTCCAATATCTTTTATTATTCCATCTTCTATAATTATTTTAAAAGATTCTTCATTTAATTTTTTATAGTTATCAATAACCATTGAACTATTCTTAGTTTTCATTATATTTCTAATTATTTGAGGATCTAAGATATTATCTCCATTAATTAATATAAAATCATCACTAATATCTTTTGTTGCAAGATAAGCTGAATATGAAGTGTTAGTCATATAATAATTTTCATTTTCAATAATATTAATTTTAATATTATATTTATCTTCAAGATATTCTGAATGTATAATGACTTTATCCTTAAAATGTCCTACAACAAATATGAATTGGCTTATATTATTATTAACAAGTGTTTCAACTAATCTTTCAATTATTGTTATTTTATTTAATTCTAATAATGCCTTAGGAATATTTTTTGTTAATGGTCGTAATCTTGTACCTGTGCCTGCAGCCAATATTATTGCAATCAATTTTTCACCTTATAATACTTATAATTTATTCCATAACTCTTTAAAAGCAAGTTTTGGAAGATTTTTTTTTATTATAACATCATATACAAAATCAACAATAACACTATTAATCTTGTATTTATCACAAACAGCTTTTATAGCTTTTATAGAATTTTTTCCTTCAAAAACAATTCCTGAAGACTTTTCATCAACAATAATTCTTTGCCCATAGAGCATTCCTAAAGTATGATTTCTGCTCTCTTTTGAAGTTGATGTTAGAACTATATCTCCAAAACCACAATATTTATCAACTGTGGATTTTAAACCACCGATATTCAAGATTATATTTTTAGTATCATTAAAGCCTCTATTTAAAATCGCATATCTTGCATTTTCATTAATTTCCATCCCTTCACAGATACCATATGCAATAGCATTAATATTTTTTATTACTCCACAAAATTCAAGACCAATTACATCATCAATTATTTCTATTTTAAATTTATCAGTTTTTAAGACATTTTTAATTTTTATAGAATTCTTTAAATTTTTAGATGCAATATTACAAATACTAGCTAAATCTAACATTATTTCCGAGGCAAAATTTGGTCCAGATAATGCAACATACTCAATATCAAAATATTCTTTAATTATATTTCCCATCGTATTTAATGAGGGGTATTCAATACCTTTAGCAGTTGTCACTAGTATAACCTCATTATTAACACCAATTTCTTTTAATTTCTTAAGAATTTTTCTAAAGCCTGCTGATGGAACACAAATAAAAATAGCACTACAATTTTTTAAATCTTTTAGATTATTTGTAGGGATTATGTTTTTATTTAACTTTGTATTAGGATAATATTCTGAATTATATCCAGATTTAATAATAGTTTCACATATTTCTTTTCGTCTTGAATATAAAAATACATTCTTTACATTGTTCGATATTGTTTGTGATAGGGCAGTACCAAAACTACCTGCCCCTATAACTCCTATTTTTTCCATTTAAACACTTGCCTGGCTTTGATTCTATGATTGTATTATTATAGTACTATTTGTTAAATAATTATTCACTATAACTCACTCTTTCAAATTCTTTTTCTTTTCCAAGTAATTTAGTAGCATCAACACCAACTTTGGTAGTTGTTCCATCAGGTAATGCTACAGGATCAAGTGATGAACCTCTTGCTTTAGGGATAATAATTATATCATCATCACCTTTAACTCTTGTAGCTATAGCATATTCAAGATCTTGAGGATCAAAAATATCAACATCTTCGTCAACCACTACTGCATGTTTTAATGAGGGATGAGCTGCAAGTGCAGCTAGTATAACATTTTTACCATCACCTTGTGTTTGTTTTTTTATAGCTATTGCTGCATGTAACCAACAACAACCTCCTTCTGTTAATAAAACATTTTGAACTGTTGGAACAGTATTCTTCACAGCTTGGAATATTCTAGGTTCTTGAGGAAGTCCTTGTAGTAATTTATGCTCAAATCCAGCTGGAAGAATAGCATGATACATTGCATTATTTTTTATATGCATAAGATCTAATTTAATAACTGGTTCATCTCTAATTACATCGTATGTGTCTGTTAAATCAACAAATGGTCCTTCTTTTGCTCTTTTATTGGCTAATATTTTTCCTTCAAATATTATGTCTGCTTGGGGAACTTTTAAACCAGTATTTTCCAATTCTAATAATTCAAGATTTCCATCATTAAATACATTTGCAACTTCCATTTCATCACAATCAATTGGGACAGACGTTGTTGTTGAAAGAAGTGTTGATGGATTCATTCCAATAGCTATAGCTATTTCTAAATCTTTATTTAATTTTTCTGACCTTTGAAAATATGTGTAAAGGTTTCTTGGAACGATTCTTATAGCTAATTTATCTTTTCCATTAACTAACATTCTATGTATAGAAGCATTTTGTATTCCTGTTTCTGGATCCTTTGCAAAAACTACTCCTGCAGTTATATAAGCTCCCCCATCTCTTTTATAATGAGTTAATATTGGAATTTTACCTAAATCTGCTTTTTTGGTGCTATATTCTGCATCATTAATTTTTTTATATTTAGTTATTTTTTGAGGATTTTCAGTAGCTTTAATAATTTTTTTGGTTATTTCATCAACAATACAACCTAATGACTTAGCTATTTTTTCTCTAGTATTACAAATTCCTGAGATTATTGGAATATCATAACCTTTAACATTTTTTAATATAACTGTTTTTTTAGGATGCTCTCTAAGTATTCTTGCTGCTTCAAACTCTGTAGAAACTTCTTCTTCTATAGTCAAAATTCCATATTCATCCTTTATTATATTTAAAAAATTTTCCATAATTAATTCCTCTAAAATTTTAATATATATTAAGTAATCATTCATTAATTAGTAATAATCAATTTATTAACAATAATTCCTTAATTTGTAATGATTTATTATATTTGTAATAATTCGTTTATCATTAATTGTTTTTTATATATCTGCTGTTTTGTATTTCATTAATTTTAACTTTTCTTCAATGTTCTTATCAGAAATACCTAATATTTCTCCAGCTAAAACTCCTGCATTTCTTCCATTTTCAATACCAACTGTTCCAACAGGAACTCCTGGTGGCATATTTGCCATTGATAATAATGAATCAAGTCCATTTATCTCTACAGAACGTGGAACTCCTATAACTGGCTTTTCACTTAATGCAACTATGGATCCAGTAACATGAGCAGACAATCCAGTAACAGCTATAAATAATTTAACATCTTTCATATTTTCCATATATTTATTAAATTTATCAGGATATCTTATAGGAGATATTACACTAATATCATAACTAATTCCTAATCTGTCTAATGTTAAAGCAACATTTTTAGCTTCTTCAATATCAGAATAACTTCCAGGAACAACTGAAACTAAAGGGATATTTTCTTTTGATTCAACAATTTCAGACTCTTTGAATATTTTATCTGTGTGGGGTTCTTCTTTGTTTAATTTTTCCTCACTTATTTCATCATAGTTATCTAAAAAGTTTTTTTGTAATAATTTACCATCTAACTGAGAGATTAGCTTTTCTTCATCGCTTTTAACTTTTTCTTGATATGACTTTCTAAGTTTTGATACTCTTTTTTTAACCTCAGGATCATTAACCCCTATAATTTGCCCAGCAAGAATCGCTCCATTGTCGCCTCTATCAATTCCAACAGTTGCTACTGGAGCAGGGAAAGGCATTTGGGATGAAGCAAATAATGCATCTAAGCCACCTAACTTAACATCAACAGGAACACCAATCACTGGTTTGTGAGTATAAGCTGCTATAGAACCTGGTAAATGGGCTGCTAATCCAGCAATTCCCATAAAAACTTCTATTCCATTTGTTGTAGCTTCAACTACTAATTTTTTTACTTTTTCATGGGTTCTATGTGCAGATGCAACTTTTAAACTGTATGGAATATGGAGTGTTTCAAATATATCAATAGATTTTTGAGCTATTTTTATGTCTGATGCACTTCCTAAGATTATCATTACTTTAGGGTTCATTAATTCACCTTTTTAATAATAAATATTATTTTTATAGGATTTATTTATTATTTAATATATTTTTATAATAATTTCTGTTATTAATGATTAATTATATTTGATATTTTAGATTTTTTAATAGATTTTTGAAACTTTTAATGTACTTAGATATATTTATATGTTCTTAGATTAATATTTTTATAATTAAAATTTATATATTAGATAATATTATATCAAAACATTATAATAGTATCACCCTAATATTAAAATAATTATATTAGAATAATTAGTATACTATAGAAGAATATTATTTAATAAACTAATATTATTAAATTATAATATTATTAAATTAATATTAGGGTGATACTATTAGAATGATAGTATATTAGGATATAATTTATATTATTGAATATAGTTATTAGCCTATTTCTGTATATACTTATTTATACATAGTATTTTTATATTTAAAGCTTTAAATTTTGTTTATAATTCTAAAATTATTTTTTATTTATTATTCTCCATTAATTTGATATTTAAAAATTTTTATAAATTAATAATGACAAGATAATACATAAATAATTATTAAATTGATAAATAATTATTTTAATTAGAATAACCATAAACTAATTTGACAGTTTTAATCTGATGGCTTTCATCAAATTCTTGATAAATTATTTTGATAAATCAAATTTTTAATATTTAAATATTATTTTTATAAAGTTTATTAAAAAACTTATTAAAGGTGCAAAATGGAAAATAGACACTCTCCATCTGTTTCAATTATTATTCCTGCTTATAATGAAGAAGCAACTGTAGCTCATGTTGTAAATGTTGCTATGGAATTACCTTATGTAACTGAAGTTATTGTTATTGATGATGGGTCTTATGATAAAACAGCTGAGGAAGCTAAACTTGTAGGAGCAGATGTTATATCTCACACTAGTAATCAAGGAAAAGGTTCAGCTATTAAAACAGGTTTTAAACATTCTAAAGGAGATATAGTTGCATTTATAGATGCTGATATTTATAATTTAACCTCTGATAAGATTGAAATGATTATTTCTCCTATTTTGGAAGGTAAAACAGATATTACAAAAACTAAATTTATGAGAGAAAGTGGAAGAGTAACTGAACTTACAGCTAAACCTCTTCTTAGATTTTTCTTTCCAGAAGTTAGCTTTGAACAGCCTTTAAGTGGTCAATTTGCTGGAAAACGTTCAGTTCTCGAAAAAATTAAATTTGAAAAAGATTATGGTGTAGATGTTGGTATTGTACTTGATGCTGATGCTCATGGTATGAGAATCAAAGAAGTGGACATTGGAGAAATTAAACATGATATGTCTCCTCTTGAAAGTCTAAATGAAATGGCTAATGAAGTTACAAGGACCATTGTTGATAGGGCTATGGAATATGGCCGTGTAACAATGATGGATTCAATGGGTAATTACATCAGAATGACTACACTTGGACTGTCACTAATTATTTTAGGTCTTTTTACAATATTTTTTGTTCAGGGAGTTCCTTTAGAATTAGGAGCAATTATATCTTTAGCTGGTATTCTTTTAACAATTTATTATGTGATTAAACTTATTATAAAAACCACGATAATGTTTAGGAAGAGACCTAAGGGTAATTTTTTCAGATCATTTATTAAGATGCATTTTCCTGTTGTCATCTCTGCTCTTGTATTATTAGTAATGATATCAACATTTTTAAGCGCAGCTACATATTCAGATGGGAAATTATCTATTGAACCTACTTCAAAAAATCTTGTAATATTCCCAGGATCTCCAGATCAGACTATATATGTTAGAGGTCCTTATACTGTTGATAGTGCACTAGAAAATCAATCAACTATTATAAGAATGCCCCAAGATGCTTTAAATACATTAGAACTTAGCTATGGTGATAAACTCCGTATTGAAGATGAATATTACACGGTTAACAAGGTTAGGAATGAAGAACCGAATATTTTAAGAATTCCTTATGATGTTAGGATGTTTCTTGATCTTCAAGTTGGTGATGTAATATCAGATGGAAAAATAAAGGGAGTTTTTGAAGGAATTCAAGTAGAACATAGTTTTAATATTAATGATTCTAATATATCTGGTTCTGAATATTCTATAATAAACTCTAGAAATATGAATGGAACTACAATGGATGTATATATTGATCATAATAGAATTGGATCTATTTCTGGATCTTTTAAACCTAATGAAACTTATGATATATATCTTAATGGATTAATAGCTAAATCTATATATATAAATGATGATATAAAAAGAGGAAATAGCTATTTCATTTATTCTGGAGATCATATTATTGAACTAAAAGTTTCAAACAATATTTCAACATCAAAAAGATTTCTTCCAAATAAATTTGGACCTTTTTTAGTTTTTAACTTTGAATAAATTTAGTTTTTAACAATATCCAATTTTAAATAATATTTAGCTTGAAATAGCTTTAATTTTGAATAATTTAGCTTTATTATTTTAAAAAATGAGTTTTAATATCTTTAATAATAAAACCTTATTTTGTTAAAAGATTAATATTTTTATTAATATTTTTATTAATATTATTATTAATAATCTTAGCAGTATTATATACTAAGTAATTAGTAATAGTATTAGAATATTATTAATAATATTCCTTATTTATTCTTAGAAGTATTTTTAGTAGTATTCTTAGTAATACTATAAATAGTATATTGATTATATTCTTAGTAATATACTTTAACAGCTTCATCGGGATTGTTATAAAGTCCAAGTGCAGCTAATGCGCCTATTTTCCCATGATCTCCAGTGACAGCTATTAATTGAATACTTAAATCTTTAGCTACTTTTTCAGCTTCTTCTACAGATACCATAGCTGTTTTAGCCTTCATTGAATATTCAAAAAGTTCTTGGGGAATGGTAAGTCCGTTTAATATGGCAATAGCTGTTTTATCAGACAATGTATCTCTTTTTAATAGTTCTATAGTCTTGTTAATAAGTTTTTCTTTTTCTTCTGGAAAAACAGCAAATGTTAATGCTATTGAAACACAATTTTGAGTTTTATGAGGATTATGAGGATATAATTGAACTATAATATGGTCTAAATATTCAAAACCTTCATTTTTTAGTTCTATTCCTACATTATGGGCCATAGTCCAAGTAGCTCCTTCATCTTTAGTATCAGTATCATCAATCCCAATAACTACTTTTTCCATTTTTGGAGTTATTACTCCTGCTTTTCCAAGTTTAGACCCTCCACCTTTTTCATAAATCTCAACTTGTTTTATTCCATCACCCATTCCACGACACATTCCTGCTCCAACACCTGCTCCTGCTAAACCACTATGAACAACTTTAACAGTATTATTTTCATCATCAATAGCTACTTCTTCAATTCCAGCAGCATTGACACTGGCTTTAAGGTTAAGTGGTTCTTTACCAACTTTTGTTAAAAATACTTGTTTGTTACCATCTCTATAAGCATTTAAAATTAACTTACTAGTATTTTTATACTGATTAACAAGCCAATGTGAACCTGATATACATGGGTGATACTCAACAATTTCAACAAGATCATTATCAGCCATTGTTATTACTTTTTCATAGGGAGCTATCCAAGGATCATTAAATTTCTTTTTTAAATCATTAGGCTTCAAAATTTCCATAAAAACCAGTCTATTGTTAATTGATTTATAATAATGTAAAAATAAAATTTTTTATAAAAAATTCTTTTATAATTTATAAATATATATTTAATATTATTAATTATTAAGTTAATATATTATATTGATTAATATTAATTATTACTTAATTTATCACTTATTAGTTAATAAGAAATTAATTAATAAAAACTATTAATCTATAATAAAATCTATTAAAAATAAATTTTAATAAGAAGTAGTTTATTAAAATTAGATTTCTTTCAAACGATCACACATTTTAACTGCTGCTTCTACAGCTCTTTTACCGTATTCGACACGTTTATGGGCATCTAATCTTGTCATTCCCGGTCCACTTATTCCAAGTGAAACAGGTTTTTCAAATTCTAGTGAAAGATCAGCTATTTTTCTTGAAGCATGTTGTGCCACTATTTGATCATGATCAGTTGAGCCTTCAATAACAGCACCAAGAGTAATTACAGTATCAATATCCTCTTTTTCTAATAATTTTTTAATAGCTAATGGCATATCGAATACTCCAGGAACTGGAACAACTTGCACAATTTCACAATCTCTAATTTTTGCTTCTTCTTTAGCTAATTCTAACATCATATGGGTTAAATCATAATTAAATTCAGCTACAACCGCTCCTATTCTATACTTTACCATAAAAACACCTCTAAACATTTTGTTGTTATAATTTAATCTTATATTCGTCCAATTTAATAAATAGTATTAATTTTTAAATTAATTCTAATGTTATATATTATTTTATATGTTATTGTACCATAAGTAAGAAACCAGCAGCTGCACTCATAACCATAATTAAAATAATTATTATGGCTGCTATTTTTATTATATCCATTGTTTGCCTCCAAATCAATATTTATTAGTTAGAATAATATTTATTAAAAATATTATAAAAATTTTCTATTAGATATATTATAGAAAATTTCTATAATAATCTTATAAAAAATATTATAGAAAATCCAATTTTATAGAAAATCCACATTAAAAATATCATAAAAAATATTATAGAAATTTTATAAATATTTATTTTATAAATATTTTATAGTTTATTTTATTGTTATTAAAACTTGTATTTTAATTTATAGGTTAATCATCTTATATTATTCATATTAAAAAAATTTAGATAGTTCATTTACACAATCAACTAACTTTTTTATATCATTTAAATTATTGTAACAATGTATTGAAGCTCTTACAGTTCCCTCATTAGCATTGATTAGATTTAATGATGGTATAGCGCAATGAAATCCACTTCTAACACAAATATTCTCAGTTTCATCAAGTATTTTGCTAACATCATATGGATTAACGTTTTTTATATTAAATGAAACAATATTAAATATGTTTTCAAGATCTCCATATAAAATAACATTATCAATTTCAGATAAAAGAGTATAAAGCTCTCGTGTTAAATATTGAGTATGTTCTTTAATTTTTGAAATGCCAATACTGTTAATGTATTCTATAGCTCTTCCAAGGCCGATAATTCCACTAATATTCTGAGTTCCTCCTTCAAATCTATAAGGAACTTCTTCTAATTTAAAATCTTTGTTCTTAAGACTTGTAATTGTCCCTCCACCAAGATTTGTTGGGGATAATTTTTTTAATAATTCTTTTTTTCCATATAAAAATCCAGTTCCACTAGGTCCAAGCAGACCTTTATGTCCAGGAGCAGCTATGAAATCAGCATCAAATTTTTTAATATCAATTTTTTCATGTCCAATTGATTGAGCAACATCTACTAAAAGATAAACATTTTCATGTTCATGAACTATTTTTGAAATTTCTTCTATGTCTTGACAAGATCCAATAGAATTAGAAACATGACTAATAGCTACTATTTTAGTATTATTATCAATCAATTCATCAATTATTAATGAATCAATTATTCCGTCTGAATCAGCTTCAGCTATTTTCACATCAATTGAAAGATTATTTTTTGTGCTTTTTTCAACATTCAACCAAGGAATAAAATTAGAATGATGTTCAATGTTTGAAATAATTATATTATCATTTTTTTCAAAAGAAAAACCATTAGCTACAATATTAATAGCACTAGTTGTATTTTGAGTAAAAATAATCTCATTACTTGAAGCATTGATTAGATTAGCTATTTTTTCTCTTGTATTTTCTACTTTTTGCCCAGTTTTAATAGCTGTTTTATATGCTCCTCGACCAATATTTGCATTATAATTATAGTAATAATCATCAATAGCTTCAACAACAGGATTTGGGGTGAGACTAGTACTTGCAGAGTCAAGATAAATTATATTTTTTAAAATAGGAAAATCTTTTCTAATGTTTTCTATTGAAGTCAAAAAATTCCTCCTATTTTAATATTTAAATATTATATTTTTAGCTATGATTTTTGTTTTTATCTAAATTTTATTTTTTAAAACTATGTTTTTTAGAATTTTATTAGAATTTTATTCTTTAAAATCCTATTATACTATTTTTTAAAATCTTATTTTTTCTTTTATAGCTTCAGACATTTCTATTGTAGTAGATTTTCCACCTAAATCTCTAGTAACAGTTTTATTTTCTGATAAAACTTTTAAAACAGCTTTATCAATAGCATTAGCTGTTTCTTTTTCACCTAAATATTCAAGCATCATAATAGCTGATAATATCATAGCTGTTGGATTAGCTAAACCTTTCCCTGCTATGTCTGGTGCAGATCCATGAACTGGTTCAAATAATGCTCTTTCTTCACCAATATTAGCTGAAGGTATAAGTCCAAGGCCACCAACAAGACCAGCACCTTCATCAGATAAGATATCTCCGAAAAGATTTGTTGTTACAATAATATCAAAGCTTTTAGGTCTAGTTAATAAGTACATTGCTGTTGCATCTACATAAAAATCTTCATATTCAATGCCTTTACTTTTATATTTTTTACCTACTTCATAAAATACTTCTTTAAACAAGCCATCAGTTTTTTTCAATACATTTGCTTTATGTACGCCTGTAACTTTTTTTCTGTTATTTTCTTCTGCATATTTAAAAGCATATTCACATATGCGTTCTGATGCATCTCTTGTTATGACTCGTTTAGCTGTTGCTCCAGTAATATTCCCTGCATCGTCTTTAATATAATCTTCATCTCCAATATACATCCCTTCAGTATTTTCTCTAACAATCATGAAATCAAGGTCATCAAATATTGATTTAGTTCCAGGATATGACTTTACAGGTCTAAGATTAGCAAATAAATCCATTTCTTGGCGAAGTCTAACTATAACCTCCGCAGCTGTTTCACCAGCAGCTCCAAATAAACAAGCATCAGAATTTTTTACTAAATCTATTGTTTTTTGAGGAAGGGCAACACAAGTTTTCTCTTTACATTCATCACCAGCTTCACCAAATTCAAATTTAAAATCGATGTCTAAAGCTTCTAAAACATTTAAAGTAGCTTCCATTACTTCTTTTCCAATCCCATCTCCAGGAATAACTGCTATTTTATACATATTATCACAAAATTATTATTTTTTAATCCTATTTATTATATCCGATTTTTTATAACCGACCCAACCTTTTATTGATTGTAATTCTTTAATCTGTTCTTTAAATAAATCGTTTTTTTCTCTTAATTTCCAGTATTTTTCTACTAATTCAAGATTTTTTTCTTTTATATTAGAATTTTTCTCTTTTAAATTAATATTTTTTCTTTTTATATTGGAATTTTTAGTTTTCAGAGTTTTATTACTGTTCCAAAGTCTTTTAACTTTTTTATTAATATGTTTCAAATGATTAAAATTATCAATATCATTATTTTCTATTAAATATAATGCTATTTTGTATAAATCATCTTTAGGAGTAATATCATATATCGATATTTTTTTAAAAAATTTGCTAAATAATTTGAAAACATCTTCTAATTCTCCTTTTTTTTCAATTTCATTTGAAAGAATTTGGGAAATGAAAAAATTAATTTTTCTATTTAAATGATATTTATAATCTTTTTCTCTATTATTACTTTTAAAAATATCTAAAATATAATTTTCTGCTTTAAAAACTCCTTTAAAGTATTTTAGGTTTTGTGTTGTTGTTATTGA
This sequence comes from Methanobrevibacter arboriphilus, assembly GCF_019669925.1. Taxonomy (NCBI): domain Archaea; kingdom Methanobacteriati; phylum Methanobacteriota; class Methanobacteria; order Methanobacteriales; family Methanobacteriaceae; genus Methanobrevibacter; species Methanobrevibacter arboriphilus. The sequence continues at coordinate 1,406,990 of NZ_AP019779.1, forward strand.
ACCCTCATGGAAAATATAATTGTAAACATTGAAATCTGTTAAATAAATAATTTTTTCTGAACTAAAATAATATTCGATTATAAACACAGCATCTTGTGCAGGAATCCTTTCAGGAAATCTAATTTTATTTTTTTCTATTATTTCTCTACTAAAAATATTTTTAGGAAGTTGAGGAGATATTAATTCGATTATTTTTATAAATTCATCATTTTTAGAATTAAATTTCAGAATACCTTTATTTTTAAAGTATTTTGGAGTACCATCAAGTGTTCTACCAAGTTTATGTATAGTACATGATCCAAATACAAGGTCTGCTTTTTCACTATTTATTTTTTCGTATAAAATTTCACAAGCATCCTTTTCAAAATAATCATCAGAGTCTAAGAAAATTATATAATCTGAAGTGGATAATTCAATTCCAATATTTCTGGGTTTGCCTGGATATCCACTATTTTCGTCTAAATATTTTGATTTAATGTTAGAATATTTTTTTGCATATTCATTAATGATTTGTTGAGTATTATCTTTAGAATTATCATCAATTATAATAAGCTCAATATTTTCAAATCCAATTGTCTGGTTAATAACAGAATCGATAGTTTTTTTTATATATTCTTCTCTATTATATGTTGGGATGATTATACTTAGTTTATAAACCATTTTATCCACTCTAACTAAAAATTTAATTTACAATTTGTATAACTTCTGATTAATAGGATATAAAATATAAAATCTGTATCATTAATACGATAATAATAATTTATGATATGATTAAAACTCAGATTTTAATATTTCACATTTTTATTTTCTACAGTAATACTTACACAATGATTTTTATTAAATATATATTTTGTTAGATTTTAATTATTAGATATTATTTTTTGTTATTTATTTAAATTAGGTATTTATTTAATTTCTATTTAAAATATTTATTATAATATTAAGATTTAAATAGGGCATTATTTAAATTTATATACTAGTTTAAACGATATATTTATTGTTTAACAAATACTGAAAATATTAAAATATATATTTTAAACTTCAATAAATTTAAATTATGTATTTTACTTATGTATTTCTAATCATTATTATAGTTTTTAATTTTCATCATATTTTTAAACATATAATTTATTAATACAATAAAGGTGATTTATTGAAAGATTTAGTTGATACAACTTTAGAATTAGACATAAGTGAAATATCTACCTATAATTTCCCAAAAAATGAACTATTTGGGTTGAAAATCTTAAAAAATAATGTTAAATATGAATTTTTGATAAAGTTAAATGATAAAAGTGAAAAACTTATTTGTTTTGGTGCTAAAGGAGGATTGGTAAGAGAAAAAGCTAAACTTCCCGATTTCCCTCGACATTCTTGGCATAAAAGCTTTCAAGAATCATTGATATACTATGCAGACCCTACTTTTCATGTTAATAAAGAAATAAAGACAGGATGGTATATGGGAACTGAAGATGATTGGTATCTTGAAAGAATTGCAGAGATAATTTCAAAAATAGCAGCTAATCATAAAATCAAAAATCAGGATATTTTATTTTATGGAACATCAGCTGGGGGATTTTCATCAGTAATGCTCTCTACATTATTTAAAAAATCTACTACACTAGTAGGTAATCCTCAATTAATTGTTCCAAATCATTATCAAAGACCATTTGATAACATAAAAAAATATTGTTTCAATGACTTAGATGATGAAACACTTTTAAAAGAGTATGGGTATCGTTTCAATACATTTGATCTTTTTAAAAGAGAAAAATACATTCCTCATATAATTTATCTTGTCAATGCTCAATCTAAAAGGGATTTATATAAACAATGCATCCCATTTCTTGAAGAATTAGGGAAATTCCCAGATTTTAATAATAATGAAGTAGAAATAATTGTATATCATGATGAAGATGGTCATTCAGCAAGGTTATCTAGATCGATATGTATACCATTAATTAAGTTAGTATTAGATAGAAATATTTATAATTATTATGCAGAGAATGATGCAAATAACCAATCTTTAAATTATAAATTAAAAGAATATGAAAAAATTATAGAAGAGTATAAATCAAGAAAAATTGTAAAGATTGTGGATAACATAAAAAAATTTTTTAGTAAGTTGAAAAATTAGATATTAAATCAATATAAATCCCTATATAAAGTTATAATTAGTCTTTCTCTTATATTTATCTTGTTTTTCTGCTTTTTTAAATAATTTTCTTATCATATTTTGAGGGTGACTCACAATTACAACTTCAATAAGCAAAAAACTAAATTTAAAGTATTTTTGAACAAAATAACATATTATAAAATTTTTTAGAAATTGTTCATCTTGGTATATATTAATTGAAGAAATAATTGTGAGTCTCCTAATTTTTAATATTCAAAGGATATTTTAATTTAATCAAATTCATTATTGTTATTTATTAGTTTTTTATTATTAGATTACTTTTCAAATGCTAGGATTCAGCTTATATTCTATTTTTTTAATATATTTCTCTGGTGATTACTTTGGATAAACAAACATTCGATAATATAATTAATGAAACAGGAACTATTTTTAGAGATATTGACGTTTTTAGCCCTAATTATCTACCAGATGTTTATAAATATCGTGATAAACAATTGTATGAAATGATTAGATTTTCTAAAGGTCTTAAAAATGGAAAACTTCCTCAAAATATGATGTTAATAGGTAAATATGCGACTGGTAAGACTTCCACAATATTAAAATATTTTAATTTAATTGAAGAAAGATTTAACAATGTTATTTGTGTGCATATTAACTGTCAGATAAATAAAACAGAATATAAGATTTTTACAAAAATATATAAAAGATTTTTTGGAGAAAATATAATAGTTAATGGATTATCTACTTTTAATATCTTTGAAAAAATAATGAAAGAAATTAAAAAAAAAGATAATATATTAATTGTAGCACTAGATGATTTCGATTTTATAAAAAATGATAAAGAATTAAATAAAACACTATATAATCTTTTAAGAGTCCATGAAACATATAATAATGTTAAAATTTCTGTAGTAACTATATCTTCACAATATAAAGATGTTATTTTAAGTGATAGTGTTGTTTCTAGCTTTTATCCTGTTGAAATTAATTTTCCTAGATATACATATTCTCAAATATTTGATATTCTTAAAAATAGGTGTACTTCAGGATTTTATTCAGGGGTTATTTCTGAAAAAATTATTAATTTAGCTAGTGACTATACTTTTGAGAGAAATGATCTACGTTATGGCATTAAATTGTTGTGTAAAGCTGGAGAACGTGCAGAATCATATGGCTCCACTAAAATTACTGAAGACTGTTTATATTAATTTTTTCCAGAAGTTCTGATATTATATCTAATTTTTTATTTTTTACAATTTTTGATTTATTTTTAGGATATTTTCCCTGAAATAACCTATTAAACGGTTTGTATTGATTTTTAGTCGCGTTTATTCCTTTTTTTATTGTTTTTTGGATTTTCTTTTTTATTGCTTTTCCTTTGTTGTTCTTTTAAAATTTCATTAGCTTTGTTATTTACGTCTTGAACTATGTTATAGGTTAATATTTATGAATAAAAGTCTTGTTCAACTGATATTTTACTGTAAATGCTTATATTTTCTATTTATAGCTTGTTTTTTTATATTTCAAATGATTTTTTAATTTTCCATCTTTGACGATACAATTTATTGATTTCATCATATGATACTTCTTTTATTGGTAAAGTACTTATTAAAATTACTTTATTATTTTTTGTGGGGATTTTAATAATTTTTAAACTTAATCTTTTCCTCATTTAATAGTTTTTCTTTGGTTTTGGCGTTTTTTATTATTTGTAGTCTTTTTCATTGATTTTTAAGTTTATTTTTCTGTAATTTCCCTTTATTTCATTGTTTTGGATTTATAGTTGTCTTTTTTGACTTTGAATATGAATCTAATGTTTTTTATGAGGTATATTGGAAAAATTTGATTGATAAGTACTTTTTATCAAATATTAAGATTATTTCATTATTTTTAAATATTTTAAGGGTTGTTCACATATTTTTATATCCTAATTATTTTTCATTGATATTTTATGGTGCTATTTGGAAGTTTATCATCATTTTATTAAGATAATCGTAAATTTCACTACTTTAAGCCTTTAATTATCGAAAATTGAAGATTTTCAGTAATTTAATGAATAACTATGTTTTAACCTCTAAAAAACCTTCAAATAAGGTATAGTTCTAATGCCCTAAAACTATAAATAAAAAAAGTTTAACTTGCCAACATTGAATTGATGGGTGGGTGGGTGGGTGATGGGCTAAGGCTATATGCAAGGGGAAATCTGTAGTCTATTTATAAAAATAAGATAAAATAATAGATATTGATTGATTAATTCAATTATAAGTTTTTATTTGAATCTAAAAATAAAACATTCTTTATATTTTATTAAACATGTGTTTAAAGAATTGTAAATCTATATAAGAACTTTAGTATCCAATTTTTGATAGTATTTAATTTGAATGGAATTTATTATATAATTATTTCGTTGCTAGTACATGTGTTATTGGTGTGTAGATGAAAATAATTAATATGTACTAAATAAAAATTTGGATAATTTTTATTTTAATCATCAAAAAACACACTAAATTTGTTCTAGAAAAACTTTTTATAGGAACTAATTGTAATTTTAATGGAATTTGTGAAACTATTTGAAAAAATTATCTATATATAGAATATTTCTAATATATATTAAATTTTTTAAATTATCAGAATTAGAGTTTTTTATTTTTCAGATTAAAATGTATTGTTATATTTTTAAAAATTTAATTCTGAAAATGAGGTTATATAATGAGCATTAAACTAAATAAAAATAGAAATATTGAGTATTTGTTAAATAAATATGAAACTAAACAACCTGGTGAAATTTGGAATAAAAGAAGGGAAAAAAAAGAAGGAAAATCTGCTTGGAACATGAAACAGAAAATCAGGATAGCAAAAATAATGATGGGGCGATTGAATATAAATGGGGCAGATAAAGAGAGAATACTTTATATAATTCAAGATATCGGCGATTTTAAAGAATTGTGTAGGAATTGTTCTGTTGAAATGGTAATAGCTACAATATGTTTTTATGTAATGAAGTCAAACCTGAGTAAAATTAAATTAGCTGATTATAAGGTTTTTAAAGAGAATAAATTAACTGAAAAAACTTGTTTGACCCTGATAACAAAAATGTGCGATTTTTACCAAAAAAAATCTTTAGTTAGATATAAAAATACATAATTCAATGTATTTTTCATTCTTTATTTATCCCGTTGCTAGTACATGTGTTATTGATGTGGAGGTGAAAATAATGAAATCTGTATTAAATAAAAATTGGGACAATAATCTTTTTAATCATCAAAAAAAACATAAAAATTTGATTATTTTTGAAAAAATCTTCATAAGACCTGATCATAATCTCAATAATAACAATACTCAAATTAAAAGAAAAACAGATTACTTTAATCTTATATGTGATAGTGATGAACTTGAATATGATTCTAAAAGAGATGAACTTTTTTGTAAGAAATGTGGATTAGTATTAAGACAAGGATTTAATGATTATAGAAATTAATACTATAATAAATTTCTTCTAGTCTTAATAGGTATTAATTCACACTATAATTAAGACTATTAGAATCAATTTAAAATAAATAAGTTAAATCTCATTATAATACATTATGCAATGATATTCTATTAAATTTGTTAAATTATGGGCGATTTTTACTAATTATAATGGATAATTAGAGGTATAAATATGCAAATAAACAATATAACTATTTTAATTGCAGGGGTCATGTTTCTTGGAATTGTTGGAGCATTTTTTGGGCATGATCAAACTTTAATAGCGAGTATTAGTGGATTAGTTGGATATTTGTCTAAAGATACAAAATAGAGGGTGAATAAATGGTGATGGAATTTAACAATAAACAATATATTCCTTCAAAAGGACAAGAAAAAATTAGTTCTCAAGAGTTTTCTAGTCAAAAACAAAGAATTAAAAATATTGAAAATAATGTTGAAGAATTAAAAAAAGAAGATAAAGATATAAAAGATATTATTATTACCCTTAAAGAAACTGTTGATATACTTACAGGCTCAGTAAATATTCTTAAATGGGTATTTGGAATTGGATTACCCATATTATCTGGATTATTGACAGTTATAGTTGGATTACTTATTACAGTATTATGAAATTGTCATGTATCAGTTTTATAAAAAGGGCATATAACACTACTTTTTAATTTATATTTTAATTGTTAATTTGCTAAATGTCTTTTTTATAATAAATATTTTAAAATGGAGTTGAGAATATGAAATATGAAAATAAAATTAAAAAAGCAAGATTAGTACTACGGGTACTTTTTATGTTTTGTTGGAGAGTAGGAAAATATTCTGATGCTACTATTCCACCAGCTGCTGGTAAAACTGGCGGTCACCAACTTTTAAATAGACTTTTGTATAATATGCTTGGAACTAATGCTAAGAATAAATTAGCTCCTTATAAAGAAACATTATTTAATAGCAGTGATAAAACTAACGAATGGCATAATCCTGATGAAATAGATGAAGAATGGAAGGATAATCATTTCCAATTAAATTATGACCTTTGTAAAAGTAAAGCAGATTTTCTTAGTAATAAAGCAGTATCTTCTTTCAATAGTGGAAAATATAGGGAAGCTGCTTACCAACTTGGAAAAGCATTTCATTATGTTCAAGATATTGCTTGTCCAGTACATATGGATAATTTAGTCGGACGCGATGAATATAATCATCCTGAATATGATTTTCTGTATCAAATAAGTCCTGTGGCAGAAGACAAAAATAAGAAGCGTATTTCAGATAGTGGACTACATGGACTTTATGAAGGTGCTACAAATAATGTATTTTGTAGTAGTTTTGATAATTGTGAAGACTATGACAATGTTCAACAATATTATATTTCAATGTCAGATATGTTGACTGGATGGGTAGGTGGTTTAAAAGGATTCGATGTTTTAAAAAATCCTACTGTTATGAATTATATTAAAGGTCGATGGAAAATTTGGATGAATTATAATTATAAGGATAATAAACCAAATACTGCTAAAAAAAGAATTTCCCAAGATTATGCTTTTGCAGCAGCAATTCAAAAAAGATACTTATTAAGGTCTGGTCTCGAAGTATTCACAGAATAAAAAGACTTAGTTTATTTGTAGTGTGTGTTAAGTTACACTCTTTCCTTTCTTTACAAAATATTATAATATAATGAATATTAAGATATTTTCCAACATTTAACATATATTATAAATTTTTGATAAACAATAAGTTTTCTTTTATTTTTTTTATTATATTATTATTTTTTTTGGTTTTCTTTTGAGTATTATTCTGGGATTTAATTTTTTCTAATTCTAATTTAAGAGTATGGTTTTCTTTACTAAGTGCTTCTATTCTTTTATCAGGAAAAGAGCTTCTATTATAGTATCTATAAATTTTTCTTTTTAAAACCATCTGAATTAATGGATAAGCTTCTTCATAGGATATTCTTGACTGATGTCCATTTTGGTCATGGTATATTATAATTTCGACATCATTATCAGAATAATCTAATTTTTCCAATCCTTTAATGAATGGAATGCATTGTAATAATATATCTGCTTTGGAATTTGCATTTACATAATAAATAATTGGAGGTACATAATTTTCTTTTTTAAACATTTTTATTAGATTAAATCTATATTCATATTTTTCTAAAAGGGTTTTATCATCTAAATTTTGAAAACAAACTTCTTTAACATCATTAAGATATTTTTTGGCATGAACTTTAAATATGGAGTATTGAAAGTTACCTACTAATGCACTTGATCCTTTAATCATAGTACTAAGCATTGCTGATACAAAACCTCCCATAGAGGTACCATAAAATAATATGTTTTCATTCTTAATTTTTCCATTGTATACAATTTTTTCTATAATTTTACTAATTTTTTCTAAATACCAATCATCTTTAGTTCCCATACACCAACATGCACCTAATTTAGGATCTAAATATAAAGTAGGGTCAAAATAATAAATTACAGATTCTTCAAAATCATCTTTCCACCGATATCTTTGAAATCTAGGAATACTTTTAGTTTTTTGATCTATAACTCCTGGACCTAAACATAAAAGTCCTTTACTTTCACTTGATATTTTTATTATAAATTCATATTTAACATTATTTTCAATAATTTTTAGACCAAAATATTCGTTTTTAGGAAAATTATATGTTGAAATTTCATCAATATTCATTTTATATGTAGTTTCTACCCAATTTTTCAATATAATGCCTCTAATTACTTGAATTTATTTTTACAATATTTTTTTGGTTTCAAATATTATATAAATATTTCATTTATATACATTATTAATTTAATTATTAATTTAATCATTATTCTTTAATTTATTAGAATGAATATTTAAATTTGTTTTTCAAACTTAAAAAATTTTTTATAATCTTTTTTGATTTAATTTTTTCTAGTCTACTGATTTCTTTCTTTAGTTTTTCATTTTCTATTTTTAAAACAGATATTTTGTTTAATACTTCAAATATTTCAAAATCTGATTTTTTATTAATTTCTGAGTTATTAATAATTTCTGAGAAAAATTTGTAATTATATGGATAAAGAAATGTTTCTAAGTCTTCTTCTTTTAAATCCTCTTTATTCATTTTCAAAAAATTTTTTTTTATTAAATAAAATAGTTTTTCTCTGTTTTTAAAAATATCATTATATTTTTTACGAATAAATGCAATTTTAAAGTTAAATAATCCTTTTTTATATGATTTGTATTTATCATGTTTCTTGAATAAATCTATAAGAATATTACTCATATATATTATATCTTCATAGTGTTTGTCAAATTGAGTAGTAACAGATTTTTCACTTCGTCTTCTAAAATATAGATATTCATTAATTATTTTGCAACGTTTAGCATTTAAATAGGTTTCCATATAAAAAGGAGTGTCTTCAAATATTATTCCTTCTGGATAACGAGCATTAATACTTTCAATTAGGCTTCGCTTATAAAATTTCCCTCCTGGTGAAACCGACATATTGAATATTTTATTTTTAGTTATTTTTTCACTGAATAAAGATCCATCAAACCATTTTTTTAGCTCTGAAAGATTATAATAATTTGTTTCATATAACTTGTCCTTTTCATGATCGTAATTAATCATTTTAAACATTATAATATCTAAATTTTCTTTTTCAGCAATTGAATAGAGTTTTTTGTATAATTTGTGCTTAATCCAATCATCTGCATCAATAAAACTTACATACTCTCCAGTAGCATTATCTAAACCTACGTTTCTTGCAGATCCTGCACCAGCATTTTTTTGATTGATAATTTTGAATCTTTCATCCTTTTCAGCATATTCTCTAAGAATTTTAAGAGAATTATCAGTAGATCCATCATTAATACAAATAATTTCAATATCTCTTAAAGTTTGTTTAGTAATGCTATTTAAACATTGTTTAAGATATTTTTCAGCATTGTAAACAGGAATGATAACTGAAATTTTAACATTGTCCATAAATAAACCTCTAACTCACCTTAATTTAAATAATAGTCAACTATTATAAAATAATTCATTAATATAAAATTTATAACTTAATTTCGAATAATAGCTAAATGATTTTTATCTATTTTATAAATAATAATATAATTATATATCATTAATCCACTAATGTTTTTTTAAGATATTTATAAATGTTTTGAGATGCAGAAACACCATTTTTATTTAAATAAGCAAAATAAATATTATCTCTTTCATTTTTCAAATTATCTTTTCCTTCAATTAAAACATCATTAATGAATTTTTCAATTCCATCTAAATCTTTACCATCAGATTTATACCATCCCTCTTTTATTATCTCTCCAAATTCATTAAATTCTTGTTCTGGACGAGTTAATAATAGTCCTGGATGTTTTGCATATAAATATTCTGCTAAAAATGAAATAGAATCAGTTATCATAGCATCAGAATTTTTAAAAACATTTAAATAATCTCCTCTTTCATATACTGTGGCATTAGGCAATTCATCCCATTTTTTATAATATTCTTTGAGATTTTCAAGTTTAAAATTCTCATTATCAGGCATCCTCTCTCCAGCATATATTAATTTTGGATGAGGTTTAAATATCCACTCAATTTCTGGATGTTTTTTAGCATATTCGTAGAAAAATTTATAATTATATTCAAAAGTCGAAAATGCAAGTTTAACATTTTCATCTTTTCCAATTGAGTAGTGTGGAGCCCATATAATCCTTATCTTTTCTGAACCTTCGCTTTTCCAAATTTTTGGCATATTTCCTTCTGTATTTTTGATTAAAGGATCCATTTTTGGATATCCTGTTACAAGAACATTAGAACCCTTATTATTAGAATATTTAATAGCTAATTGTTTATGTAATGGTGTTTGAGCAAATATTTTCCAAGCTTTTTTTTGTAAAGGACGATTAAATTGATCATTTTTTAATTTAGAAAGGTACATTGAATAAGGTATATAACAGTAGATAATATTCTGAGGTAAATTATGCATTCTATATTCTGGAGGTAATATTCCTTCCCATGGACTCATATAGAAAATTATATCGGGCATTAATTCAAGTTCTATATCTATTAAAGAATTAGTACTTTCATCATAAGCTTTAATAGTATTAAACCCTTTACTTTTAAAATAATTATAATTATCATTATATTCTTCTAATTGGGAATCATGAAGTCTATCATTTTTATATACATTATAACTAATGGTTTTAAAAGGAACTAGTAAAACTGTAACATTAAATGATTCATCTTTGTTTAATAAATCAATTAATGAATCCATGCCACTTGTTCTAAAATAAAAAATAAAAATAACATTAATTTTCTTCTTGTTTCGAATAGTCGTAAGATTATTCTGTATTGTAATATAATCTAACTTTTTTGATAAAGTATTGTATTTATATTTAGCTTTTTTTGTATAACTATTACCTAGCAAAATTTTTTTTAAAAAATTCATTCATTGACCTCTATTTTAGAGCTGATAATTAATATTATCAATAATAATTATATAGTTTTACTATTAATTCGCTATAATCAGTTTTTATTCTAATAATATTTTAAACTATCGATTAATTTATATGTAATTTTATTAATTATATATTAATTATACAGAATTAAATACTAAATAGAAGCAAATAATGATTAATTATATCAAAACTTCTTTGTGAATATATTTTCAAGAAAGAATATTATTAAAATAATAATTATAATAATTCAATCAAATAAAATATTTTCATATTAGCTTTTTTATTTTAAATAAGGTATTAAACCACCTTTTTCAAGGATTTCAAGCATAAATGGAGGTAATTTTTTGAATTTGTATTCTTTTCCACTTTCAGATATAATTACTCCTTTTTTCATATTGACTTCTATTTTTTCTCCTTCCTCTAAAGCTTTACTTATGCCTGGAGCTTCAAGAAGAGGAATTCCAACATTTGTAGCATTTCTATAAAATATTCTTGCAAAAGATTCAGCTATTACAGCTCCAATTCCAACTCCTTGAAGAGCGAGTGGCGCATGTTCACGTGAAGAACCACAACCAAAGTTTTTTCCAGCTACAATAAAATCTCCTTTATTAATTTTACCACAAAAATCAGAATCTAAACCTTCCATACAATGTTTAGCTAATTTATTAGGGTCAGTTACTACTAAATATCTTCCAGGAATGATGATGTCTGTATCAATGTCATCTCCAAATTTCCAAACTTTTCCTTTCATTATTACACTTCCTTGTTAACTTAATTATTTTGGAGCTACTATTTTTCCTTCAATAGCTGAAGAAGCAGCTACTGAAGCTGAAGATAAATAAACTTCCCCTTCTGGACTACCTTGTCTTCCTTTAAAGTTTCTATTAGAAGTTGAAAGACTAACTTCTCCTGGTCCAATAAGACCAACATGACCTCCAAGACAAGGGCCACAACAAGGATTACAAACCAATGCTCCAGAATCAACAAAAATATTTATTAATCCTTCATTAAGAGCTTTAGTATAAACTTCTTTTGAAGCAGGAATAACAAGCATTCTAACACCATTAGCTATTTTATTTCCTTTTAATATCTTAGCAGCTTGTCTAAGATCACTTATTCTTCCATTAGTACATGAACCTAAGAAAACTTGATCAATCTCTTTGTCAACTTCACTAACTGGTTTAACATTATCAACATTATGAGGACAAGCTATTTGAGGTTCAAGATTATTTACATCAATATCAATAATTTCAAGAGATGGAGCTTCTAAATCAGTTTTAAAAACTTCAAATGGTTTATTAGACCTAGCTTTGACATAATTTAAAGTTTTATCATCTGGTTCTACAAGACCAGTTTTACCACCCATTTCAATAGCCATATTACAAAGAACCATCCTATCAGAAACACTCATGTTAGATACAGTTTCTCCTGCAAATTCGCATGCTTTATAGGTTGCACCATCAGCTCCAACTTTACCTATGATGTTTAAAACTACATCCTTTGCATAAACATTTTCATTTAAAGTACCTTCAATATTAAATCTAATAGTTTCTGGAATTTTAAACCATAACTGACCAGTTGAAAATACCATGGCCATATCAGTAGATCCAATTCCAGTTGCAAAAGCACCTAATGCACCATGAGTACAAGTATGAGAATCGGTTCCAACTATTACTTCTCCTGGAACAACATGACCTAATTCAGGCAATATTTGATGGCAAACTCCTTCATTAACATCATAAAAGCTTTCTATTCCTTGTTCTTTCACAAACTCTCTCATAATAATATGATTATTAGCTGCATCTAATGAATCAGCAGGTACTTGATGATCAAAAGGGATAACAATTTTACTAGGGTCCCAAACTTTTTCAGTTCCTATTTTTCTAAATGATTCAACCGAAAGAGGTCCAGTTAAATCATGAGTCATAGCTACATCAATATTAGCCATAACTATCTCACCAGCTTCAGATGAAGATTTATTCGATGCTTTAGCTAATATTTTCTCGGACATTGTCATTGACATGATTATTATTCTCCAAATATTTATTAAGGTAATTTTATTAAGATAATTCATAAAACATAAAGATTTTGTATTATTTATAGTATTTAATGATAATTATTATAATTTGATAATTATTTGTCACTTATTCTTATACAATAAACTATATTTTATCCTATATTAATAACTTTAAATATAATAATAACATAATACTTAATTATAATAATTAGTTACTAAAAATATTTAATAATATTATGTTTATAAAATAATATAATTTTATTTAATCTTAGTGTATTTAATTATTATTGCTTAACATTTATATAAACAATTGTGATAATTTTTAATTTTCTTTTAATGAGGCTTAAATAATGTTAAAAAACATGATTTATAATGCTTTTAATCTTTATAAAAATAATTTTATTAGTATTAATATTCCAAAAATTTCAAATAATACTATAAAATTTAGTTTGAAAACAAGTAAAAATTTAAATGATTTTTTTCATGCAAAAAACTTCATTTGTAGAATATTTAAACATTGATAGAAACTTAAATGAGGTTCCAGAAGGCATATTGATAATACCTATATTATGCAATGTTTTACCAGTATCTTGGATGTTTGATACGACAATTATCATTGATGAATTAGATAAGACTTTTTATGAAAGTATTAATAGAATTAAAAATAAATATTCAGATTTATATCCTAAATGTGATTTTAAAGGGAAACTAATAGTTAAAAATATTATTGACTATGAAATTAATTATAATGAAAAATATTTATCATTTTTTAGCTTAGGGGTTGATTCTACAAGTACAATAATCAATAATATTGATAAGAATCCTATATTGGTTAATATTAGGGGATCTGATATTCCTTTAGAAGAAGAAGTTGGATTGAATTATATTGGTAGGAAATTGACAGATTTTTCAGAAGAATTCGGATTAAAAAGACTATTTATTAAATCAGACTTTAGAAGATTACTTAACACACAAAATCTTTCAAACAAATTTCAAGAACAGCTCGATGATAATTGGTGGCATGGATTACAACATGGAATGAGTATTATCAGCCATGCTATTCCATATGCATATTTATATAAAATTAACAATGTTTTAATTCCAAGTACTTATTCTTATTCATAATCTAAAATTTATGGAGTAAATGAAATACCATGTGCTTCTTGTCTAAGTACTGATAATGAATTTAAATTTGCAAAAAATGGAAATGTTAATCATGATGGTGTAGAAAATTCTAGACAAGATAAAATTAGAATCATAACTAATTTTTTAGAAAATAATAATAAAACTGATTATTTACATGTTTGCTGGGAAAATACTAGTGGAAAAAACTGTAGCTTATGTGAAAAATGTTCTAGAACAATAATGGGGATATTGGCTGAAAAAAAGGATCCAAATCTCTTTGGATTTAAAGTGGATAATAAAACATTTGAAAACATAAAAGAAAATATTAATGGGTTTTCTAAAAATAAAGTAACAAATGTCTTATGGTTATCTATTCAAGAAAAATTTTTGGAAAATAAAGAATATTGGAAGGATAATGAAAATTTAAATTGGTTTTTGGAAGTAAATTTGAAATTAAAGAATTAAAACTTCTATTGATAGATTGTATATAATAATTTGAATATGAGGCTATATGTGTTTTACAACAATTAATATGAATTAGATGAATCATTTTAATGGTTTAGTCTATAATCAAACTTCAAAGTCAAATTTTAAAAGAAAAGTATATATATAACAGTAATAAAAAATTATAATAAATATATTATTTATTTCGGGGGAAAATAAAATAATAAAAATGTAAACAATGCTATGAAGATGGATGTTAATCATAATGAAGTAATTTCATGGTTTTAAGATAATAAAATAGAAATTATTGATTTAGATAATTTATTTGATTAGCATAATCAAGGAGATTTTTAAATTAAGTTTGGACTAATAAAGTATGGGTATACAAAAAATATTGGGAATGAAATTCAAAGCATAGCTGCACGTAAATTTTTACCAAAGGTAGATTATTTTATTGAGCATGAAGAATTACCCAAGTTTAAGACTGAAGAAAAAGTTAAAACTATTATGAATTCATGGTATCTTGATAATCATACTTCATGGCCTCCTTCAAATTCAATTTATCCACTATTGATATCTATACATATCAATACGAATGATGAAAGGACTTTAAACACATTTCTTTCAGACAAAAGTCGTGAATATCTGATAAAATATGGTCCTGTTGGAGCTCGTAGCTTTTCTACAATGAATTTTTTAAATGATAATGATATTCCCTCATATTTTTCCGGTTGTTTAACTTTAACTTTAGATAAAAATCCAAATATTAATAATAAAGATTTCATTATTGCAGTAGATGCTCCAAAAGAAATAATCTCATTTTTAAAAACTAAAACTAAAAAAAAAAATCATTGATATCACTCATCTTCTTCCAGTTGATGTATCTCTTCCTTCATTTAAATCTTTGAGTACATTATATACACCAAATGAAAAATTTTCTTTAGCAGAAGATTTATTAAATTTATATCAGTCTGCTTCATGTGTAATAACCAATAGGCTTCATGTTGCACTCCCATGCTTAGCTTTTAACACACCAGTTCTTTTATTAGATAATTATAACTTCGATAAAGATAGATTTTCAGGATTAAAGGAGTTATTATATACTACTGAAATTGATGACTATTTTCAGAATTATAATATATTTGATGTTGAAAACCCTCCTTCTAATAAAAATAACTATCTAAAAATAAGAAAAAATCTTATAAGCAAATGCCAACGATTTACTGGCCATTTAAATGAAAATGACAGAAAAAAATCCAACGGTGTTGAATTTTATTTGTCTTTATTAGGGAAAAATACAACAAGTGTCAATAAGTATGCTTATTATAATGATTATATTTTAAAAGAGACTGAAAATAAACTTGATTTAGCTAATAAAACTATTAATATTCAAAATGAGAAAATAAAAGCTAAAAATGAAAAGTTAAAAAAAATAAATAAAAAACATCAAGATAAACTTAATGCAATATACTCTTCTAATAGTTGGCGAATGACTAAACTCTTTAGAAATATTAGAAATTTAAAACGATTTTAGAATTAATAATACAATCTTAATTAATTATATTATTTGAAATATATTAATTTTGAAGGATTATACTAGTATAAACTATGCTAATATAGTATACTAATATAATTATACTATAATAATATAAAAATATTATAAAAAGCATAAAAATAAATAACTTAGAATTATATAATTAAACATGTTTAATGAATATATTTAATGAAATATTCATGTTATGTATTAAGTTGTTATTGTAAATTAAGTTTTTATTGATTAATGGTTGTATTAAGGAGATATTATGGTAGATAACATCAAGATTTCAGTTATTGTGCCTGTTTATAATGTTGAAAAATATTTGTCTAATTGCTTAGATAGTATCATCAATCAGAGTTTAGAAGATATTGAAATCATCTGTGTTAATGATGGATCTACTGATAATTCATTGAAAATTTTAGAAGAATACGCTGCAAATGATAATAGAATCAGAATTATAACAAAGAAAAATGAAGGTTTAGGTGCAGCGAGAAAAACTGGTTTAGATAATTCCTCTGGGGAATATATATTATTCGTTGATTCTGATGACTATATAAAAAATGATGCATGTGAAAAAGTCTATGGAAATGCATTATCAAATGATTCTGAGCTAGTCTTTTTTAATTTTTGTGATTTCAATGAAAACAGAGTTTTTGATCCATGTATTTCATGTAATGCTTTTAATTCACTTAAAAATTCTGAAAATTTTAACAACTTAACATTCAAAGCATATGAAATAAAAGAATGTGTTTTAAATAGTTATTTCTCAGCTTGGTCAAAACTCTACAAAAAAAGTTTTCTATATAAATATGATGATTTTTATTTCCCAAAACATAGAATTTTTGAAGACCTTTTTTTCCATGTTCAAGTAATAATTAGGGCAGAACGGATATCCTATTGTAATGAAGGTTTATATCTATATAGGCGATCTAACTCAAATTCTATAATGAATAATACTAGAGAAAAGGTTTTTGATGTATTTATAGCTATAAATTTAATAAAAGAGTTTCTAATAAAAAATGACCTCTTTAATTATTATGATTATGAATTTTTATTATTTTATCTTCATCTATTTAATTCATGGTTTTATAAAATCAATGAAGAATATAAGCAAAAATTCTTTGAAAAATTTAAAAGAGGGCTTCTTGATATCCATTTAAAAAAAGAAAAAATTGATAAATTACCAGATATCTTTCATAACTTATATTTTAATACTTTAGACTCTGAGTATTATGTTGAAATAGATTTGAAGAATAAAATAAATGAACAAGCTAGAGAAATTAATTATAATAATATAAATCTCAAATATTATTGTGAAAAAATTCAGAAGTATGAAAAAAGTATTGACACATATAAAAAACAGAATATAAAAAATAATAAAAAAATTAAAAAATATGAATCAAAAATTAAATCTCAAAAAAATCTAATTAATAAGAATAAAAAAGAAATATTAAAAATTAAAAACTCTAATAGTTGGAAAATAACAAAACCATTAAGATTATTTGCCAAAGCTTTTAAAAATGAAAATAATGGAAAATCAGAATAGAACGAATAATAAATCTAAATAGGGAATAATTATGAAAAAAATTATGAATAATAAAGTTTCTAAGATATTCAATATAGTTAGCATGAAAAAATATGAAAAGCTTAAAAAAAGATATCTGAAGCTTGAAAAAAACTATAAAAATTTAAAAGCAAGCAATGAAGAAATATTAAAAGATATTTATGCTAACAACTCTAATTTATTCTCTAAAAATTATATTAAAAAATCTTCAAGAGAGTTTGAAAGAAAAAAAAATGATCCTAAGCTAATTCCTTTTTATTTACCTCAATTCCACACTATTCCTGAAAATGATAAATGGTGGGGTAAGGGATTTACAGAATGGACAAATGTTACTCAGGGTCAACCTCAATTTGTTGGACATTATCAACCACACTTACCAGATGAATTAGGCTTCTATGATTTAGATAACACTAAAATTTTCAAAGAACAGGTTAGTTTAGCAAAAAAATATGGAGTTTACGGGTTTTGTTTCCATTATTATTGGTTTTCAGGCGGAAAAAGATTATTAGAGAAACCTATTTTTAATTATTTAAATGATAAATCTTTAGATTTTCCTTTCATGCTTTGTTGGGCAAATGAACCATGGTCAAGAAGATGGGATGGCTCAGAAGATGATATATTAATAGACCAAAAGTTTGAAGAATCTGATATTAAAAAATTCATTAAAGATATCATGCCTTTTTTAAAAGATAAACGTTACATCAAAGTCAATAATTGCCCAATTTTAATTATATATCGCCCTCATTTTTTTTCAAAAGATATGATGTTGAAAATGTCAGAAATTTGGAGGGAATATGGAAAAAGAGAAGGATTTGATGATTTATATCTATTACACACAAGAACTGGTGGATTTGAATCTAATTCTTTAGATTGGGGTTTTGATGGAGAGTTAGAATTTCCTCCCAATAATATTTCATATAGAGATACTCTCAATAATGAGAAAATTATAAATCCTAACTTTAAAGGAAGAATTTTTGATTTGCCAAAGATAGTAATGAAGAATTTTATAGATATTCAAGAAAATGAAAATCTTTATAAAACTGTTTTACCCTCTTGGGATAATACTGCAAGAAAGAAAAATAATGGGCATGTATATTATAATTCCTCTCCAGATTTCTATAAAAAATGGTTATCTAATGCAATAAAAAAAACTGAAAAAATCCACCCTGATAATAAAATTGTTTTTATTAATGCTTGGAATGAATGGGCAGAAGGAGCACATTTAGAACCAGATAAAAAATATGGATTTGCATATCTAGAAGCAACATTAGATGCACTATTAGAAAATAGATCAAACTCATCAAAAATTTTAAAATAATAAACTAATTATGGGAAAAAATCATGAATCAATTAGTAAAACAACCGTGTGTTTGGGAATTCAGTAAATATTTATTGGATAAATCACAGTCTAATACTTTTATTTATATTACTGCAGGAAAAGAACATAATTTAGAAATTTTCAATAAAAAATACAGTATACTAGTAATAACAATTGAAGAATATGTGGAATATTATAATAAATTAGGTTACACTACTAAAAATTTAAATAGTAATTACAATATAAAAAATCTTGAAAATTCTGTTGTAATAGCAAATAATATATTAGAACATATTAGTAACCAAAAAATTTTGGATAAATTTTTAAAAACTATTAAAACCTTTGTAAACAGCAGTAAATATTTATTATTTACAGTAGATTATGAATATTTCAAAAAAAATCATTCAAATCATGAAATTTTAGATGAAAAATGTTTTTTAAATGATTTCTATCAATTACTGGCAATTCATGATTTAAATCCTTATTCTATTGGATATACACGAAATAATAATTATACAAATGAGAAAAATGTATTTTTATCCATATTTGGAAAAGAAACTGCTATAAAAAAAGTTCCTAATGTATCATGTTTAGCTATTATCTCAACTTTCAATGAAAAAGACATTATTTTAGAAGTTGTCTATCATTTGCTAAATCAAGGAGTGGATGTTCATGTAATGGATAATTGGTCTACTGATGATACATATAGAATTTTAGTCAATGAATATCAAAATAATAAACGAGTAACTATTTCAAGAGTTCCTTTAGAAAAACCTAAACATAAACAATATAAGTGGCATGATATTCTATCACATAAAGAAAAAATAGCTATAGATTCTGATTATGATTGGATTATACATCATGATGCTGATGAAATAAGATACGCTCCTTGGGAAAATATAAAACTTATAGAAGCTATTTCTTGGGCAAATTACTTAGGATATAATGCAATTGATTTTTCTGAGATAGTTTTTAGATTTACTGACATAAATTTGGATATTTATAGTGAGTTTGAAAGAAATATTTTAGATTATGAATTTGGTAGAAGAGATGGTCATTTTTTAAGGGTTAATACATGGAAAAATAATAAAGATATATCTTTAGCAGGATATGGTGGACACAATTGTGAATTTCCATTTAAAAAAGTTTTTCCATTAAAATTTTTAATGAAGCATTACCCATTGAGAAATGAAGAACATGCCATAGAAAAAATTTTTAAGGATAGGCTTCCACGATTTGAGTCTGACAGGAAAAAATATGGTTGGCATGGCCATTATGATAAACATCAAAAAGAAAACATTAAAACTTGGAAAGATTATAACTTAATACATTATGAAAAAAATAGATTTAATAAGAAATACCTAATTGAAAGACTTTCTGGAATTGGTATAATTAGGGATAATTCTTCAGCGATTGATGAAAATAAAGAATTCAAAGAAGAAATTAAAAAATTAAAGAAAAAATTAAAAAAAGAAAAGATAACAAATAAAAAGATGAAAGGCTCTTTGAGTTGGAGAATTACAAAACCTATTAGAAAACTTAAAAAGATTTTAAGTAAATAACTTATATTATAGTTTTATAGGTTTTGATTTCACGATTTATGTGTTATTTTAAGTTCAAAGTGATTCAATGGCTACAATAAATAAAGAATTTTATAAAGGAGAAAGAGAATATTCAGATGGTTCTGTTGAGGACACTATATTGAAAATTGTCAAATCTAATCATAATTTAGAAGAATTGAGTGATTTTAAAGATAATTGGGCTATTTTTTATCATTTATCTCATTTAAGGGAAAATATTCTTAATTGGTATCCATTTAAGGAAAATTGTTCGATTTTAGAAGTTGGTGCTGGCTGTGGAGCATTGACTGGGCTTTTTTCTCAAAAGGCTGGTAAAGTTAAAGCTGTTGAATTAACAGATAGAAGGGCTCAAATAATATATGAAAGACATAAAGACAAAGAAAACATAGAAATTTTCGCGGGAAATTTAAATAATATGGAATTCGGTGAAAAGTTTGATTATGTGATTCTAAACGGTGTTTTAGAATATGCAAAACAATTTACAAACACAGATGATCCTTTTAAAGACTTTTTAATAAAAATTAAATCTTTTCTTAAGAATGATGGGGTTATATTAGTTGCTATAGAAAATAGATTAGGCTTGAAATATATATCTGGATTTAAAGAAGACCATACAAGCATGTTTTTTTCTGGAATAAATCAATATTCTGACACTGATAAAGTTAGAACTTTTTCTAAATTAGAATTAGAAAAAATTATTGAAAATGCAGGTTTTTCTAACTACAAATTTTTTTACCCTTATCCCGACTATAAATTTCCAGAAATAATTCACACTGATTATTTCATAGAAAAATACCCTTTTAAAGAAAAAATTCCAAATTATGACCAAATGAGAGCTAAATTTTTCAATGAAAGCCTTTTAAATAATTCACTCGGATATGAAGGAATTTCAAAATACTTTTCAAACTCTTTTTTAGTGGAAATAAAAAATGATGAAGGGAGCTTATCTGAAAATATTAAACTTGTAAAATTAAGTGCAAGCCGTAGAGAAGATTTTAGAATAGCTACTTTTATTGAAGAACATGATAATGAACTAATAGCTATTAAAACACCATTAAATGAAAAAGCCAAAAAACACCTTGTAAAAATGTCACAAACAAGTTCAAAAAATAAAATCAGCAAATTAAATTATTTAAAAACTAAATATATTAATAATAATAGTTTATCATACCCTTTCATTGAAAAAAATCCATTAGATTCAGTATTACTAGATTTAATAAATGAAAATGACATCAATAAATTTTTAAAATATATAAAATCTTTTTCTAAAACTATTAAAGATTCTTCTATAGTATGTAAAGATTATCATGACTCTAAATTCTCAGAAATATTTGGAGATAAAAGAGACAATAGATTTAATAAATGCTTAGAATACCCCAATCTTGATTTAATTTTTAATAATGTTTTTATAGATGGAAATGAATATATTATTATTGATTATGAATGGTGCTTTGATTTTCCAGTTCCAGTAGACTTTATTTTATGGAGGACTATAACTGTTTTTTACTATTTTAATGAATTTTTGGAAGATATCATACCACAAAATAAATTATTGGAAGAATTAGATCTACCTGAAAAGAAATATTCTACATTTTTAGAATGGGATCAAAAATTTTTAAGTTTTGTTAGGGGTGGAAAACCATATGAAATACCAAACAAACCTATTATTTACTTAGATAATGATAATATAAGTCAATACTCTAAAGATAAAGTAAAAATAAAGGCTTTAAAAAAGGAACTAAGAAAAGAAAATAAAAAACATAAAAACTCTATAAGATATCAGATTGGAGATTTAATGGTTAAAGCAAGTAAACCTTCGAAAAAAACTTTCACATGGCCCTATCACTTGATTAGGTTGTTTAATAAAAATAAAAAAGAAAAAAATTGTAATAGAAAAACTAATAGAGGAGAATAAATGGATTATAAAATAAGTGTGGTCATACCAACATATAATATTGAAAGATATCTTAATGAAACTGTTGATTCTATTATAAATCAAACTATTGGATTTTCTAATATAGAACTTATAATAGTAGATGATGGTTCAACTGATTCAACTAAAAAAATTATCAATGAATATAGTGAAAAATATGAGAATGTTTTTCACATTTATTTAGATTATAACTCTGGTTTTCCAGGCAGAGCAAGAAACATTGGAATTGAAACTGCAAATGGTGAATATTTAATGTTAATTGATCATGATGACCAATGCCCATCTTATGCGTGTGAGTTATTATACAACACAATAAAAAATGAGGATTTTGATATTGTAGTTGGTAGGTACCAAGTTTTTAATGATGATAATATTCAATCTGGTCATCTTAAAGGGTTGAAAAAAGTTAAATCTATTCATGAAAATCCTAACTTTTTTTCTTTGCCTCCTGCAGCATGGACAAAGATTTTTAGAACAAATTTTATTAAAAAAGGTGGAATAAGGTTTCCAGAAGATTCTTTAGCAGAAGATGTTCTATTCTCATCCCACACATTTTTAAAAGCAGATGGGATAAAATTTATAGATGATATTACTTATTATTATAGATTACAAGATTCTGAAACAAAATCAACAAGCAAAATACGAAATTATAAATATACTGCAAGCTTAATTGATGGCTACGAAAAAACTTGGCAGCTATTTAAAGAAGAAGATAAAGAAGATTATTTTATTAATTTTTTAAATATACATTTAACTTGGTGGGTGAAGAACTTACTTTTAAGTAATTTATCCCATAATGAAAAAAAGAAACTTTTAATAAAAGCAAAAGGACTTTTTCAATTACTATCAAAAAACAATATTAAGCCAACTAACATTGCATATTACTCATTTTTTGAATTAATATCAGAAGAAAATTATGATAATGGAATTATAATCGGAGAAATGAGTCTTTTATATGAAAAATGCATTATTAAAAATTCAAAAATTAAAAATGAACTTAAAAAAAGTAATAAAAAATTAAAAAAGAAAAATGAAGAATTGAAAACTATTAAATCTTCAAATAGCTGGAAAATAACTAAACCTATTAGAAAATTAAGGAAATCATTCCATAGTTTAAAATAGTTTATATTATTCTTTTCATGCTTTTTTAATTTATTATATGGTAAATTGAGTAAATAATTTAATATATGTCATAAGTAATACATAATGTGATTATATGGATGATATAAAAGTATCGGTCATTGTTCCAGTTTACAATTCTGAAAGATATCTTGAAAAATGTTTAGATAGCTTAATTAATCAAACATTAAAAGAAATTGAGATTATATGCGTTGATGATGGCTCAACAGATTCTTCACCAGAAATATTAGAAAGATATTCAAAAAAAGATAATAGGATTAAGATAATTACTCAAAAAAATAAGGATGTAGGAGCTGCTCGAGAAGCAGGTTTAAAAATAGCTAATGGCGAATATGTAGCATTTTCTGATAATGATGATTGGCTAGCTCTGGATGCTTTTGAAAAATTGTATAATAATGCTAAATCTAATGATTCTGATGTTGTAATTTTTAAAGTTGTTTTTTATTATTCTGATAATGATTCTTATATTTATCCAAAGTCTCTTAATCTTGAAAATTATTTTAATGAAGGTACTGATTATAATAATTTTACTTTTAAAGCAGAAAATATTAAAAAACAAGTCATGAATACTCTTTTTGCACCTTGGTTTAAATTTTATAAGTTAGAGTTTTTAAAAAAGCATAATTTTTACTTTAAAGAAAATATAACCTATCCTGATGTACCTTTCCATGTTCAAACTTTATTAAAAGCTGAAAAATTGTCTTTTTGCCCAGAATATTTATATTTTTATAGAAGAAATCATCAAGAGTCCATGCTTTTAATTTCTAAAGATACTCCTCGAATATTTGATATTTTTGAGGTTATTGATGAAGTTGAAGATTTTTTAATTATTAATAATTTTTGTGAATCATATAAATTTGAGTTTTATCAGTTTAAATTAGGTCAAATAAATTTTTGGTTTCTAAGATGTGGTGAAAGCTATCAAAAAAAATATTTTATTAGGTCTAAAGAAGAATTTCTAAGCATGGGATTGTCTGAAGTTAAATTAAGAAAATTACCTAAAAAATATAAAGATATTTACCTAAATATTGTCAAATTTGATTCTTATAATGAAGTAGAACTATTAAATGAAATTAAAGAGTTGGAAAACAAAATTAAAAAATGTACAAAGGAAAATAATAAACTTAAACAAAAAATTAACTCTTTGAAATCATCAAAGGTATTGAAAATAACTAAACCATTTAGAAAATTCAAAAAATTATTAAAAGATTAATGGAGTAGCTACCTATGCATTTTATAATAATTTCAATAAATGATGGATCTGGGATTGATAATGAAATAATCAATGATAGTTATTTATCTTCTAATACTGCTCCTTCTCTTATAGCTAATAATTATGTTAAAATAAATATTAGTAATTTTATTATTTATTCTTATCTTTATGATCAAATTATTGAGGAAAAAGAAGATTATTCTTTTTATTTTGATGAAAATAAGTTATTACTTTCAAATGGTTTTTTCACTGTTAATAATGAAATAAAGATAGATATTCAAGATGTTTTTCATGAATTAAATCAGGAATCTAACTTTTGGGGAGATTATCAGCTTGTTAATATTGATAAGAATGGAAATGGATTTTTGAAGACTCCTGATTTTGGATTAAGACAGTTATTTTATTATGAAGATGAAAATTTTAGTGTATTATCTACAGAAATAAAATTGATTGTTGATGGAATTTATAATATCCAAAAACAGACTTTCTCTGAAAATTTTGATGTAGACTTTATTTTTGATTCTATTTATAATGAATGGGGGAATCGTAAATTTCCTCGACATACAATCTTTAAGAATATTAAAAGAATCCTTCCTCATGATAATATATTTTTTAAAGAAGGAAAAATATTAATTAAGAAAAAATCAACTATAGAAATACCAAAAAACTTTTTAAATAAGTTTAATCATAGACAAACGGGGTTTTATGACAAATATTATGAGAATTTATTTAATTCAGTTGAAAATAGCTTAAAATTTTTAAGCCCAAATATTTCAAAAATAAGATTGGGGCTAACAGGGGGATTTGATTCAAGAATTACACTTTCAGTATTATTTAAAATATGTAATAAACAGAATATATCTTTGGAATGTTTCACTATTGGGAATAATAATCATCCTGATGTTTTCATTGCTAAAATGATAGTTGATAAATTAAATATTGATTATTCATTCAATGATACTGTAGAATCAAAGTCTCCACTCCCTCAAAAGATTTCTGAATATATGGCGACTTTTTATTCTTCACAAGGAGATTGGAATTCGAATAATTATAAACCTTTCAATAGACTTATACATGATTCTAAATTATTCTACTGTACTGGAAAAGATGCTTATAAAAAAAAGAATATGAATCTAATATATTCTGGAAACAGATGGGGTTCAAGAAGATTTTTGGCTGGTTTCAATTTCTTTTTTCCACTATTCTACACCGAAAAAGAAGCATATTTAGCATTATTATATAACGATACTCAATCAGGTTATAAAGAATTTGTATATGAGATTTTAAAGAGAGCTGAACCAAAACTTTTAGAAATTCCATTTGTTGGAGATAAGTTACCTCAAATTGATGTTGAACCTTATTCTACAATATATGAATCTAAATTCCATGAAATGGTTCCTTTTTTTTGGGACTATGATTATGTTAGAGAAAAATTAAAAGTTCCTTTACAAAAGTATCTTAACAAAAAATTAGGCTTTAAAGGAAAGATAATTTTAAAATTAATAGGATTAAATTATTTAGATTTCTTTTTAAATCCTAATATTTATAAAATTGTAAGAAAATATAGAAATAATAAAATAAGTTTTAAAAATACTATTAAAATACTAAAAAATGAAAAAGAAAGAAACTTATACTCCAAGAAGAAAGAATTAATTGAAATAGTAAAATATGATAAAAAAAAGCCTATTAAAACTAAAATGATTATTTTAATGGACTATGCTTCTGTTGCAGATTTTAATTCTTTCGTTGAAATTGAAGAATATATTGATAATAAAATATCATAAAATAACTATATTTAATACTATAAGCAATAATAAGAATATATAAAATAATAATGATAGAGGTTTTTATTGTATTATTAATATAAATTATATATTTGAGGTTTATAATGGTTAATATAGATGTTTCTGTAATTGTACCAGTTTATAATGGGGAAAAATACCTAAAAAAATGTTTAGATAGTTTAAATAAGCAAACATTAGAGACTATTGAGATTATCTGTATAAATGATGGCTCTACTGATAAATCTCTTGAAATTTTAAATGATTATGCAAAAAAAGATAGTAGAATAAAAGTCATATCTAAAGAAAATGGGGGAGCTGGCTCTGCAAGAAATGTTGGATTGGAAAATGTTAATGGCAAATACGTAGCTTTTGTTGATGCTGATGATTGGGTAGATTCTGACATCTTTGAAAAGCTTTATAATTTATCTGAATCTAAGAATACTGATATAATCATATTTAAAATGCTTGATTATGATGAAAAAAATGATGAATTTTATAAGAGTGATTATTATAAAATTAAACCTTTAAATGAATTTAATAATAAGTTATTTAAAATTAAAGACATTGAAAATAGCTTATTTAAAATAACTACTTCAACTGCTAATAAATTTTACAACACTGAATTTTTAAAGAAATCAGGAACTCGTTTTCCAGAAGGATTTATATTTGAAGATAATCCGTTTTTTTTTGATTTAATGCTAAAAGCTGATAAAATTTTTCTTTTAGATGAATACGTATATTATAGACGAAGAAGAGAATCATCAGTAATGTCATCTATAAATGATTCGTATTATGGAATAATACCAATCATTGATATAATTACTAATGTTTTTCGAAAAAATAATGCTTATGATAGATTTAAAAAAGATTTACTTAATTTTAATGTTTTAACAACAAGAAATAAATATAATTTAATGGATGATAAATATAAAAAAAAGTTTTTTTGGATTATGAAGGAATATTTTTCAAATATAAGCAAAGATACTCAATCCAACAAAGACTTTAAAGACAATTTGAATAAGAAAAATCTGAATTTTTATCTAATTATACTTAAATCATCAAATTACTTGGAATTTAAATTATTAAAAGAAAACTATGAACTAAGAACTAAAAATAAAAGATTAATTAATAAAAATAAAAAATTGAATAATGAAAATAAAAAAATTAAGGAGGAAATTAAAGAATTATATTCTTCTAATTCTTGGAAATTAACAAAACCTATTAGGATTATAGGAAAAATATTTAAATAGACTTTTAAATATTAAGATTTCTTTTTATTTTTTCAATGCCAATAAGACACTTTTTTAAACATTTTTTTATTTTTAATGTTTATTCATATTTCCATAATTTATAAT
This sequence comes from Methanobrevibacter arboriphilus, assembly GCF_019669925.1. Classification (NCBI taxonomy): domain Archaea; kingdom Methanobacteriati; phylum Methanobacteriota; class Methanobacteria; order Methanobacteriales; family Methanobacteriaceae; genus Methanobrevibacter; species Methanobrevibacter arboriphilus. The sequence goes on from NZ_AP019779.1 coordinate 1,435,077, forward strand.
GTCCATATTTTCTTTTTTAGTTTTATCACTAATTTTAACGATATTCTTAGTATCAAAAACAATTGGGGATTTCATTTTTTCTTTCATCAAATTATAATCCAAATTCTTGAATTCATCATGCTCAGATAATACAATACAGATATCAGCATCTTCAATAGCTTCTTCAAAACTACAATAATTTTCATCATTAATATGAGGATCATGTATAGCTATATCAAAACCTTCTTTTTTAAATAGCTCAATGCAGGTAAGAGCAGGACTTTCTCTTGTATCTCCAGTATTCCCTTTATATGAAACTCCTAAAATTGCTATTTTTAGGTTTTCAATAGTTTCAATTCCACTAATTTTCGCTAATATTTCTTTTGTTTTATCAACCACGAATTTTGGCATACTATTGTTAGTATCTCTGGCTAATTTAATCATTTTAGCTTCATCAGGAGCTAATGAATAAATAAAATAAGGATCTATAGCTAAACAATGTCCGCCAACTCCTGGACCTGGACTGTGTATATTAACTCTCGGGTGTTTATTAGCTAATTCAATAACATCAAGAGTATTTACTCCTATTTTTGAACATATTTTTGTTAATTCATTTGCTAAAGCTATATTAACATCTCTAAATGTATTTTCCATACATTTTGACATTTCAGCTGTTTTAGCCTCTGTTTTCATTATTTTTCCCTTTACAAAAGTTTCATAAACTTCAGCTGCTTTATTAGAACATTGAGGTGTTATTCCTCCGACTATTCTATCATTATTTATGAGTTCTTCTATTATTTTCCCAGGAAGAACTCTTTCAGGGCAGTGTGCAAGGTATAAGTCTTTCCCGATTTCAAATCCCCCTTTTTCAAAAATAGGTTTTATAATTTTATTGGTTGACATTGGAGCTATTGTTGATTCTATAATTACGATATTTCCTTTTTCTAAGCAAGGAATTATAGATTTACATGCAGATATAACATAACTTAAATCACAAGAGAGATCTTCTATATTGTTTGGTGTTGGAACTGTTATTATAAATACATCACTTTTCTGTGGATTTAATGATGCAGAATATCTTTTATTATTTATAGCTAGTTCTAATTTTTCTTTAAGTCCTGGTTCTTCTATGTGAAGCTCACAACTATTCAAACTACTAATAATATTTGGGTTTATATCTACTCCTACTACTTCACAACCATTATCTGCAAATAAAACTGCTGTTGGAAGACCAATATACCCTTGACCAATTATACAAACTTTCATTATAATCACTAGCTATTCAAATTTATAGATTTAGATTTATAGAAATAATTCTGAATTATATAAATAATTATTAGATAATTATTAAAAATAATTATATTTAAAAATTTTATTTTCATTATATATCCTTAAGTAATTATTAATTTAACTAATATTAAATATTATATAGTATTAGAATATTTATATATCAGTAAAAATAATATTATGTTTAGTGTATTTATTAAAAACAATACTAATTTAACTTTTATTATATATAAAATTCTCATATTAAATTTTAATTTATATAGTAAAATATTATACAGTAAAATTATCTTCTATTATATTTATATTGTATAATATATTGTATATTTAAATATTTTATCTTATATTGATTGTAGTATAATAAACATTTTTATACTATATTAGGCTCTATTGATTCTTTATTTATTAAGAATAACCTATAAAAAATTAGTATTTTTAATATTAAAATTCATCAGTGATTAAACATGAATATAACAGTTATTGGAACAGGGTATGTGGGATTAGTAACAGGAACTTGCTTTTCAGAAATGGGAAACAATGTTTATTGTATAGATATTGATGAGGAAAAAATTAAATCCCTTAAAAATGGGATAATACCTATTTATGAACAGCATTTAGAAGGCATGGTTATTAAAAATCATAATAAAGGAAATCTTATCTTTACAACAGAACTTGAAAAAGGTTTATCTAAGTCGAATATTTGCTTTATAGCGGTAGGAACTCCAATGGCTTCAGATGGTTGTGCTGATTTAAATGTTGTTTTTCAAGTAGCTAAAAGTATTGGGGAATTAATGTCTCATGATCTGATAATTGTCACAAAATCTACTGTACCAGTTGGAACAGGAGATAAAATTGATAGAATTATACAAAAAGAGCTCGATAAAAGAGGAGTTAATTATAAATTTCAAATGGTTTCAAATCCTGAATTTTTAAAAGAAGGAACTGCTGTTGAAGATTCTATGAGACCAGACCGGGTTATAATTGGTTCTGAAGATGAAAAAACTATCAATATGATGAAAGAGCTATATGCTCCTTATGTTAAAAACCATGATAGATTTATTATAATGGATATTAGAAGTGCAGAAATGTCTAAATATGCTTCTAATGCAATGCTAGCCACTAGAATATCTTTCATGAATGAAATAGCTAATATTTGTGAAAAAGTTGGGGCTGATGTAAATAAAGTTCGTTTAGGAGTAGGCAGTGATAAAAGAATCGGTTATAGCTTTTTATATGCTGGTTGTGGTTATGGTGGGAGTTGTTTTCCAAAAGATGTTAGTGCATTAATTAAAACTGGTGAAATAGCTGGCTATACTCCTAAAATTTTGAATGAAGTCGAAAATGTTAATAATGAACAAAAAAAGGTCATTTTAAATAAGATAAAAGAAAAGTTTGGTGAAGACCTTTCAAACTTTAGTTTTGGTCTTTGGGGCTTATCGTTTAAACCTGGAACAGATGATATGAGGGAAGCTCCATCTGTTGTCATAATTAATGGTTTAATTGAATCTGGAGCAACTGTAAAAGCCTATGATCCTAAGGCTCGTGAGGTAGCTAAGGATATTTTCAAGGGTAATGAGAATATTAAATTTTTCAATAGCAAATATGATGTATTAAATAATAGTGATGGACTTATTATTGTAACTGAATGGAATGAGTTTAAAAGTCCTGATTTTAACGAAATTTATCATAGATTAAATAATAAAATTATTTTTGATGGTAGGAATCAATTTGATAAACGATTATTAAATAATCTTGGTTTTGAATACTATCAAATTGGTAGTTAGATTATGATTAAATAAAATTATTTAGTTTATTCAATAAAATAATAAAATAATCATAAGTATTTTATAAAAACTCAAAAATCAATGAGTCAAAAATGTTGATATTCAATAAAAAGTGGATAATATGAAAATCTTAATAACAGGATATAAAGGAATGTTAGGTTCAGATTTAGTAGAAACTTTAAAAAATGAAAATAAACACGATTTAATCCTTACTGATGTTGAAAATTTAGACATAACTAACTTTAATCAAGTAGATGAATTTTTAAAAAAAGAAACACCAGAACTTATAATAAATGTAGCTGCATATACTGATGTTGATGGCTGTGAAACTAATCGAAATTTAGCTTTCAATGTTAATTCAATTGGTCCTAAGAATTTAGCTATAGTATCAAATGAAATTAATGCTAAAATATTACATATTAGCACTGATTATGTTTTTTCTGGTGATAGCTTGAAACCTTATCATGAAGATGATGAAACTGATCCTAATAGTTATTATGGTGAAACTAAACTTCAAGCAGAGTTATTTATCAAAGAAAATACAGATAATTATTTTATAATTAGAACTGCATGGTTATATGGTTTTAATGGAAAGAACTTTGTTAAAACTATGCTTCAATTATCTAAAACAAATGATAAAATTATGGTTGTTAATGATCAACATGGTTCTCCTACTTTTACAAAAGATTTATCTATGGCTATATCTGAAATTATTAAAACTGATAAATATGGAATTTATCATGTTACAAATAGTGATAATTGTACTTGGTATGAATTTGCAAAGGAAATATTTGAATTAGCAAATATAAATATTAATATAGTACCTGTTACTACTGAAGAATATCCTACACCAGCTAAAAGACCATCGTATTCAGTTCTTTCAAATGAAAAATGGGAAAACACTGGTTTTAAATCATTAAGATCTTATAAAAATGCTCTTAAAAATTATATGAAGATTGAATTAGAAACTAAACACAAAGATTAAGTATAGAGATTAAACATGGAGATTAAGCTTAGAATTAAAATTAACAATTAAACATAATGATTAAATGGATGGAGATTTAAAAATGAAAGGTATAGTTTTAGCAGGAGGTTCTGGAACTCGTTTATATCCGATTACAAAGGTAGTTTCCAAACAATTACTTCCATTATATGATAAACCAATGATTTATTATCCAATATCTGTTTTAATGCTTGCAGGAATTAAAGAAATACTTATTATTTCAACTCCTCATGATATTTCTCAATATGAAAAATTACTTGGTGATGGAAGTGACTTTGGAGTATCTTTTAGCTATGAAGTTCAAGATAATCCTAACGGTTTAGCTGAAGCATTTATTGTAGGTGAAAATTTCATTGGAGATGAAAATGTCGCTCTTGTTTTAGGAGATAATGTTTTTTATGGTCATAGATTAACTGAAATATTAGAGCATGCTTATAAACTTGAAGAAGGTGCAATTGTTTTTGGTTATTATACTAATAACCCTGAAGATTTTGGTGTTGTAGAATTTGATAATGAAGGAAATGTTTTATCCATTGAAGAAAAACCAAAAAATCCAAAATCAAATTATATTGTTCCAGGGCTTTATTTTTATGATAATAATGTTGTTGAAATAGCTAAAAATGTTAAACCCTCTTCAAGAGGAGAATTAGAAATAACTTCTGTAAATGAAGAGTATTTAAAGCAAAATAAACTTAAAGTTGAGCTTTTAGGTAGAGGTATGGCTTGGCTTGATACTGGTACTCATAATGGACTTTTAGAAGCAGCTAACTTTATAGAAACAGTTCAAAAAAGACAAGGTTTATATATCGCTTGTTTAGAAGAGATTGCTTTTTATAAAGGATATATAAATCGTGAAAAACTTGTTAAAATTGCCAACTCTCTTCAAAAAACAGATTATGGTGATTATTTAATTAAGCTATCTAATATGAAAATTGATTGAATTTATTAAATTATAGCTAATTATATATTTAATCATTTATTTAATAATTTTAAATTAAAAATAATATGTATTAAAATATTTAAAATATTTAAAACATATATCTTGAATATATAATATAATTAAATAAATATACTATAAATTTATTTTACGAAATAAAGTTTAAAAAAATATAAATATGATTATTTACAATAAATTGAAAAATGTATATTTAATGAGGAAATGTTATGGAAAATGTTAAACATGCTATTATAATTATGGCAGGTATAGGCTCACGTTTAGGCTTAGATACTACAAAAGGTTTGGTTAAAGTTGGTGAAAAAAAAATTGTTGATTACCATCTTGATAGATTGAAAGATGTTCCAGATGTTAGGATTGTAGTTGGTTTCCAAAAAGAAAAAGTAAAAGAGCATGTTAAAAAAGTTAGAGATGATGTTAAATTTATTACTAATCATGATTTTAGAAATACTTCTACTTCTTATAGTGTTAGCTTAGCTAATAAAGATTTAGATGAACCTTATCTCCTTATAATTGGTGATGTTTTATTTAATAAGACAGATTTTGAAAACTTTATTGTAAACTGTAAAAATGAATCTCTTGTTGGCATAACTCCTTCTAAAACTGAAGATGCTATATTTGCTGAATTAAATGATGATAATAGGGTTATTAATTTTCAAAGAGAATATCCTCTTGATTATGAATATGCAGGCATTACATATGTAACTAATGATGTTAAAATTACTGAAAATGATAACTATGTTGTGGATGCTTTAGGAAAAAGTCTTCCTTTAAAAACAATTTTCATAGAGTCTTATGAGATTGATACTAAGGCAGATTTAGAATTAGCCAAAAAAAATTTACATAAGCTTGAATTATGAATATTATTCATCTTTCTAACTTATTAACAATATGTTCATATTCTAATGATTATTAAGGAGATTTTTGATGTTTGAACACAGATTTCTTTTAAATTTTTCTAAATATAAATTTCTTTTATATGAACTTGTAAAAAGAGATATAAAAATCAAATACAGAAGATCTGCTTTAGGAATTTTATGGAGTTTTTTAAATCCATTACTTATGATGATTGTATTAACAATTGTTTTTTCTACATTTTTTCAGAGAGATATACCTAATTATCCAGTTTATTTATTAACTGGGAGATTGATATTTGATTTCTTTTCGGGATCTACAAGGGCAGCAATGGTTTCAATAAGATCAAATGCCTCTATTATGAAAAAAGTATATGTTCCTAAATATATATATAGTCTAAGTGTTATTATCTCAAACTTTGTAAACTTTTTAATCTCTTTAATAGTGTTAGTATTAGTAATGATAGCAACCGGAGCATCATTTTCAGTATTTAATCTAGCAGGAATACTTACTATCATTCCTTTGTTTATATTAACTCTTGGTGTAGGTTTAATATTGGCAACAGTTACGGTATTCTTTAGAGATATTGAATATTTGTATGGGGTTTTCATGACTCTTTTAATGTATGGTTGTGCAATTTTTTATCCAATTTCTATTGTTCCTTCACAATTCTTACCATTTTTCCTTGCAAATCCAGTTTACTCAGCTATAAGTTCATTTAGGGATTCTATTCTTTATGGTCAACTTCCAGCAATTGGTCCTTTTCTATATTTATCAACATTTGCTTTAGTATCTCTGATAATAGGAGTAATAATCTTTTATAAATACCAAAATAAATTTATACTTAATGTTTAGGTGATACATTTGGTTGAAATCAATTCCAACAATCAAAAAACAGAAAATCTGCCTGATGAGAAGGAATCAGAAAATATTGATGATATTGTAATAAGTGTAAATAATGTCAGTATGGAATTTAATCTAAGCAAAGAAAAAATTGATAATTTTAAAGAGTATATTATTAAATTTATAAAAAGAGACATTGAACATGATAACTTTTGGGCATTAAAAAATGTTTCTTTTAATATAAAAAAAGGAGATAGGATTGGAATTGTTGGTTTAAATGGAGCAGGTAAAAGTACTCTTCTTAAAATTATTTCTGGAGTAATGAAACCAACAAAAGGAGATGTTGCCATAACTGGTAAAATAGCTCCATTATTAGAATTAGGTGCTGGTTTTGATTCTAATTATTCTGGTTATGAGAATGTTTATTTAAATGCTGCAATGATGGGGTTTCCTAAGGAGTTTATTCGCTCTAAACTTGATGAAATAGTTGAATTTTCTGAATTAAAAGATTTTATGAATGTTCCAATTAAAAATTACTCTTCTGGAATGAAAGCTAGATTAGGTTTTTCAATTGCTACTCTAGTTGATCCAGATATTCTTATTTTAGATGAGGTTTTATCAGTTGGTGACATAAAATTTAGAAAAAAAAGTGAAAAAAGAATTATGGAACTATTTGAAAAAGGAACAACTGTGATTTTTGTTTCTCATTCATTAAATCAAGTTCGTAGATTATGTAACAAAGCAGTTTGGCTGGAAAAAGGTGAAATTGTAATGAAAGGGGATTGTGAAGAGGTTTGTAATGAGTTTGAAAAAACTTTGGATGAAGATAAGGATCTCTCTAAGAATTTAAGATTGAAACGGATTGAAAACCTTAAGAAGAGACAAAAAATTTTAAAATCAATGGAAGAAAAAGAACAAAGGGCTTTGGAAGAAATTGAAAATGAACAAAGGGAAAATAAATAGTAAGATTAAAAATCAAAATATTTAGCCAATAATTTTTTAAATATTCTTTAAATTATGTAATATAATTATATAATTACATAGTATAACTATCTAATATAACAAATAAGCTTTTATTTTGTATTTTTTCCTTTTACTATTTTATATGATCCTTATTTATTCTATTTTTATTCCATATTCATTATTGTATTAATTCTTTTAAGTTTTATTTTTTAATTATACAGTTTCTATATGATATTCTTTATTTGCTTAATGATTTGGTGATAATATTAACAATATTTCAATTATAATAGTAAATTATAATGGAGAAAATTTTCTTGAAAAATGCTTTAATTCTATTAAAAATCAAAGTTTTCAAGAATTTGAGATTATTTTCATTGATAATAATTCTATAGATAATAGTATTTATTTTGTAAATAGGTTTAGTGAAAAATTATCTCAAAATATCAAAGTACTGAAAAATAAGTCTAATTTAGGATTTTCCGCAGCTGTTAACCAAGGAATTAATCATTCGTCATCAGAATATATTTTATTACTTAATAATGATATAGAACTTGATCCAAATTTTATTTTAAATATAATAAATTGTTTTAAATCATATAATAATCAAAATTCCAATAAAAACATATTTTCTGTATCTTCAAAAATGATTCAATTTAACAATAGGGATTTAATTGACGATGCTGGGGATTATTATAATATAATGGGTTGGACTATTAAAAAAGGCGAAGGGAAAGATGAGAAAATGTATAATAATTCTTATGAAATTTTTTCATCATGTGCAGGTGCAGCATTATATAAAAAATCGATTTTAGATAAAATTGGGCTTTTTGATGAAAATTTTTTTGCATATATGGAAGATGTTGATATTGGATACAGGTCTTTAATTAATGGATTTAAAAATGTATATTGTCCAAATGCAATTGTTTATCATATTGGGAGTGGTTCAAGTGGAGATAAGTATAATGAATTTAAAATACCTTTAGCTGCTCGTAATAACATATGGGTTATATATAAAAATATGCCTTGGCCTCAAATAATACTAAATATAGGATTTTTAGCTATTGGATTTTTAATAAAATATATTTTTTTCGTTAGGAAAGGATATGGGGATTTATATCTAAAAGGCTTAAAAGAGGGAATAAAAAATAGGAATAAAATAAAAAAAATAGAATTTAAAAGAAATAACTTAAAAAATTATTTTAAAATTCAAGGGAGACTAATAATCAATACATTTAAACTTATTTACAAATGATTATAGAATTATTCTAATTATTCTAATTATTCTAATTATAAAATTATTCTAATTATAGAATTATTTTAATCATAGAATTATCGTGATTATAAATTTATAGTGATTATATGGATTTGTCAATAATAATTGTTAATTATAAGACTTATGAACTAACAAAAAATACAATTATTTCTGTTTTAGAAACAACAGAGTCACCTTATGAGATTTTCCTAGTTGACAATAATTCTCAAGATGGGAGTTATGAAAAATTAAAATCTTACTTTTCTCATTTTTCAAATGAAGCTTCGAATGGAAAGATAAATTTTATACATAATCCAACTAATCAAGGATTTGCTGCTGCTAATAATGTAGCTATTAAAAAATCTAAAGGGAACTTCATTCTTCTTTTAAATTCGGATACTATTGTAAAAGATGATTCAATCGATGATTGTTTAAAATTTATAAAGAATCATAATGATGTTGGGGCTGTTGGTTGTAAGATTCTTTTACCTAATGGTGACTTAGATAAATCTTGTAAACGTAGTTTTCCAAATCCTAAAAATTCTTTTTACAAGCTTTTTGGTTTTAATAAGATTAAAAATTCTAATTCTGATGATTATAATTTAGATCATCTTGATGATAATGGAATTTATGAAGTAGATAGCTTGGTTGGAGCGTTTATGCTTGTTAGAAAGGTAGCTATAAATGAAGTAGGTCTTTTAGATGAAGATTATTTTATGTATGGTGAAGATATTGATTGGTGCTATAGAATAAAAAGTGCTGGTTGGAAAATTATATACTATGGAAAATCTGAAATTATCCATTATAAAGGCGCAAGCAGTAAAAAACAAAAATCTAAGCTAATATATGAGTTTTATAGAGCTATGTATCTTTTTTATAATAAGAATTATGATAAGAAATACTCTTTTTTTACTAGATTATTGGTATATTTAGGTATAATCTTTCTTTTAACGATTAAATTATTTTTAAATGTTTTTAAGAAATGATGCTGATTTTAATTTCTATAAATATTAAATAATTAGTATTCATCATTGTATTTATATAAATTTATTTAGATTACAATAATGATATAAATAATAGTAATTATATTATATAATTGTATAATTATTTAACATATTAAAATATTATAATTTATATTAGTTTATATTTAATTTATATTTAAGCTATATTTAAGCTATATCAATTTAGATTAATTTATATTTAATTTAAATTAATTCATATCAATATATTAATAGGGATATCATGATAAAACAAAACCAAAGACTTTTAAATGCTATATTAATTACAACTGACGCTTTAGTGGTTGTTTTAGCATTTATTGCTGCTTGGTTTTTAAGATTTAAAACAACTATTTTTGGACCTTTGGGAGGATTTCTTCCATTTGAAAATTATTTGCTACTTGCACTTTTTATTATTCCATTGTATTTAATTTTTTACTATTTTTCAGGATTATATAAGCCTTTTAGAAATCAATCAAATATAATATCTGAGGCTACAGAGATTTTTAAAGTTAATTTAATGGCTTTTATTATTTTAATTGCATTATTATTTATTATAGATGAACCTAACTATTCAAGGAAGTTAATTTTTGTGTTTGCTTCTTTTAGTACTGTTTTTGCTATAATTGAAAGAGCAATATTTAGATCTATATTAAAACATATTAGATCCAATGATAAAAACCTTAAACATATTTTAATTGTTGGGGATGGGGAGTTAGCTATTAAATTTGCTAAAAAAATCATATCTAAGAAATATTTAGGTTATTCTATTAGTGGATTTTTAGGTTCTCATCATAAAATTGGGCATATGATTGATGGAACTAATGGGGCTTCTGTTATTGGATCAATAGGTGATTTAAATGATTTTTTAGCTAATAATCAATATGATAGGGTTATAATAGCTATTCCTCTTAAATATTATGATAATTTGACTAGGTTGGTGGATATTTGTGAAAATCATGGTGTAAAAGCTGAGATAATTCCTGATTATTATAGATATTTCCCTGCAAAGCCTTCTGTAGACATGATTGATGAATTACCTATTATAAATATTCGTTATGTACCTTTAGATGATGCTTTAAATAGATTTATGAAAAAAGTCTCTGATATTGTGATATCTTTAATTGCTATTATTATAACTTCTCCTATAATGATTTTAACAGCTATTGCTATTAAAATAAGTTCTCCAGGCCCTATTATTTTTAAACAAGAAAGAATTGGATATCAAAGAAAGCCTTTTATGATGTACAAGTTTAGAAGTATGAAAGTACAGGATGAATCTGAAGAGAAATCTGAATGGACTACTGAAGATGATCCTAGAAAAACTCGAATTGGGGACTTTATTAGAAGAACTAGTATTGATGAGTTGCCTCAGTTTTTCAATGTTTTAAAAGGTGAAATGAGTGTTGTTGGTCCTAGACCTGAAAGACCTTTTTTTGTAGAGAAGTTTAGAGATGAAATTCCAAAGTACATGGTAAAACATCAAGTTAGACCAGGACTCACTGGATTGGCTCAAGTACATGGGTATAGAGGAAACACTTCTATTAAAAGGCGTATTGAGTATGATATTGAGTATGTAGAAAATTGGTATTTTGGTTTAGATATTTTAATCATGTGGAAAACGATTTTGAAAGGTAATAAGAATGCTTATTAAATTTGTTTTGTTATTTTTAAATTGTGAATTTTTTAATTAACTTTTAATCAATCTTTTTTGCTATGTTTTAATTACTATAATATTAGTATATGATTACAATCTTTTAAAATAATTGTAATAATATTTATATGATAGTTATTACTAACTTTTTAATTGTAATACAAGCAATGTTAATTATATAAGTAAAAATCTACTAATTATAAGTAAAAATTTACTAATAAATTAGGATATTTTAGTGATAAATGAGGATTTATAAAAATATTTTTAATAATTTTATAGAGAATATTATATTTATAAAAAAGAATTTTGAAAAATTAGTATTATAATTGTTAAAATTTAATATTTATTTAAATATTACTCCTCATTTGCTTGGAAAAATCCTATCTATAAAAAATAATTAATATTTAACTGTGAGGGCTTGGTATGGATAATGAAATAATAGAAGAATATAACAAAATTAAAGATAAAATCTCTGAAGAAGAATTTTTAGAGAAAATGAATGAAAAAAAGAAAGATTATAAGGATATAAGCTTTATGAGTGATGTTGACATTGCTCGGACTGTTGTAGGGGAATATATCAATGAAAAAAATGAACATAGGTCTGAAAGTCAAGAACATGCAATGGATAAAATATCTAAATTAGAATCTGGAGCTCAAAATTTAAGTGTAATTGGTAGAGTAATGGGTATTTCAAATCCAAAAGTTTTCACAAGTCGTAAAGGGAAAGATGGAAAACTAGCTAATTTAAAAATAGCTGATGATACTGGAGAAATAAGGGTAGTTTTATGGACTGAAAACATAAAATTATTAAAAAATTTTAATGAAGGAGATGTTATTCAAATAAACAGAGTCGATATTAAAGACGGCTATCAATCTGGAACTAAAGAAATTCATTTACAGCCACGTTCAACAATAAATGTTTTAGATAGTAATGATTATCATAATTTTCCAGAATATGAGGAAATAATAACTCCTATAGATGAAATTACCCCAGATACCACTGTAAATATTATTGCAAGACTAATAAGAGTTCCTAAAATTAGAAGCTATGAGAAAAATGGAAAAGAGGGTAAAGTAACTTCTTTAGAACTACAAGATAAAACTGGAAAAATTAGTTATACATTATGGAATAAAGATACTGGTTTAATAAACAGCTTGGATATTAAAGAAGGAGATTCTTTAAAAATATTAGGTGCTTCTGCTAGAGAAAGAAATGGTGAAGTATCTTTGTCTCATTGGGATGGAAGAATAGTTAAAGGGGATTTTGAAGTTCCAGAATATGAGGATAAAATCTTAAAAATTGCTGAAGTTCAGGAAATGAAAGATGTGACATTACTTGGAATTGTCACTAAAATTCAAGATACTATAGAATTTGATAGAGCTGATGGTTCTAAAGGGGCCGTTAAATCTATTGAGGTAGCTGATGATACAGGTTCTATCCGAGTAACTCTTTGGGGTGATGATACTAAATTAAACATCAATAAGGGAGATATTATTAAAATTACTGGTGGAAACATTGAATTTGATGAATATACTGAAACTGGTTATAGGGTTAATACTAATTGGAACACTCAAATAATAACTAATCCCGATGAAGATAATAGTTTAATCGATCTTTTAAAAGATTATCAATCACAATTAGGACCAATTAAAGTTGAAGTTGTTCAAGAAATTGAGGAAGATGGTGAAGAGGTCGATGTTCTTGGTAGAATTATAACCATGCATGATCCAAGAGAGTTTCAAAGAGATGATGGTACTACTGGTTTAGTTAGATCTGGAGATTTAGCTGATGAAACAGGTGTTGTTAGGTTATCTTTTTGGGATGAAAAAGCTCAAAATAATTTTGAACCTGGAAATGCTTTTCTAATTGAGAATGCAAGGACTCGAATGGGTCTTTATTCAGTGGAACTTAATATAGGAAAAACTGCAAGAATTATAAAATTAGATGAAGATGAAACTGGTGATTTACCTTCTTTTTCAGAACTTGAAGATATGATTTATGTTCCTAAAAAAATTGATGAATTGGAAGAAGATGATTCTAATATAAGAGTTTTAGCAAGAGTTATTGATATTCAAGATGTGAATGAATTCCAGAGACAAGATGGAACTCCTGGTTTAGTTAGAAATATTGAAATTGGTGATGATACTGGAATTATAAGAACTACTCTTTGGAATGAACAAGCAAATAATCCTTATGAAGTTGGAGATGCGTTAAAAATTGAAAATCCAAGGGTAACTTTTAGAAATGATAATCTTGAGTTAAGTATTAGTAATAACACTAAAATAATTAAGGCAAAAGATGATGAATTAGATAAATTACCTTCTTTTGAAGAATTGGAAGAAATTTTATATCAATCTAAAAACATTGTTGACTTAGAGGATGATGATAGAAATATTAAGATTCAAGGGGCATTGGGTGATACTTTTGGTAATAATATTCTTTCTGCTAGATGTCCTAGTTGTAACAATAGATTAGATCAAATTGATGATGAATATGTTTGTGATTATTGTGGAGAAGATGTTGAAAAGCCAAGATATCTTTTGATGATTCCTGCTAGGATAGAGGATGATACTGGGGAAATTTCTATCACATTTTTTGGTAAATTAGCTGAAAAACTTCTTGGAATGACTACTGATGAAGCAGCAGAGATTGTTGAAGAAAGTGCTGATGAAGGTGTTTTAGAAGGAAAAGTTGAAAATTTAGCAGGTCTCAGTATTAAAATTATCGCTGATGTTAATTTTGATGAATATAATGAAGAAATTAGATTAAATCCTAAAAAAATTATTTCTACAGAATTATAGTGACTGAATTAGTAATTTATCTTTAGAACTATTAAAGTATGAAATTTATAAATGAATTATAAAAGCAAAAATTATAAAAATAAAATATAAATAATATAGGAATGAGTATTATGGTAGAACTTGAAGATTTGCCTAGTGTTGGGGAAAAAACCGCACAAAAATTAAGAGACGCTGGTTTTGCGGATATGATGAGATTAGCTACGGCTACTGCAAAGGAATTAGCTGTAAAAGCAGAAATTGGAGAAGGTGTTGCTGAAAAAGTTATTGAAGCAGCTAGAAAAGCAGAATCTATTGATTTTGAAACTGCATATGATGTTATGGAAAGAAGACGTGATGTTGGAAGAATTACAGTTGGAAGTGAAGCTTTTAATGAGTTAATTGGGGGAGGAATTGAAACTCAATCTATTACAGAAGTTTTTGGTGAGTTTGGGTCTGGTAAAAGTCAAATTTCTCACGAATTAGCTGTAACTGTTCAACTTCCAAGAGATCGTGGTGGACTTGATGGAGAATGTGTTTTTATCGATACTGAGAATACTTTCCGTCCAGAAAGAATCGAACAAATTTCTGATGGTTTTGAACTTGATCATGAAGAGGTTTTACAAAAAATTCATATAGCTAGGGCTTTTAATTCTGCTCATCAAATTTTAATGGCAGATAAAATTAATGAATTGATCCAAAATGGATCAAATATAAAATTAGTAATTGTTGATTCATTAATGGCTCATTTTAGAGCAGAATATGTAGGAAGAGAATCATTAGCAACAAGACAACAAAAATTAAATCAACATTTGCATGCTCTTCAAAATATAGCTAATACTTACAATGTGGCTGTTTTCATTACTAATCAGGTTCAAGCAAGACCAGATGCTTTCTTTGGTAGCCCAACAAAAGCAATTGGAGGGCATGTTTTAGGGCATGCTTCTACTTATAGAATTTGGCTTAAAAAAGGTCTAGCCGGTAAAAGAATTGCTCGTTTAGTTGATTCTCCTCATTTACCAGAAGGTGAATGTGTATTTAAAATTACTAGTGATGGTATTGTTGATTAAGTTACTAATTTAACTTTCTTTTTTATTTTAATTTTTTATTCTTTAATTTTTATTCATTTATTTTGGATTGTTTAATATTTTCTGTTTTTTCTTAATATATAATAAATTTAATTATATTTTTAATAGTAACTTTGATTTATTTTTAATAGTGAATTCATTTATTTTTAAGATTTGCTTTGATTTAGATAATGCTTTAGTTTTATTAATGATGAAATAAAAAATATTATTATTTAGGATAGGATTTTATTGATAAGATTAATAGATTAACGAATATATTTTTATGAAAATTAAATTTTATAATTAAAAATTTTATAATTACGTTTAAAGTGAAAACGATGTCTGAAGTAATAAGTACTATAATTGTTATTTTATTTTTGATTTTTTTGGGATATTTTCTTAAAAGAATTAATTTACTTAATATCAAAGACATTGAAGTGTTGAATAAATTAGTTATTAATGTTGCAATGCCATGTCTCATTTTTTCTTCTTTATATGCTGCAAATTTATCTAATATTACAACTCTGGCTGTAATGCCCACAATTAGTATTACTGTAGGTGCAATTTCAGGGTTGCTTGTTTACCTTATCCTTAGAAAGAAAAACTTGCCTGAAAAAAAATTATGGGGAGCTGTTGTACCGGTTGTTATTGGAAACACTGCTTTTTTAGGATTTCCAATGGTTTTAGGTGTTTTTGGTCAATCAGGTCTTTTAAGAGCAATTTTTTATGATATGGGTACTCTAATATTGTTTCTTTCTTTAAGCATACTATTGATTGCTAATTTTGGAGGTAATATCAAGGATGTGTTTAAAAGAATTCTAGGTTTTCCAGTTTTATGGGCATTTATTTTAGGAATTACTTTTAATCTTTTAAATATTCCTATTGGAAATATTCCTGCTAGTATAATTGGATATTTATCTGCAGCAGCTATTCCAATAATAATGATTTCATTAGGCCTTTCTCTCCAATTTAAAGGTCTTAAAAATAATTTAAAAATAGCAGGATTGGATGTAATTGTTAAACTTGTGATTGCCCCTATTATTGCTTTAACTATTGTAACTTTGTTAGGTTTGTCTAATATGGAATTTACAATAGCCATTGTAGAAGCTGGAATGCCATCTGGAATGTTAACAATGGTTTTGGCAGTTACTTATAATTTAGATTTTGGTATTTCTGCTGATTGTTCAGTTGTCA
This sequence comes from Methanobrevibacter arboriphilus, assembly GCF_019669925.1. Lineage (NCBI taxonomy): Archaea > Methanobacteriati > Methanobacteriota > Methanobacteria > Methanobacteriales > Methanobacteriaceae > Methanobrevibacter > Methanobrevibacter arboriphilus. The sequence goes on from NZ_AP019779.1 coordinate 1,451,686, forward strand.
CTACTGTTTTTAGCTTGATTACTTTACCTATCTTAATTGGAACCTTGCCTTTTATCACGGGCATTATATAAGATTATATGTTGCTTTGAAATTTCACATAACTTTATTTTTTTAAAAAAATTTTCTCTTTTTTGACTTTTTATAATTATAATTGAAAGATTTTTTAAGCATTTTTAATTATTTATAAGTGCTTTTAATATTTTTTAATTCTTTTTAATAGTTTGATTCTTATTTTAATCTTTTTAGTTCTTTTTTTCTTTATTCTAATCAATTTAATTCAAAATTTTTTTATTATATATAAACTTTACTCAATAATAATAATAGAAACCTTTATTTATTTAAATGGCATACATAACACTATCTAAAATTTTATAAATATTAATAAATTGAAATTATAAAAAATTAATTAATAATAAATTAGTCAATAATTTAAATATTAGTTAATAATTTTATTTAATAATTTAAAATATTTAATATTAAACAATATTCTTTAAATTTAGTATAATTAATTATTGAAAATTGATTATTAATGGTTGTTTATAGGGGCATTGTTATAAAATATTAGATATCATCAACTTGTACAAGGTGATTATAAATGGCAGAAGAGAAGAGAGATATAGAAAATGAAGAGCCACGTATTGGAGTATATGTTTGTCACTGTGGTATAAACATTGGTGGGGTCGTCGACGTCCCAGCAGTTGCCGAATATGCAAAAACTCTCCCTAATGTGGTTATTGCAAAGGATTATAAATATTATTGTTCTGATCCAGGACAACAAGTAATTCAAAATGACATTAAAGAACATAATCTTAACAGAATAGTTGTAGCTGCATGTTCTCCTAGGCTTCACGAACCTACATTTAGAAGATGTATTAGAGAAGCTGGATTAAACCAGTTCTTGTTTGAGTTTGCTAACTTAAGAGAGCATGATTCTTGGGTACACATGGGTGAACCAGAAGCTGCTACTGAAAAAGCAAAAGATTTAACAAGAATGGCTGTAGCTAAAGCTAGACTTTTAGAACCTTTAGAAGCTTCTGTTGTGTCTGTGGATAATAAAGCTATGGTTATTGGTGGAGGAGTAGCTGGTATTCAATCTGCTCTTGATTTAGCTGATATGGGATTCCAAACTTACATGGTTGAAAAACAACCAACCATTGGTGGAAGGATGGGACAACTTGATAAAACTTTCCCAACACTTGATTGTTCAATGTGTATTCTTGCTCCTAAGATGGTGGATGTTGGTAAACACGAAAACATCGAACTTTTAACTTACTCTGAAGTAAGAGAAGTAGATGGTTATATTGGTAACTTTAAAGTAAAAGTTGAAAGAAAACCAAGATATATTGATGAAGAGTTATGTGTTGGCTGTGGATCTTGTGTAGAAGTTTGTCCAATTGAAATGCCTAATTACTTCGATGAAGGTATTGGCATGACTAAAGCTGCATTTATTCCATTCCCTCAAGCAGTACCTTTATGTGCTACTATAGACAAGGATTACTGTATTGAATGTAAACTTTGTGATCAAATCTGTGAACGTGGAGCAGTTAAACATGACCAAGAATCTGAATTCATTGATTTAGAAGTAGGAACTATTATTGTAGCTACTGGTTATGACCCTTATGATCCTACAGAAAAACTTGAATATGGTTATGGTGCTCATACTAATGTAATTACTGCTATGGAAATTGAAAGGATGATTAATGCATCTGGTCCTACTGAAGGACATGTTATTAAACCATCTGATCATGAATCTCCAAAACGTGTTGCATTTATCCATTGTGTTGGTTCAAGAGATGATAAGATTGGTAAACCATATTGTTCAAGAGTATGTTGTATGTACTCTATGAAAAATGCTCAATTGATTATAGATCACGAACCAGATACTGATGTAACTCTTTACTACATGGATATCAGAGCTTTCGGTAAAGGATTTGAAGAGTTCTATAAAAACTCTCAAGAAAAATATGGTATTAAGTTCTTAAGAGGACGTCCTTCTGAAATTATCGAAAACGATGATTTAACTTTAACTGTAAGGGGAGAAGATACATTACTTAATACAGTAACTGAATATGATTATGATTTAGTTGTTCTTAGTGTTGGTCTTGTACCTCCTGAAGGAGCAGAAGAGTTAAGACAAACTATCGGTTTATCTAAGAGTGGAGATGGTTTCTTAATGGAAGCTCACCCAAAACTCAGACCTGTTGATACTTTAACAGACGGTGTTTACCTAGCTGGTGTTTCACAAGGTCCTAAGGATATTCCTGATGCAGTTGCACAAGGTTCTGGTGCAGCAGCACGTGCAGCGATTCCTATGGTTAAAGGTGAAGTGGAAATTGAACCTATTATTGCTACTACTGATACAGATGTCTGTGGGGCATGTGAAGTTTGTGTTGAACTTTGTCCATATGGTGCAGTAGCTATTGAAGATGATCAAGCAACTGTTAATGTTGCATTATGTAAAGGATGCGGTACTTGTGTAGCTGCATGCCCATCTGGAGCTATGGATCAAAATCATTTCAAAACTGACCAAATCATGGCACAAATTGAAGCTGCTCTTGAAGATGGTAAATAAACCTGGAGATTTATTCTCCATTTTTTATTTTTTTATTTATTTTTAAATTATTCAATTAAGAATTTATTTGTTTTTACTTTTTTTAGCTGTATTTGGCTATATTTAGCTATTTTTAACTATAATTAAGTATATTTTAATATATTTAACTTTTTTTTCAATTTGTTTTTTATAATTTAATCTTATTTTTTTTGAAAATTTTAAAACTATAAATAATTAGAAAATAATATAGAATAATTGTAATATGAAAATATTATATTTATAAAATTTATAAAATCTTAACTAAAATATTTTGATATATCTATTATATAAATATCTTAATATAATTAAAATGTCTTAATATGATATATCTTAAAATTTATAAAATTATCATTTTGATAAATTAATAGTAAGTTTTATTATTAAATATTTTATTATTAAATACAATTTCAAGGAGTATTAATTTTTAATATTCATTATATAGGTGTATAAATGTTTGAAAATGAAAGCAATGTTACTGAAATTCAAAAATTGATGAAAGATCACAATGATTGGATGAAAAATAGTATAAATCTTATTGCTAGTGAAAATATAACTAGCTCTCAAGTACAATCTGCAATGGCTTCAGATCTTTCTCATAGATATGCTGAAGGTAAATGTGGTGAAAGGCTTTATGAAGGTTGTAAATATATTGATGATATTGAATCAATTACTATACGTCTTTCAAAAAAACTTTATAAAGCAGAACATGTAAATGTTCAACCAACATCTGGTGTTGTAGCTAATCTTGCAGCATTTTTTACTTTTTCAAAGCCAGGAGACTCTATAATGGCTCTCGAAGTTCCAGTAGGTGGACATATTAGCCATGCAAATGTAAGTGCTGCTGGTATAAGGGGCCTTAAAGTACATCAACATCCTTTTGATGAAAAATCAATGACTATTGATGTTGATGCAATGAATAAGAAGATTCTTGAAATAAAGCCTAAAATAATTCTTTTCGGTGGTAGTTTATTCCTTTTCCCCCATCCTGTTAAAGAGGCATACGAAGCTGCTCAAGAAGTTGGAGCTAAAATCATGTATGATGGTGCTCATGTTTTAGGCCTTATTGCTGGTGGAAAATTCCAAGATCCTCTTCGTGAAGGTGCTGATGTTTTGATGGGTAGTACTCATAAGACATTTCCTGGAACTCAAGGAGGTATTATTTTAACTAAAGAAGAGTATGCTAAAAAAATTGATGAGGCGGTTTTCCCTGGTGTTGTTAGTAATCATCATCTTCATCATGTAGCTGGGCTTGGAATAGCAACAGCTGAAATGCTTGAATTTGGTGAAAATTATGCTAGTCAAACTATTAAAAATGCTAAAGCTTTAGCTCAAGCTTTAAATGAATATGGTTTCAATGTTCTTTGTGAAGATCAAGGATTTACAGAATCTCATCAAGTAGGTTTTGATGTTTCTAATATTGGTAGAGCCTCTTCTTTAGCTAAAGATTTAGAATCTAATAATATTATTTTAAATAAAAATCTCCTTCCATGGGATGATGTTAATAGATCTGATGATCCTTCTGGTATTAGAGTGGGTACTCAAGAGATTACAAGAAGAGGTATGAAAGAATCTCAGATGTCTGATATTGCTGAATTTATAATGAGAGTTTGTATGGATAAAGTTTATGTTAAAGATGAAGTTAGTGAATTTATGAATGATTATACTAAAGTTCATTATGCCTTTGAGGAATCAGAAGCTTATAAATATATCCAATTCTAATATTTAGAAATAATTTAAATGATATGGAGTTAAAAATGCGTATTGGATGGGCAATAACTGGAGCTGGACATTTATTAGATGAAAGTGTTGCAGTAATGGAAGAGTTATCTAAGGATAATAAGATAACAATTTTACTTTCTAATGCTGGAGAAGAAGTTTTAAATATGTATGGTCTTTTTGAAAGAGTTGCTGCTATTACAGGGGGATATTATAAAGAATTAGCTTTAGAAAGCGATCAAAGTTTTAGTTATCCTATTTCTGGACGTTTTTCTCTAGGAAAGTATGATCTTTTAATTGTTTCTCCTACTACCTCTAATACTGTTGCTAAAATAGTTCATGGAATTTCTGATACTCTTGTTACAAATTCTGTTGCTCAAGCTGGAAAAGGTGGAGTTAAAACTATTGTTATTCCAGTGGACATGGAAAAGGGAGATGTTGAAACAATTCTTCCATCTAAGTTAGATCTTGAAAGTTGTGCAGATTGTGATGAGTGTGAAGCATCTAAATCTTGTCCTCAAGAGGCAATAATAGCTAAACAGGAAATTGATTTACTTAAGTGTGTTGGATGTGGTGATTGCCAAGATTCATGTCCATTTAATGCTATAAAAGCTGGAAAATTAATCACTATTCATATGAGGGAAATAGATATTGAAAACACTCATAAGTTAGTTTTAATGGAAGATATTGATGTTTTAAAACATCCTAATGAAATTGCTGAGTTTATATCTAATATAATCTAAAATCTAATCTAATAATTGATATAGGTATCATAATTGATATAAAATATTCACAATATAAATATCCTGATCATTATAGGTTAATCAGATAGATTAATCAGCATATATAATTATAATTAATATAATTATATAATAGCTATTATCTAAATATAGCCAATATAACTATTATACTCAATATAAGTAATTATAATTAATAATTATTAATTAATATACTATTATCTAAAAATATAGTCGATATACTTATTATACAGACTCACAAAAAAAATCTAATTTATCTCCAATCTTTATTTTATATTTTTTAATACTTCCTTCTTTTAATTCTAAAATATAATGAGCTTTATTTTTGGGGTTATAAAACTTCCAAGGTGAAATATTTGCTATTTCTATAACTTTTTTTTCCTCATTTAAAAAAATAACATCAATATTTATTCTCATAAAAAATGTATGTATTGAAGAATAGATTTTAACATTAGAATTAGCTGTTTTCATAACAAAAATATATTCTAATTCTTTTTTAAACATCAGTCCTTGGAATCTAGATAAAAAATTATTTGCAAATTTTATAGGGCCTAAAACTATTTTTTCCTGTGTTTTGTTTTTTTCTTTTATTAAAATAGTTTTATTGTTTATCTAAATCACCTTCTATAAATTATGTTATTATAGAATATTGTATTATTTGTCAATTTCCATATTATTCATATTTTAATATTGTTAATCAATCTTCATATTTAATCAACTTTTATATTTAATCAATTTTCATATTTTTAATCGACTTTCATATTATTGATTAACTTCATATTAATAATCAATTTTTACTATTCATAAACTTTTAATAAATACTTCCACTTCATTAATTTTGAAAAATTTATAAAAGTTTTTAAGTGTTAAAATTAAATTAATTATTTGTATGATATTATAATGTTATATTTTATTATCTATCATATCTTACGTCTTGTTATATTATATATCTCATTATATTCTATGTTTTATTATTAATTTTTATATTATTAATACTTATAATACTAACATTTATTTATTATCTTATCAAAAAGATAATATAGAAAGTTAAATTATATCTATATATACTATTTAAACTATCAGATCTTAAAATTTAAATCTTAAGGTTAATAAAAATTAATAACTAAAATTAATAAATAGATTGATCTTTAATACTTTACTAAAATCTTATGTGAGGGTTTTTATGAGAAATATCATTGTTGAAAAGCTCAACCAAACACCAATAGAAAAATTAGACATTGAAATTGTAGAAAGGAAAGGAATTGGTCATCCTGACAGTATTAGTGATGGAATTGCAGAGTCTGTAAGTCGAGCTCTTTGTAAACTTTATATGGATGAATTTGGAGGAGTACTCCACCACAATACTGATGAAGTTCAAATAACTGCAGGTGAATCGAATCCTATTTTTGGAGGAGGAGATGTAATTAAGCCTATTGATTTCCTTCTTACAGGTCGTGGAGTTTCTGAATATGAAGGTAAAAAGTTACCAGTTGATGTAGTAGCTATTGATGCTGCTAAAACTTATTTAGATGAATATATTCCTAATCTTGAAGTAGAATCTCATGCTGTAGTTGAATGTAAAATAGGACATGGTTCAGGAGACCTTGTTGACGTGTTTAAACGAGATGGTGCACCGTCTTCTAATGATACTTCTTTTGGTGTAGGTTATGCTCCATTTTCAGAAGTTGAAACTATAGTCTTAGCTATTGAAGAATTATTAAATTCTAAAGCTTTTACAAAGAAGAATCCTGCTGTTGGTGAAGATATTAAAGTTATGGGGCTTCGTGATAATGATAAAATTACTTTGACTATTGCATGTGCTATGGTCTCAAAATATGTTACTGACCGTGAAGAATATATAGCTGTCCGTGAAGGCTTGAAAAATGTAGCTCTTGATATAGCTAGCCAAGTTACAGATAGGGAGATTGAAGTATTTGTAAATACTGCTGATAATGATAATGCTAAGGGAGAAGAAGGTTATTATTTAACAGTCACTGGAACTTCTGCTGAAATGGGTGATGATGGTTCTGTTGGTAGGGGTAATAGGGCTAATGGTCTTATAACTCCTAATAGGCCGATGTCTATGGAAGCAACTTCTGGTAAAAACCCTATAAATCATGTTGGTAAAATTTATAATATTTTATCTAATGAAATGGCTAATGATATAGCTAATAATGTTGAAGGAATAAAACAAATTAATATAATGATTTTGAGTCAAATTGGTAAACCTATTGATCAACCTAAGGCTGCAACTTCTCAAATAATTCTTGAAGATGGATATAAAATGGATGATGTTAGTAAAAAAGTTGCTTCTGTCATGGATAGTTGGCTTGAAAATATATCAACCATAACAGAAAATGTTGTAAAAGGCAAAGCAAGGACATTTTAAGAATATTGTTTAATTAAATTGTAGGTTATAAAGATAATCTACATTTTTATTTTCCATTATTTTAATATTATTAAATCTATTTTTAGTTTTATTTTTACATTTTGTTTAATCACTTAAGCAAATATTAATTGTTCTATAATATTTAATTATTACTTATAAAGTTTATTTAACAATAATCTTATTTAATCATAAAAATTATTTAATCTTAAAACTTATTTAAACCATATAGTTTATTAGCTTAAGCTTACTTAGCTAATAAACTTAAATATTAAATTTTATTTAAATTATATAGCTTATTTACTAATTATATAGATTATTTAAATCATAAGTTTATTTAACTCATTATTATAAGGAGAATTCTAATGCCAATAAAAGAGGCAGAAAAATCATATGAACATAAGAAAATAGAAAAAGAAGTCCAAGAGGTATGGATTAAAAATCAAGTTTATTCTAAAACAAACCAATTAAGGGAAGAAGGTCCAAAATATTCTTTTTTAGATGGTCCTCCTTATTGTAGTGGAAAAATACACCTTGGAACAGCTTGGAATAAAATTATTAAGGATACTTATCTTCGATTTAAGTCAATGAAAGGTTTTTCATTAAGAAGACAGGCAGGTTGGGATACTCATGGCCTTCCTATTGAACATAAAGTGGAACAGTTACTCAATATCAAGAATAAACAACAGATTGAAGAAGAGATTGGAATAGCTAATTTTGTTTCAAAATGTAAGGAATTTGCATTGAAAAATAAAGATGCAATGACAAGTCAATTTGAAGATCTTGGGGTATGGATGGACTGGGATGATCCCTATGTGACTTTTGATCCAAAGTACATGGAATCTTGTTGGTGGACTCTTAAAAAAGCACATGAAAAAGATCTTCTTTTAAAAGATAAAAGAGTTATTAGTTGGTGTCCAAGATGTGAAACAGCATTAGCTGCTGCTGAAATAGACTATGAAGATAAAATTGATCCTTCAATATATGTTAAATTCCCATCAACAGAACCAATATTGAACAAAGCAGATAACCCTGATGTATTAAAAGAGTATTTTTTAGTTTGGACTACTACTCCTTGGACACTTCCAGCTAATTTGGCTATTTGTATGAATCCTGATTTCGATTATTCATTTGTTAAATTTTTAAATGAGAAAAAAGGGGATGAAATATCAAATGATTTAATATTAAATAATGAAGGAATATTAATTTTAGCTAGTGATTTGGTTGAAACAATATTTGGTCCAGCTGTAAAAATAACAAAAGTTAAAAAAGATACTGGTGAAGTAGACGAGAATGGAAAACCTATTAAAGAAATTGAAGAAATTAGAGAACCTATCTATGAAGTTATAAAGATTGTTAAAGGTTCTGATTTAGAAGGTTTATCTTATGTATATCCTCTTTTAGATGAAATTCCCGAACAAAAGAAATTTGATGAAGATAATGAAGATAAATATTCATCTAATGTTCACACAATTTTACCAGGAGGCCATGTAGAGCTTGGAGAAGGAACTGGACTTGTTCACACTGCTCCCGGACATGGACCTGATGATTTTGAAATAGGAAAACAATTCAATCTTCCAATATTTTGCCCAGTTGATGAAGAAGGGAATTTCACTCAATTTGGAGGCAAATATTTTGGAGAATTTGTTAAAGATGCAAATCCAAATATTATCAATGATTTAAAGATGAAAAATCTTTTATTTAAGGAAGAAACAATAGAACATAGATATGGAACTTGTTGGAGATGTAAAACTCCGATTATCTATTTAGCTACAGAGCAATGGTTTTTAAAAATAACTGAAATTAAAGACAAGATGCTATCTGAAATTGAAAAAGTTGAATGGGTTCCTAAATGGGCAGGTGAAGGAAGATTCCATGATTGGGTTGATAATGCAAAAGATTGGACAATTTCAAGACAAAGATATTGGGGAATTCCTATCCCTGTTTGGGTATGTGAAGATTGTGGAAATATAAAGGTTATTGGATCTGTAAAAGAATTAAAAGATAATTCTATCAATGAAATTAAAGCTAATGATGAAGATTTAGTTCATAGGCCTTATGTTGATGAAATAATTATTAAATGTGATTCACTTGAATGTGATTGTAATAGTAATGATAAAACTGGATCTGATGACCTAAATAATATATGTAATGGTGAAATGAGACGTATTCCTGATGTATTAGATGTTTGGATTGATTCAGGAGTGGCTGGATGGGCGTCTCTTTATTACCCTCAAAAAAAGGATATGTTTGATGAATGGTTCCCATATGACTTTATAACTGAAGGGCACGACCAAACAAGAGGTTGGTTCTATTCACAACTTGGCACTGGTGTTATTGCATTTGATCAAATACCTTATAAAAAAGTTTTAATGCATGGTTTTGTCCTTGATGAGATGGGCAAGAAAATGAGTAAGTCTCTTGGAAATGTGGTTCAACCTGAAGATGTTATTGAAGATTATGGTGCAGATGTTTTAAGATTCTATCTTTTATGGGCAAGTAAGCCTTGGGATGATCTCAAATTCGTTTGGGACGAACTTAATAATATAAAAAAGATGTTCAATATTCTTTGGAATGTTTATGTATTTTCAACAACTTATATGTCTCTTGATAATTTTAATCCAGAAAATTGTGATTTAAATGATGAAAATAGTGTTGTTCTTCGAGATGAAGATAAATGGATTATTTCTAAAGCTAATTCATTATTAAGGGATGTTGAAGAGGATTTAGGTAATGCATTCTTCCATCAAGCTACAAGAAAGATTAATAGTTTCATATTGGAAGATCTTAGTCGTTGGTATGTAAGGCTTATAAGAGGCAGAACTTGGGTTGAAAAAGATGATCCTGATAAGTTAGGTGCATATTATGGACTTTATACTGCAATTGAACTTTTAATTAAAGTTTTAGCTCCAATAGCTCCTCATATATCTGAAAATATTTATGAAAATTTAGTTAAAGGTACTAAATCTGATGGGAAGCTAAGTATTCATATGGAAGATTGGAAGCATGATGAAAATCTAATTGATGTTGACCTTGAAAACCAAATGGACATTGTAAGAGAAATCATTGAAGCTAGTGCAAGAGCAAGAGATGTAGCTAAATATAAATTAAGATGGCCTGTAAATGACATTACAGTTGTTTCTGATGATGATTTTGTTCTTGAAGCTGTTAATAATCTTGAATCTGTTATTAAAGATCAATCTAATACTAAAGAAGTAATCACTTCAAAAGAGTTTGAAAATGTTAAATATATAGCTAAACCAAATTTAAAAACTCTTGGACCTAGACTTAGACAAGACATGGGTTTTGTTAAGAAATATTTAGCTGAAAATGATGGAAATAAGATTAAATCTGAATTAGAAGCTAATGGAAAGATTAATGTTTCTATTTTTAATAATGAAAAAGATTCTAATAATGAAAAACAAGAAAATATTAAAATAATTGAATTATCAGTTGAAGATGTTTTATTTGATAATGAACTTCCTGAAGATATTGTTAGTTCTGATTTTGATGGAGGAAATGTTTTTGTTAATACTCAGATTACTCCAGAAATATTATCTGAAGCTATGGCAAGGGAATTAATTAGAAGAATCCAAGATATGAGAAAGGATATGGATTTAGATGTTGAAGCTAATATTAATGTTGCTGTTGATGCAGATGAAGATTTTAGAACTATGATAGCATCTCAAATTCATTTTATCTCAAATGAAGTTAGGGCTAATAATATTTTATTTGAAAATATTCATGAAACTTCTATAAATGATAATGATAATAAAGATAATAAAGATAAAAAACAATATATTAAAGAGTGGAAAATAGAAAATGAAAATATTATTCTTAAAATTGAAGTTTAAATTATTAAAGCTGAAGCTTAATAATATATTAATATTATTCAAAAACAATTTTATGAGGAGTATGTGTTTTTAATGACTTTAACAGATTCTGAAATGGATTATATTGAACAAATGCTTGGAAGAAGTCCTAATGAGTTGGAAGAGGGAATGTTAGATATAATGTTTTCTGAACATTGTTCTTATAAAAGTAGTAGGCCAATACTTGGACTTTTCCCTACTGAAGGGAAAAACATTATATTAGGTCCTGGTGATGATGCTGGAATGGTTGCTATAACAGATAAGTTAGCTCTTGCAGTAGGAATTGAAAGTCATAATCATCCTTCAGCTATTGAACCTTATGGTGGGGCTGGAACAGGAATTGGTGGTATTCTTCGAGATATTATTTCAATGGGAGCAATGCCAATAGCACTTTTAGATTCTCTTCGTTTTGGACCTCTTGAAGATCAAAAATCTAGATATCTCTTTGAACATGTTGTAAAAGGAATTTCTGATTATGGTAATCGTGTTGGTGTTCCAACAGTTGGTGGAGAAGTTGAATTCGATGAATCTTTTAGAACAAACCCTCTTGTAAACGTTATGTGTGCAGGAATTGTTGAAAAAGATAATATAGTTAAGGGAATAGCCCCAAATGTAGGAGATGTTTTTTTATTAATGGGTGGATTAACTGGTAGGGATGGAATTCATGGTGTTACATTTGCCTCAGAAGAACTTACATCTGATAGTGAAATTGAAGATAGGCCTGCTGTTCAAGTTGGGGATCCTTTTACAAAAAAGAAAGTTTTAGAAGCTTCTTTGGAAATACTTGAAAATATCGATGTTGCTGGAGTTAAAGATCTTGGTGGTGGAGGACTAACCTGCTGTATTTCTGAGCTTGTTGATAAATGTGGAAATGGTGCTTTAGTTGATTTAAATTCAATCCCTTTAAGAGAAGAGGGCATGACTCCTTATGAAGTTATGCTTTCTGAATCTCAAGAAAGAATGGTTTTTGTTATTAATCCAAAATATGTAGATGAAGCTTTTGCTATTTGTGATAAGTATGAACTTCCAAGAGCCATCATCGGTGAAGTCACTGATACAAAATTGATGGTTGTTGAGGATCCTACTAAAAAAGATGTTAATGGGGATAATAAGATAATAGCTAGTATGCCTGCTGTTCTTCTTGCTGATCCTCCTTCATTAAATCGTGAAATCAGAGCTCCAAAAAAAGATGATAACTATGTGGCTGTTGAAAATTCACCGATTGATCAATCTATATTAAAAATATTATCTTCTCCCAATATAGCTACTAAGAAATGGGTTTATAAACAATATGATCATGAAGTTCAAGTTAGGACCGTTGTAAAACCTGGTGATGATGCTGCTGTACTTAAAATAGATGATGAAAATGCTGTTGTTCTTAGTTGTGATTGTAATAGTATTCACACTAAGCTTTCTCCTTATGATGGTGGTGCTGGAAGTGTTGCTGAAGCAATTAGGAATGTAGTTTCAATGGGAGCAGAACCTTACGCTGTGGTTGATTGTTTGAATTTTGGAAATCCTGAAAATCCTGAGATACTTTGGCAGTTTAAACAATGTGTTAAAGGAATGGCAGATTTAGCTGAAAAATTTGAAACTCCTGTTATTAGTGGTAATGTAAGCTTTTATAATGAAACTGAAGGCATTAAAATTAATCCTTCTCCTACTGTAGGTGTTATTGGTGTAGCTGACCTTAATAATATTAGAACTATGGAGTTTAAAAATGAAGGAGATAAGATTTTAATTATTGGTGCAACTTATGATGAAATTGATGGTTCTGAATATCATAGAGCTGTTCATGATCTTGAACAAGGTGAAGCTCCAAAAATTAGAATTGATAATGAAATAAAATCTTCAAAGTCTATTTTAAAACTTTTAGCTAATGATAATGGTGAATTTAATAGTGTTGAAAATATTTCAAATAATACTGTAACTGCAATTCATGATTGTTCTGCCGGAGGAATTGCTATTGCTCTTTCTGAAATGGCAATATCAAGTGGAATTGGGGCTGAAATCGATTTATCTAATATTCCTATTGAAAACTCTGAAGATATTGATGATAATAACTTATTATTCTCAGAAAGTCATGGAAGATATATTGTTACAGTTAAATCTGATGAATTAGAGAATGTTTTAGATTATATCGATGTTCCTTGTGCTTGTATTGGGGAAGTTAAAGGAAACTCTTTGAAAATAAGGGGTAATGATAATAATATTAATATATTTGTTAATGATTTAAAAGATGCATATAATGGTGTAATTGAACAATTTATGGCATAGTCATGACACATATTTTATGAAATAATACTAAACATTTTAGTTTTATTATATGATACTGAGCATTTAATTTTATTATATAATAAGCATTTAGTTTTATAATGTAATACTAAATATCCCATGTTTTTATATTTTTTATATTTTTCAATAATAAATTGTATTGTTTAGGGAGGATTTATGTTTTTATCAGAATTAATTCCAATGGAGGATGCATTAGATATCCTTGATAAAAATCAGATAATTATGGAAACAGAAATTATTGATTTAAAAAATTCATATTTAAGAGTTTTATCAGAAGAAGTTTATTCTTTTCACGATTCTCCTCCTTTTGATAAATCAGCTATGGATGGTTATGCCGTTATTGCTAGTGATACTTTTGGTGCTTCTCCAAATGCTATAAAAAAACTAAGCATCATTGATCAAATTGGTGCTGGAGATTTTTCTAATAAAATTATTAATTCTGGAGAAGCTATTAGAATTGCCACTGGAGCTCCAATTCCAAAAGGTGCTGATGCTGTTTTGATGGAAGAATATACTATCACTAATTGTAAAGGATCTTCTGATGAATTTATTGAAATTCATTCTCAAGTTACTCCTGGTGAAAATGTATCTTTTAAGGGAGAAGATATTAAATCAGGAGATCTAGTTGTTAAAGATTCAACTATTATTCGACCTCAAGAGATGGGAATTATAGCTTCTGCAGGTATAAGTAATATTGAAGTTTATAAAATACCTAAAGTTAAATTGATTATAACTGGTAATGAATTGATCAATCCTACTAAAAAACTTGAAAAAGCCCAAATAATCAATTCAAATCAATATGTTATATCTTCTATGATTGAAAGTTGTGGGGCTCATGTTGATGTTGTTTCTGCTAAAGATATATTTGAAGAAGTTAAAAAAACTTTATTAGATTCTTCTAAATATTATGATTTAATTATTACAACTGGAGGAACAGCTATTAGTAAAGGTGATGTTGTTGTAGATGCTGTTGATTCTATTGGTGATGTTTTGTTCCATGGAGTTGCATTAAGACCAGGAAAGCCTGTTGGCTTTGGTATTGTTGCTGATACTCCAGTATTCATGTTATCTGGTTATCCAGTAGCAGCAATGGGGCAATTTGATGCTTTAGTTCGGAATTTCTTGTTTAAAATGCAAAATATCGAATTTAACCCTAGAAAAGAGAAAAGAAGAGCTGATGTTAAAATATATTCTAACTTGGGGCGTACTGACTTTATTAGGTCTTATGCTGATGATGAGAAAGTTAAAGCTGTTTTAAGTAGAGGTTCTGGAATTCTTAGGTCTATGATTGAAGCTAATGCTTATATTATTGTTGATGAAAATCAAGAAGGTATTTCTAAAGATGAAATTGTAGATGTGGTCTTTTTTGAATCTATGAATTGGAATAAATAATTTTTTATATTTTAAAAATAACTTTTATAATAATTCTTATAATAATTCTCATATAATTTTTATAATAATTTTTGATTTAGTAGTTCTATTTTAAATAATAGGATTACTAATAACAATATTAATAATGTTAATATGTTACTTAGAATAAATTGTGTAGACTTATTTAGGTTTATATAGTTCTATAGTTTAGATTTATTTAAACTTAGTAGTTATCTATTAAATTTATTTTTGCTAAAGAGTGAAATAATGAATGGTTTATGGTATTATGCAATAGCATTTGCAATTATATGGGCTATTGCCCTAATTTTTAAGAATAAACTTACTAGTCATGGATTAGAAGTAAATTTTCCACTTTTAATGTGGAAAACTAAAAGACTTAGAGGATTTATAAATAAATTAGCTAATATTTCTCCAAAGTTTTGGCGATGGTTTATGAATGTTGGTATTTTCATTTCTTTTGGTGCTATGATTGTAATGACTTATTTACTTCTTTCATCTCTTTCAACAGTATTTGAAACTCCTTCTGTTTCTCTTGTTATTCCTGGTGTTGAAATTCCAGGTTCTCCAATATATATTCCATTTGCTTATGGGATAGTTGCTCTTGCAACTGTATTAATTGTCCATGAATTTTCTCATGGAATTTTAGCTAGGGTAGAAAAAATCAACATAAAATCAATAGGTTTATTATTATTTGCTGTTCTTCCAGGCGCTTTTGTTGAACCTGATGAAGAAGATATGAAAAAAGCTGAAAAAACTTCAAGAATGAGGGTTTATGCTGCTGGATCAATAGCCAATATATCTCTTTTTGTAGTAGCATTTTTAATTACAATGTCTATTTCCTCTTTTGTTATTCCTGAAACATTTCATGAGGACGGGATTCAAATAGAAAGAGTTCTTGAAGGAACTCCTGCTTATGACATTTTACAAACTGGAATGATAATAGAGTCTTTAAATGGAGTAAATGTTACAGATGGAAATGCTTATTCAAATGCTTTATCTACTTTAAAACCAGGCGAAACTGTTAATGTCACGACGGACAGGGGAAATTATAGTTTTGTCGCTGGTAAAAATCCTAATAATAATTCTTTGGGTTATATGGGAGTTCAAGCTGTTAAAAACTACCAAATTAATGATAATGTAGCTAATACTTATGGAAATACACTTCCTTGGATTTGGTTTTCACTTTTAGAATTGTTTAATTGGATTGCATTCCTTAACTTAGCCATTGGTTTGTTCAATCTTCTTCCAATGAAACCATTGGATGGAGGACATTTGCTTGAAGAGCTTTTAGACTATAAATTATCTGAAAATATTGTAAAGCCTATAATAGTTCTTATATCTTCTTTCATGATATTTATAATAGCTATAAGTCTAATCGCAGGTTTAACTGGAGGATTATTTTAATATAACTCATATCTTAATATAATTTATAAAAATTTATTTTTATAACTTTAAAAATGAAATTTCTTTATTTTTTTTTTATTTTTTTTTTATTTTTTTTTTATTTACATTTTTAATATTTTTTATCTATTGATTTTGTTTTTATTTATTTTTTAATAATTTATTTATTATTTTATATTATTTCTTATTTTCATCTTTTTCATTTTTTAAAGCTTTTTTCACTGATTCATAATGTAGTTGAGATGCTAGCTGTTTATGAGACTCTTCGTCTGCAAATAATCGCAATTTATGTCCTCTACAAGGGTAATGCTGAATTCGAAGACCTGCTTTTTTAGCTAAATTTTCTATATCATCTACATTTTCTCCTAAAATGTCTTCAGCCATAAAATTGGTAGCTCCGCAGGGTGATCCTCTTATAACATCAATTTCAGCTATTTTTTCTCCTTGGCAGTTTACTTTTATTTCTGGTTTTCCAAACACACTTGTGAATTCATCAAAAACTGGATTTTTTTTACCTATTTCTAATTCACACATTGCATCAGGAACAGAAACATTTTCATATTTTAGAAGTTGATTTTTAAACCCTTCTCCTCGCCAAGTTCCAATTATTATCCATGAAACTTTATCGTGTAACTTTTCTACAATTTCCATGACCATATCTGCTTGTTTTATATAAGTTATTAATAAATCAAACTTCTCTAATTTTTCAAGGGTATTTTTATCAATGTTTATATCATCTATGAATGTTCCTTTTGTAGATTCTATATCAACCATTTCTACATTAAACTTTTTTTCTATAGTTTTCAAGGCTCTTTCTCCAAGATTGGGCTCATCTCTAATAATACCTATATTGATATTCATAATATCCTCTTAATTTATAGTTTTTATCATGTTTATTTTTAAGGATTTATTAAAATAATATTCACATTTTTTTTAATTCCGCTTCTATCACATTTTTCAGTTCTTTAACAGCTTTTTCACCCTCAGAGTCTAATCTAGATGGGTCTATAACTTTTAAACTTTTTTCTTCTAAAATTTTATCTATATTATAAGTTTTTTCTGTTTCAATACCTTTTGATTTAAGTATTTTGTTCACACAATCATCTGAACATCCATTTATAGCTATAATAGGATATTTTTTAATAATTTGATTAAATTCTTGATTATCTGCCGCAGTAGCTGTAATACATATAGACAATGTTTTATCATTTTCTGTTGATAAATCATTACATGCAGCTCTACCAACAAGTCCTAAAGCGCTCATTCCATTACATGCAGCTATTGAAATTTTATTCTCCATTTTTCCACCAACTATTATATTTAAGAATTTTATAATATTTATAAATATTTTCTAGTTTAATATTAGGATAGTTAATATTATAGTTTATTAGTAAAATAATCATATTACTAAAATAAATATTAATAACTATTATTAATGATTCATTATTAAAGTTTAATTAGAAAATTGGATAATATAAAAAATTAGAAGTTAATATATAATTAGCTTTTGATTAAAGCGAAGTAAATGGTTATGAATTTAAAATAAAAGTATTAAATAAGTTATAATGAAAAATTATAGTTAAATATTACTATAATTATATAATAGAACGTAAGTTATAATAAAACGTAACATAATAGAATATAAGCTATAATAAGATATAAGCTTAATAGAATATAAGATATAATAGGATATAAGCTATAATTAAAATGAATTATAATATGAGTTATAATAATATATATTATAATAAATTATAAAGAAATAAAAATAGATAAAATAATAAAAATATATTTATAATATATTTAAATTTTTTAACATATTTAGAAATATTCAGAAATATTTAAAATAAATTTAGAATGAGCTTTCTAAGATTTATTTAGAAATATCTTTCTAATATCCCTTCTAATATTTTAGCGTGACGACCTTCGTCTTTAGAACTTTCTTTAAAGAAATCACAAGGATCTTCGAGTTTACAATCTCCAGCTTTCTCAGCAGCAGCTCTTTTTTCTTTATTAGCCATTAATTCCCCTTCTAACATCATTTCAACATTTTCTTTTAGGGTTGGCTTTATAACTCCATTCATCTCTGCAAATCTAGCAGCATGCTCAGCTTCTTCCCATGCAAGTCTTTTAAAAACTTCAGCTAATTCCCCATATCCTTCTCTAGAAGCTTGTCTAGACATAGCTAAGTACATTCCAACTTCTTGGGTTTCTCCCATGAAATTTGCTTTTACTTCTTTCTCTAAATCTGTTCCTTTAGTTACACCTATTTTATGTTCATACTTTGGCATTTTTTCTCCTCGTATATATATTTTTTAAACTCAATATTTTGGTTTTACATGTATAATTTTTAATTTATGTAAATATTATGAAGTTTGTTATTATTATATCTTTTTATTTTATTTTAAACTTCTTTATAATAGATTTATACAAATTTTTTTGTAAATTGATTTTTTTATTATTATAATTTTTTAGCTTCTTCAACTAATTTTTGCCCTAACTTGAAACAAGATTCATTTTCTTCTTCATCAGGAACATAATATACTTCATAGCTATCTACAACATCAAATCCATATTCTCCTAAATCTTTAGCTAAAATTTCTGGTGCTCCTCCTTTTCCACCCATGGAACCGAAAGTTATAGCTTTCCTTTCAATTCCTGTTCTTTCAAAGCTTAAACCTTTTAAATAGTACATTAAATCTCCAATACTTGGGTAAGGTTCATTATTGATTGTAGGAACTCCAATAGCTATAGCTTTACTATCTAATATACTTTTAACTATTTCACTTCTTTCATCTTCATGTAAAAAGAACATTTCAACTTCATATCCTTCTGCCATTACTCCTTCAGCTATTTCATGAGCCATTTTTTGTGTGGAATAATGCATAGTATCATATACTATTGTTACCTTATCTTTACACTTTCCAGTTGCCCAATCACTATATGCACCAATAACTTTCATAGGGTCTGTCCATATTTGTCCATGTGAAGGAGCTATCATTTTTATCTGTTCAAGTAATCCAAGCTCTGTAACCTCTTCAAACTTCTTTAAAACTAGTTTAGATAGGGGTACTATGAGGTTTCCATAGAATTTTTTGGTAGCATCCATTAAAATATGTTCTGGTATTTCATGATCGAAACGTTTTGAATAGCATAAATGTTGACCAAATGCATCATTTGGGAATAATATTCCTTCTTCTAAGAATAATGTAAACATACTGTCTGGCCAGTGGAGCAAGAATGCATCTAAAAATGCTAAAGTTTTACCACCAAGATCTAATGTATCTCCTGTTCCAACAGTGATAAATTCTGCTTCACTAATTTTAGGATAATGTCTTTTCAATCCTTTTACAGCTATTTCAGTACAATAAATTGGGGCTTCTGGATATCTCCTGTGAATATCTACTAAAACACCACTATGATCTTTTTCAACATGATTTTGTATAATTACATCTACTTTAGATTCACCATCGGTTTTTCCTTCTTGTTGAAATGCATCATCTACACGAGCCATTAGTTCTTCTGTTTTCCCTGGATAAGCATTATCTATCAAGGCTACTTTTTCATCACCAAAAACTAAATATGCATTGTAACTTGTTCCATCTAAAGTATATCCATGATAACTTCTTAAATCCCAGTCAAGAACTCCTATCCAGTATACTCTATCAGCTATTTTTGTTGCTTTTGCTTTCATTTTATTATCTCCAGTTATCTAATATTTTATTAACATTAATATTTTTATTTCTAATAGTTTATTAATATTAATATATTGTTCGTATGGATATGAACATATTTAGAGGAACTTATATTTAAATGTTGTTTTTTCAATGTCCTTTATCGTATAATAGGTTTTATTTTATAGTATGCTTTGTTTTTATAATTCAAATAACTTTATATATAATATGTTTATATATAATTAAAAATAATATTATATATATTTTAATTATATTTCCAATATTCACGAACTGTTTTATTTTAATAAGTATCTTCAATAGGATTTATTTTAATTTAAAACATAATTAAACATTGTTTTTTAGATTTACTGGGATATTATCTAATTATTATTTACTATAAACTTATCTAACCTTTATTAATTATTTATATTTTGCAAGAAAAAGATTTATATACTTCTTTTTATAGATAAAACTATATATTCTTTCAATATTAAAATAGAATAAATACACATATATAGTTCTATCATGCTAATTTTAATACTTATATGGCACTGTTAAGATTATAAAAATTTAAATGAATATTAAGAACTTTAAGTAATATTAAGAATTTTAAATAATATTAAAAATCAGTCTAATAATAATTTAATAATAATTTAATAATAATTGATGTCATATTTATAATAAGGGGTATAAATATGGATTTTACTGATAAAATCACTGAAGCAAAAAAACAAAAACCTATTCAAATTTTTTCCAAAGGTCATAAGGAAATAGGGGTCAATGTAATTAAAAGCCCTGTAAAACTTGTTATACTATCAATGTTAAAAGATAATGAGATGGAATTTGACGAAATCGTTAAAAATACTGGCAAATCTAAATCAACAATTTCTGTTCATTTAAAATCTTTACGAAATGATGGTGTCATCTCTTTTAAATTTGATCCAGATGATCAAAGAAGAAAAATATTCTATATAAATTCAAGATTTTTAGGGGAAATTGAACCTCCTGAGCCATTTGAACTTGAAGAACAAAAAACTAGCTTTTTGTTAGAAAATATTGTAAATAAAGAAATAGATAAAGATGGCAAATTTAATTTTTCACATCTCTTATTTCACACATTTAGATCGACATTAATTCAAGAAGGATTTAATATTAATCCAATACTTTATGAATCTGGTCGTCGTATAGGGTTAGCTTTATATGAACAAATTAAAGCTGATGATATAGATGTCTTTATTAAAAACTTAAAAGAATTTTGGGAAGATTATGGATTAGGTCGTTTAGAGCTTAAACTCGGAGAAAAAATAGAAATTACTGCTTATGATTGTTTTGAATGTGGACTGCTCCCTAAAACTGGAAAACCTGCATGCTATTTAGATGCTGGTATAATTGAAGCTACTTTATCTTCTTTCTTAAAAAAAGAAGTAAAGGTCATCGAAACAAAATGTTTTACAATGGGCGATAATTGTTGTGTTTTTGAAGTAGAAACTTTAGAATAAGATTTCTAATAATTATAATATTTTGTTTTAAATAATTGGATTATATCTAATATTTATTTTTAAGGATTTATTATATCTAATTAATAATTATTATTTTTTATATTAATTAATAATAATTCTTAGATTAATCAATTATTACTTTTTTGATTAGTTAATAATTAATTTTAGTTAATTACTAATAATTCTTAGATTAATAACTAATTACTTTTTAGATTTATTAATAACTAATTTTCAGATTATTTATTTTTTTAACTTTAATATAGTTGTTGTTAAATAGGGTTTGTTTTTTGGAAATCCTTCTATTATTTTTTCATTTTCCATTGTACAGTTTTGAACAGAAGTAATTTCTTTTTCTCCTCTTTGTTCATATATTATATTTTCTAATTCTTCAGTATTTCTGGATGTTTTCATTAAAACAAAGCTATCTCCTTCCTTAAGTAGCTTTTCAATTCTATCATCTATTTTTGGAATTATCATTAAAATTTCATCTTTTTCGACCAATGGTTTACCAATACTTGAGGCACAAGCTGTAAATGAGTTAATTCCAGGAATTACCTCTATTTTGAAACTTTTTTCCAATCTTTTCTGGACATAGGAAAATGTACTGTATATTGATGGATCACCTAATGTAATAAATGCAACATCTAATCCTTTATTTAAATATTTAGATATCAATTCAGAAGCTTCGTCCCAATGTTTTTCTAAAGTTTTTTTGTCTTCAGTCATAGGGAAAACAGGTTCTAAAATTTTTAAACTTGAGGTTTGATTTTTAAGATTATCATCTTCATAGTTATATTCGCTCTTTCCATTCTCTCTTTTTTTTATAATCGGATTAATGATTGAAAGGGCTATACTTTCTTTTTTTGGTGCAGATCTAGGAGAACATATAATTGGTACATTTTTTAGAACTTTTAAAGCTTTTATTGTTAAGAGTTCGTAGTCTCCAGGTCCGATACCAATTCCGAATAATTTACCTTTTTGTAATGTCAATAAAACACCATTTTCTATTTTTTCATTGGATTAAAATAAATTTGGTTATAAAATTAGTCTTTTTAGACATATTAATTCTTTCTAGACTTATTAATAATAACAGATGATTAACTACAAATTTATTTATATAATTACTTTTAGTTAAGTTATAAATAAGTAATTTTAGCTATTAATAACAAATTTTTAAAACAAATATTATTTTTCATAACCATTAACTATAATTTATTTATACTCCTATCACTAATATACTTTTGATGTCAAATTCTTTATTTTGTCCAAATTGTGGAATGCTAAAAAATAACTGTGTTTGTGGAATAACACAAAAAAACCTTAAATCTAATTATTCAATAGATTCTAATGATATCTCATCTAATATAGTAAATATGAGTTCAATTAACATAGATAATTCTTATTCTATTGGAGAAACTTCTATTACAGAAGAAAGAATCAATGAATTAAAAAAAGAATTTCCAAATATTGATAATGAAATAATTGAAAATTTCCCTTTTTCTTCTCCAAGAAAAGGTCAACTTGAAATTATATCTGATATTAATGAAGCTATTGAAAATGGATATAAATATATAATTCTCGAGGCAGGAACTGGAACTGGAAAGTCAGCGATAGCTACTACATTAGCTAAAATGTATCAGTCAGCATATATTCTTACTATGACTAAACAATTACAGTCTCAATATTTTAATGAATTTAAATTCCCAATGGTAAAGGGCAGGGGAAATTTTTATTGTTTGAACGATGATTTAGATTCTACATGTGATGTTGGAACTTGTAAAACTACTCCTACTTCCAAAAACTTTTTTTGTAAATTTGGTATTTCTAAAACTCCTAATTTAACTGGTTCAGAAGCTTTTGAAGATCAATTTGGAGGCTCTGTTTTTTATCAATCTGAAGAACATTGTCATTATTGGCAACAAAAATCTAATGCTATTAACTCTCCTATTACTTTAATGAATTATGATTATGCTATTCTTGAATTAAACTATGTAAAGCATTTTGCTCCTAGAAATCTTTTAATTCTTGATGAAGCTCATAATATTGAAAACAAATTAATGAATACGATGGAACTCACTTTATACAATAGAAGACTTAAAAAAGATATTAAAAAGGTCATTAACCCTAATATACTTAAAGAAAAGGATTATAAAGATTGGATAATGGAAATTGACGCAATTAAAGATGCTTATCGTGATATTGAACTTAAAGACCTTCCAAAAAACAAAGCAGACAGAATTAATTCTACAATTTCACGACTAAAACAATTGAGAGAAAATCTTGAAAATGAGCCTAAAAATTGGATTATTGATCCTTTATCTGATGGTGTTTCATTTAAACCACTTAGAGTTCATCAATATGCAAAAGATTATTTATTTAAACATGGAGAAGTTTGTATTTTTTTAAGTGCAACTATTTTATCTCATAAAATGTTTTCTAAGTGGCTTGGTTTAAATCCTAATGAGGTTTATCATATTAAAGTTGATAGTCCTTTTCCTCCTAGTCAAAGACCTATTGAACTAAATATTGCTGGTAAAATGTCTTCTAATAGAATTAAAAGAAGTGCTCCTAAAACTTTACCTATTCTTGAAGCTATATTAAAGAAACACAAGAATGATAAAGGTTTAATTCATACAAATAGCTATAAGTGTCAAGAATATATTATTAAAAAAATGCCTAATTCAAGATTAATTTCTCACACTTCTGCTAATAGAGAACGTGTTTTAAATCATTTTGAGAAAAGTGAAGATCCTCTTGTTTTAACTAGTCCTTCTATGAGTGAAGGAGTGGATTTACCTTATGATAAATGTAGGTTTCAGGTTATTTATAAGGTTCCTTTTCCTTATTTAGGTGATGAACAGGTTAATATGCGTATGAAAAGGGATAGAAGATGGTATGCATATAAAACTGTAATGACATTGATGCAAGCCTATGGAAGGGGTATGCGAGCTGAAGATGATTCCTGCTACACTTATATTCTTGATGGGGATATAGATATTTTATTTAAAAGTCCATTATATAGATCTCTGGTCCCTGAGTTTTTTAAAGAGGCTATCATTAAAGATTAATTGATTTAATATATTTATTTTTGTTTTAAAAAGTTATTTTTGTATATTTATAAAATTTTTTCATATTTTTTACTTTTTTTAAAAGAAAAACATCTTTTTTTATATAAAAAACCATAATTTTCGTTAAAATGTTTAAAATTTTTATATATCTTAATGATTTCGTAATACCTGGAATGTTTGCATATATCCTAAAAGTATATATATAATTAAGAATAAATATTACATTTTAATTCTTTAAATATAATAATATTTTTAGAATTTTGGGGGGAGAATATGAAATTTAGATTACATAATGTAATCACTTTTTTAGTCTTAATTTTAACAGTTGTTTTAAGCATTGGATTTGTCTGTGCTTCTGATGTGCAAAATGATCGAGGTAACAGTGCCGATGGTTCTGTTTCAGCTGTTGAAAATAGTGGCACTGATAGTGTTGTTACGCCTTCTAAGTCTATAGTTAATAATGCTAGTATTAGTACTGATAGTAAGGGTGTTAATAATACTAATAATGATAAATCTGTTGTTTCTAAGTCTAACAGTGTTCGAAATGTTTCTATTTCTGGTAAAGTTATTCGATGCGATTCTGGTTTAGCTTTTAAAGGAGTTACTATTAAGGTCTTTGATTTAAAAGGAAATTTACTTAAAAAAACTCAGACCGATAAGAATGGACTTTATAATATAGTTTTTGATAGTAAAGATTCTGTTTTTAAGGTAACTGCTAGTTATCCCGGTCATATTACTATGTCAAAAAATGTGAGATTATATGATGGTAAAGGTGTTTGTGATTTCCAATTAGGACCTGAACCGAAAATAACCATTAATCCTAATAATTTAAATCAGTTTGTTAATGAAGATTTTAAATTTGAGATTAATTTTGATAACACGGGTAATGAAACAGGATTTGGTCCGATAGTTTATTTAAGGTTGCCTCCTGAGGTTGAATTTAAGGGGGCGACTTTTTTAGGTCAACCTGTTAATGCAATTCGTGTTGGTGTATTTCCAAGTAATGGTACTTTGATTGATCCTTTAACTAAAAAGCCTGTTACGGGTACACCAGGTGAGACTTTTTATGTGTTAGAATATCCTTTGGGAAGTTTCACTAAAGGTCAGCCTATTGCAAAAATGGAGATTATTGCAACTCTTAGAGCTAATGCAACTCTTGGCAAACCTTTAAATATTACTGCTACTCCTGTTTTCAGGTTTGGTGCTAATGAAACTGGATCTCCAACAATTGTTGGTAACAATTCTACTTTGAGAGTTATACCTACTGTGATTAAAATTACTAAAGTTGTTGATACTCCTGAAAATGAGATTACTACAGGTAAAAGCAATCCTCATAGATATCGGCTGATAATTGATATTGCTAATGGCCAAATAATTAGTAATATTACACTTAAAGATATTTTACCAGGAAATATTCAATTTTTAAGAATAATTGATAATGCAACTGGTAGGGAAATTAGACTACCTAACACCAATACTCCAGGCGGTCTTTTAGAAATATTTTTTGATAGTATTACTGGTACTTTAAGTAGTGAGGATAGAGTGGTGATTTATGAGTTTTATGCTCCTAAGTTGGATAATGAAAGTAAACACGTTCTTAATCCCAATACTGGTTTAAGTGAGAATGCAACTAATAATGTGAATGTTTCTGGTAAATATAAAGATTTGAATGTTTCTGCTAAAGATAATCATACTGTAATGTTAAAATCTATTGCAACTCAGAAATATGTTAAAGATATAACTGGTGGTAATAAGACTAAGCCGAAAAATATTTTGGAATATCTTATTAATTTCCAAATCTCTGACTATTTTTCATTTGACAACATAGTCATATATGATACTCTTGGTGATGGTCAAACTTTCTTAAATGATCCACTTCCTAATTTGATTATTCAGCTTCCAAATGGAACAGTTATAAATATACCAATTAGTTTAACTGATTTCACCCGTAATTATGATTCTACTACTGGTATTACTTATCTTAAGTTTAATATTAGTGCAATTTTAATTAAATATGGGTATGGTGGTGTGTTAACTGGTTGTCATTATTATAATGAGACAGCATCTATTAATCCGCTTAGGGGTAATTTAACTTTCCGTAGTCAGATTAATACTAATTTCACTATTCCTAATAAGAATATTGTTTCTAATGATATTATAAATAATAATGTTATTATAAGTGGTAATTTAACTAATCAAAGTGCTGGTGTTTCTGATTATAGTGGATCTGAGATTACTATTGTTGCACCTAAGTCTAATAAATTTATTGTTCGAATAAATGGTAAAGAAGTTAGTGGTTCTAATTTCACTATTAGGCCTGGCGATAATATAACATTTTCTTTAGAAGTAAATATTCCTACAACTAACTTGCATAATTTTGTTATAACTGATTATCTACCAATCCCTCTGTTTAGAGCTCTTCAGTTTGCTACTGGACAAAGTCCAAATAATTCTTCTGCTATTCCTGTTTCTGGTCAATGGAGATTAGGTGATAAAGATACTTTGTTTGTTAAAACTGGTAAATTGCCTTATTTGACTGTTGATACTGCTCAAAATAGACTTATATTTAATTATGGTGACATTGATTTGGAATCTCAAGAAGAAACTGTTGCTCATATTTTGTTTACTGTGACTGCTACTGGTGATCGGATGGCTGATGGTTTACATCTTGCAAATCTATTAAATATTATGTATGATAATACTACTGATTCTACTTTTTCAGAAGATTCTATTGTTCATTTTGTCACTGGTATGCCTAATCTTTCAATTCAGAAAAATGCAACACCAAAAAATAATTTAGAAGCTGGCGATACGGTAACTTATAATATAATTATTAAAAACAAGGGAAATAGTACTGCATATAATATTGTTGTTAGAGATAACTTCCTTATTATTAATGGTCAATATTTCAGTACTAGTAGTATTAAGGATCTTAGGGCTTACCGTGGTGAAGTTGAAATAACTGACTTAAATCTTTGGGATTTATTCACTGATGATGGTTTGAGTTTAGGAAATTATGCTCTTGGTGTTGATCCTTCAAATAATACTATTCTTATTACTTATAAGATTGTATTGCCAAATAATGTTACACCGTTACAAGTATTTAATAATACTGTGCAGATTACTAATTTCACATCACTTCCAAATATTACAAGTCCTAACTTTGTTGATGATCCACGTAACTATGAAGATAATGAAAGTATACAAGTTAAAAATATTAATTTCACAAAAAATTACACTGGATCTAAGAATGGTCCAAGTAAGGGTAATAATCTAACAATTGGGGAAACTGGAAAATACAGGTTAACTATTGTATTGCCTGCTGGACAAGTAACTAATATAACTATTAAGGATACCCTTCCAAATGGACTTAAACTTGTAGGAACTCCAATTATTAATAAAAATGGTATGCAATTACCTAATTATGATATTATATATGAGGGTAATTCATTTATAATAGTTTTCAAGGGTGTGGTTAACACTGAAAAAGGTGGAATTAACACATTCTATGTAGATTATGAGGCCATTGTACTTAATAATGCAACCTTAAATCCAGTGCACACAACTAATCGTGCTAGAACTAACATTGCTAATCTTACTTGGGCTGACCCATATAATCGAACACTGACTAGTAATGCTACAGTAAATATTATAGAACCAAAAATCAATACTACTAAAAAATTCAGTTCTTATGAGATACAGGGTGGTAAGACAGTAACAATAACTATAACTATAAGGAACGATGGTATGTCAAAGGCTTATAATCTAACTGTTAAAGATTATCTTGCTAATGCAGAACATATATTCGATTTAAATAGTGTTGTAGAGGTAACTACTCCTACTGGTTTTACATTTAAGTATGATCCTGCTACTAAAGTTGTGACTTATACCGGTGGAGATCTTGATGTTGGTGAAAGTGCTACATTTTATTTTAATGTGACTGTTTTGTCTAATCCTTACTTAGGACAAAATTATGTTAATTATGCAAATGTCACTTATTGGTCACTTCCAATTGGTGCAGAAATTGATCCTGAGATTAGGGAATATAATAGTTCTGGTAATGCCACTATAGTAGTCAAAGATCCTAGTCTAAATAAAACCTTTGTAAATTCAACTATATATGGTCCATCTACTAATGTTACTATTGGTGATAAATTAACTTATCGTATTATGGTGAAATCGCCTAAAGGTAATGCTACAAACATTATTTTAGTTGATCGTTTACCTGAAGGATATAGATTCCTCGGTTATACTTTACATAAAGAAAATTGGGCTGGTAATCTTGGTAATTTAATTTTTACTCAAAATGGTAGAGATTTAATTTTCAAATTTGAAGGATTAACTACTAGTGATTCTGATGATAATTATTGTTACATTGATTTAGAAGTTTTGGTATTAAATGATCCATCAAATCGTGCAGGTCTAGTTAAAACTAATTTTGTTAATTTAACATGGGATGAAAACCAAAAAGGACCTTTCAATTCTTCTGTTAATACTACTATCGTTGAACCAAATCTAGAAATTAAAAAAAGTGCTAATAAAACTAAGGATATTAAGGGTAGAGATAAATTATCAATTACTATTACTATTATTAATAATGGTAATTCTAATGCATATAGAATAAATATCTCTGATATTTTAGATCCTAAATTCTTCAATTCAAGCACAGCTGAATTGCCTGTAATTGATGGATTCAATATTTACAGAGAGGGTAATGCTATTTATATAGTAGCTAATGAAGGTACTTTTATTGCAAGTGGTGATAATAAGACATTTACTTTTAATGTTACTGTGATTCAAGATGTGTATATTAACTCTACTTTCAAAAACATTGCGAATGTAACCTATTCATCTATGCCTAATAATACATTTAATGAAACAAGAAACTATACTAACAAGTCTAATGAAGTTTCATTTAACACAATAAATCCTAGTATAAAGAAGAATGTGAATAATAAGAATTCTCCTATTGGTGGTAGGTTAACTTATACTGTTGTTATAACTTTACCTGAAGGATATACTAGCAGTTTAAAATTTAAAGATATACTTCCAAGTGGATTAAAATATATAGGCGGTAGTTTAGTAATCACTCCTTCTGGATCTGTAATCTATGCAAATCCAACAATCACTACTAGTGATAATAGTATTAGTGTTGATTTTGGTGCTGTGAATATTACTAGTGATGGTACTATAACTTTAGCTTACACTGTTTTAGTACAGAATATGACAGGTAATAAGAATGGTACTGTTCTTGTGAATAATGCTACTATTTTCTTTGTGAATTCATCTGAAGATGAGTCTAATTTATCTGCTGTTGATAATGTAACTGTTGTTGAACCTAAACTTAATATTAGTAAAAGTTCTAATAAGAATACTTATCATCCTGGAGAAAATGTTGTTTTCACAATACTTATAAGTCATTCAACAGGTAGTGGTTCTTCTGCTTACTACTTAATTGTAAGAGATGTAATACCTGTTGGTTTAGAATATGTCTTAAATTCTGCAGTACTTCCACCTGGCTGGAGTGTAACTTATGATCCTATCATTAGAACACTAATATTTTCTACTAGTACAGATTATGAGCTTCCAATTGGTGAAACTGTTACTCTTAAATTTAATTGTACTGTAATTAATTCTTCTAGTGTTTTAGGCTTGAATCTCACTAATATTGTTTATTTAAATTATTCTTCAAGCAATAATACAGATGATTCCAGAATATACGGTCCAGTTGAAGCTAACAAAACAATTAATGTTACTATTACTAAATTGGATATTACGAAGAAGGGTGATACTAAAGTTGTTGCTGGTGGTCAAATACGTTATAATATTACTATCAAGAATATTGGTGACTATGATGCAATTAATGTTATATTAAAAGATATTTTACCAAATTATGTGAAAGGAGACTTTTATTCTACTGATAATTGGGCTACTTACTATACTTGGAAAGATTTGATTGATATTGGAATTTTAAAGCCTGGTGAATCTATTACTGTTTGGATTAATGCTACTGTGAATGCTTCTACTCCTAATGGCACTATTTTAAATAATACTGCATTTGTTAACGCTTCAAATGATCCAGAAACTCATAATGATTCTGCTATCACTAATGTGACTACAAGTGCTAATTTAACTATTAATAAAACGGGTGATAGTAAAGTTGTTGCTGGTAGTAAAATTAAATATGTGATTGTTATCAGGAATAATGGTCCGAGTGATGCGCTTAATGTTACATTAAGAGATTTATTGCCACAATATGTGAAAGGAGACTTTTATTCTACTGATAATTGGGCTACTTACTATACTTGGAAAGATTTGATTGATCTTGGAATTTTAAAGCCTGGTGAATCTATTACTGTTTGGATTAATGCTACTGTGAATGCTTCTACTCCTAATGGCACTATTTTAAATAACACGGCTATAGTCACATCACCTACTGATCCAAATCCTAAAAATGATTCTGCTATCACTAATGTGACTAGTAAAGCTAATTTGACTATTACTAAGGTGGTTAATGTTGAAAAAATCGTTCGTGGTCAGACTATTCAGTATATGATTGTGATTACTAATCATGGTCCGAGTGATGCTTTGAATGTGTCTTTGTATGACTATTTCGATGATAGTCTCTTGTTGAATACTTATTATTCAACTGATGGTAGTACCTGGAAAAAATTTAATGGTGCGTTGATTTTACCTAATCTTATAGCTTCTCTTGCTTCAGGAAGTAATGTTACTGTGTGGGTTAATGGTACTGTTGCTAATAATGCAACTCGTGGTATTAAGAATACTGCAATAACTAATGCAGTTAATGATCCTGAGGGTAATAAGTCTAAGGTTGTTGAAACTCCAATACAGAAATCTCATATTAGTATTAAGAAGACTGTTAATAATCCTAAGCCTTATCTTGGTGAAAAAGTTTATTTCACTTTAACTGTTAAGAATTGGGGTCCTGACACAGCTATTAGCGTATATGCGATTGATAAGCTCCCTGAAGGTCTACGATATGTTTCACATAAGACTAATTATGGTTCTTATGATCCTCTGACTGGTTTGTGGTTGATTGGTGATATTCCGAAAGATGGTGTTGCTCAACTAACTCTTATTGTTGTAGTTGAGAAATTAGGCACTATTGTGAATCTTGCTGAGGTTTTCACTAACTCTTATGATGGTCATCCTGAGAAACATAATGCTTCTGCTAGTGTAGATGTAGTACCAAAACCAGATCCTACTCCTACTCCAAGTCCTGTGCCTGGTGTTGTAGGTATGAAGAATACTGGTATGCCTATTCCAATAGCTGTTTTAGCAATATTGTTAGCTTTCGTAGGAGTTTTAAGGGTTAAAAAGAGATAATTTTTATATTTATTAATTATTTCTTTTTAAAATTTTTTTAAATTTTAATTTTTAAAGTTTTATTTTTAAATTTTTTAAAATTATTCTTAATTTTTTATACTTATGTTTTTTAACACTTAGATTTTTCAATGGTTATTTTTCTAGCTATTTTTAGTATTTATAGGATACTTATGGACTATAATAAATGATAAATCATAATTTTTTTTCTTTTTATCAAATTTAACTATTTTTATAAGTTTTTTTATAAATTGTATATGTATGTCCTTATTTTGTTTAGTGAATTTCTATTAATTTATTTTCTTATTTTTTTATAATATCAAATGAACTTTATATTTAATCATTTTAAATGGAAACATTTATATAGATTATTTATTATAATTAATTTAGTACATTAATATAATTTTTCAGGTTTATAGTTTACTAAATATCATTAATTTTTAATATTGAATAAAAAGGGTTTATGTATGTATAAAAATTCAGCGAGTCATTTTAAAATTTTAATATTTTCATTTACATTGTTTTTAGCTGTTATTTCTTTAGCCTGTGAAGAAACAAATGCTTCTGAAGTAGAAAATGCTCTAGATAATGATTTTTATACTAATAGTTCTAGTGATTTTGAGGTTAATTCTACTAATTATAATACTGTTAATTTTAATAATTCTACTACTTCTACTATTTCTAACATTTCTAACATTTCTAATAGTTCTAATACTTCCAATACTTCTTCTTCTGATTATAATAGTTTTAATTCTGCTAATGTTGATTATAATGAAAATAACGATTCTGGAAAATTATCTGTTCCTAATGTCTATGGTAGTTATGATGAAGGTGTTGTTTTAAGTGCTACTTTAACTGATCAAAATAATAACCCTCTTAGTAATAGAAAAATAATTTTTTATGTTGATGATGTGAAGGTGGGTGAAGCAAATACAAATGAACAAGGAATAGCTAATTTTAATTATAAACCACCAGCTTATGATAATTTTGTTATAAGAGCTAGTTATTCTGGAACTGATTATCCTACTGAAGATGTTGAAGCAGGAATGGCTATTCAAGGAGCTAAATCTTATTTAAAAGTATATCCTGCTTCTGGAATGTTTGGAAAAAATATTACATTAACTGCTTTATTCACTGATAAGAATAATGTTGGTATTTCTAAAAAAGTCATTTATTTTGAGATTAATGGTATTAGAATTGGCCAAGCCACTACAAATAGCCAAGGTTTAGCTAAACTTATTTATAGGCTTGATCAAGTGGGTAATTTACTTGTAACTTCTAAATATGGTGGTAATGATTATAAAGCTGATGATGCAACAGGAAAATTATCTGTATCAAAACTTAAAACTCAAATTTCTATCAATAAATTCAAAGGGTATTATAATCAAAAAAGTGCAATAATAGTTACTTTAAATAAGGGTATAACATCTTTAGTTGGCAAAAAAGTTAAGTTTTATGTAAATAATAAGTTAGTTGGCAATGGAACAATTAATTATCAAACTATGGCAGGCTTAATTTATAAAGTTAAATCTATAGGTAAATTTACTATCAAAGCTGTATTTAATGGTGATGAAAACCATACTAGTGTTACTAAATCAAAAACATTTAGCATACCTTCTTCTACTTTATTTGTAATTAATAATAGATTGGTTAAAAACAAAAGAGTATATATTCAAACCACTTTGATAAATGTTGGTCCTAAAAAATCTTCATTTAAAATATCTTACAAGATTCCTAAAAAGTTTAAATACTTCAAACCAAAGGTTTCTACTGGTAAAGTTATCTATAATGCAAAAAAAAGAACTCTTACATGGACTTTGAAAAAATTAAAAGTTCATAAATCAAAATCTGCAAGATTATATTGGATACTAACATCTAAAAAGGGTAAATTTAACTTAAAACCTAAAGTAATCAAAGCTTCTAGAACTCGACTTGAATATAATAATAAATTGTCATTTGTAGTAAGATAAATAGTAGTTATAATGGTTATAATATATATAATAGCTATAAATAGCTTTATATGATAACTATAAATAATTGTACATAATAATTTTGTGAATAAATAGTATAAATGAATAATTACACAGTATTTGGATGAATCAAGAATATATTATTTTAAATAATTGAATAAAACCTTAAAAAATTTATAAAAAATACTAGGGGGAAAAATTCATGGGAATTAATTTTAAAAAAATATCTGTTATATTAGTTATATTATTTTTTGTTAGTATATGCTTCATGAATTTTTCTTTTGCAGAAAATACTGATTCATCTAATTCTAATGATATTAGTGATACTAATATTGTTAGTAATAAGAATGTTAACACTATTGAAACTGCTAATTCAAATGTAAAATCTAATTCTGTTCAAACTGTAACTCCAAAATCTAGACTTACTGTTATTGTAAAAGAAGCATATAATAAAACCTCAAAAAAACTTAGCGAGGATGGTTTTGCTGTAAAAGGGGCTTATGTGAGGATAACTGACTTATCTAAAAATCTTGTTTCGTCTGGGTATACTGATCAATATGGTAAAGTTAATTTTGATTTAAATCCTGGAACCTATTTAATAAATATTTCTTATCTTAATTCAACTTATTTGTCTTATTCAGGTACTAAGACATTAAGTTATTATTCTGATAATTTTACTCATTTGTTTGTTCCAGATATTATTTTTGTAACTCCTTATAGTGGTAATAAAATTAAAATTGATAAATTAATGAATGTAAGTGATAGAGTTTATTATTTAGATTCTCAAGCATCTAAAACTGATTTATTGAAAATGCAATGGATACTTGATTATGCCAATTTTATTTATATTGATATGTATATGACAGGGTCATATGAATTTAGCTATGAATGGTTTATTGATACTCCTGCAAATAAAAAAGGTAATATTGCTTATTGTTTTGGTGATTACAGTGATGTTGATTCATATGGCCTAAATTTTATTGGAGGTAATGTTAGTAGTATTGAAAATACATTTGTAGGAACTTATTATCAAGCTGAAGAACTTCCTCTTAGTGAAGTTTTAATTAAGAATATGGAAAATTTATTTGATTACATTTTATTTTTAATGAATGAATCTAACATTGACCCTACAGAAGATACAAACAGAACTCCTCTGATAGATTCTATTTGGGGAATATATCATCCAAATCTGGAAGAACAAGTAATAGATTTTAGACCTAATCCAGAAGATGTAGCTAATTGGATTAGATCAAACCCTGGTTTTGATGGTGATGGACAAGGTAGTTTAAATTGGATGGTGGAAAATTATATTGAATGGCTTAACACTACAAGTATTTCAGATCTTTTTGAAAGATTTGAAAACCTGTATAATGAATATAAAAAAGCTAATAATATCACTGAATCTGGTTATGTGATTATAGCTAGCTATGGTTATGGGGGCTCATTAGTAGATGCTTTAATTAAAGGATATGAATCAAAGAAAAGACCATCATTCAATGTATTTCAAAGAGTAACATCTCCATCAATGGCTTCAATTCTTTTAAATGTAAGTTCAAAATTCAATATAGTTGCTGTAAACTCATTATATAGTTGGTCTATGGATTATAATAATATGGGTGATGGTGGAGCTATTGATGAATTTACAAAGATTAATGTTGAAATCTTAAAAGCATTACATGATATAAGTGAATACAGTTATAATAGTCAATATGGTCCACAATCAGAATGGACATATGGTGTTACTATTCCAAGTATGGAAGGAGTATATGGGGCTATTGCCGTTTCATATGTTGATAAGGAAGGAAATTCTCATGTTATAAAAGATGGTGTTAAAAAATTAGTAGAAACCACATTAGGCTGGGCTAACTTAAAAGAAAAAGATAATTTTGATAAAAAAATAGCTGTTATTTTATATAATTATCCTCCTGGAAAAGCAGAAATTGGAGCTTCTTATTTAGATGTTTTCCAAAGTGTTCATGATTTATTAATCCAATTATCTAGAGCAGGATATAATATTGGAATGTCTGAAGAAGAAATTCCTAATTCTACAACACTTTATACTCTCCTTTCAATGTTTGGTAATAAAGGGTCATGGGCACAAGGGCTTTTAGATAGTTATGTTGAAGGTAAGTGGGATAAACTTGTAAAAGATCCAAATGATCTTGCAATAATAGAATCATATCTTAAATATTTTGATCTTAATAAGAATAATCAATTAGTTGATTTACTTCAATATATAAAATTTTATAAAAGTTTAAACAAAACACTCCAAGATCAATTGATTAAAAAATGGGGTTCTGGTATTGGAAATATAATGGTTTATAATGATTCTTATATTGTAATTCCTGGTATGATGTGTGGAAATATTTTTATAACTTTTCAACCAAGTAGAGGATGGGAAGAAGTTGAAAATTATCATGATTTGACTCTTCCTCCTCATCAACAATACATAACTTTTTATTGTTGGCTTAAAGAAGTTTTTAAAGCAGATGCTATGATTCATATGGGAACTCATGGTACCTTAGAATTCTTGCCTGGAAGATCTATAGGATTACAAGGTGATGATTGGACTTTTGAATTATCTGGTATTCCTAATATTTATCCTTATATTGTTTCTAATCCTGGGGAAGCTTTAGTAGCTAAAGAAAGATCAATGGCTCTTGTGATAAGTCATATGACTCCAGCAATGGTTGTTTCTGAACTATATGATGATTTAGTAAAATTAAATAGTTATATGGCTCTTTATAATGAGCACATGAATAAGGGAGAAATTTCTCTTGCTGAATCATACAAAAACCTTATATTAAATCTTTCAAAAGAACTTTATTTTGATGGTCCAACTAAAAATCAAAGTTTTGACAAATGGCTAGATGAACTTCATCACTATCTTGAAGATTTAGATAATGATATTATCACATTTGGTTTACATTCATTAGGTTATGTATTAACTGGTGATGAGATGGTTCAAGAGGTTATTACAATTGTATCATCTAAAACTCATATATATAATTATATTAAGAATATGCTTTATCCTGAATATAAGGATATAGATTATAACGATATGAAATATGATCAAAAATATCATAATGTAACTAATAAAACTCAAGAATGGCTAATAAATTTTATAGAGCAACTTTTAATGGGAAATATTACTAATATGACTGAATTTTTCAATGAATTGGGAATTATTGATGAAACTTTTATGTCTAATCTTGATTATTGTAATCAGACTATAAGAAATATTCAAGATAATATGGAGTGGGAATCAATATTGAAGGCTTTGTCTGGGGAATATGTTTTACCTGGATTAGCTGTTGATCCTGCATATGGCGAGTCATTACCTACTGGTAGAAATATTTATACTACAGATACTACTAAAATGCCAAGTCAAGCAGCTTGGGGGGCAGGTAAGAAGATTGTAGATCAATTGTTAGTTCAGTATTATGAAAAGAATGGTAAGTTTCCTGAATTAGTTGGACTTGTAATGTGGGGTACTGAAATATTACGTACTGAAGGTATTGGGATAGCTGAATTTTTGTACTTTTTAGGTGTTTCACCTGAATGGGATAAAACAGGAAAAGTAACTGGAGTAAGTTTAATACCATTAGAAGATTTAAAAATTAAATTATCTAATGGTAAAGTAATTAATCGTCCTCGTATTGATGTTTATGCTAGTGCTGTTACAAGTAATGTTTATTGGATTTCTTTAATGGTTAATGCAGTAAAATTAGTAAATGATACTGATGAATCTTTTAAATGGAATTATATTAAAAAACATTATAATGAAACTCCTTCTTTAGATCGTATATTTGGTCTTCCAGGTGCTGTTCTTGAAGGAACTGGTATGAGTGATTATATTCCAAATACTAATAAATGGTGGAATAGTACAAATCTTACTAAAGACTTAGCAGAAATCTATCTTTCAAGAGTATCAAACTCTTGGACTGTTGATGAAAATGGTAGATTAGTTGTAAGTGAAAAAAGAGAGACTTATGAATATCTTCTTGGAAAAACAGACTTAATAACTCAAAATATTGATAGTACATGGAGATTCTTAGATAGTGATGATTATTATGATTGGTTTGGAGGTTTACTTGGAGCTAGTCAATATTTAGGAGCAAATCCTGACACTGGAATTGTAGATATTAGAAATTCTAATAATTATGTAAGTAGAACTTTAGAGGAAGAAATTGAATTTGAAATAAGATCTATGATTTTAAATCCAAAATATAGAGATGAACTCTTAAAAAGTGCTTCAGGATGGTTATCTTATTCAGAAAAATACGAATATATTTTTGGATTTGTATCAACAGCTACTGGAAAAGATGGAAAAAGTTTAATTTCAGATAGTGTATGGAATGGCTTAGCTAAAAATCTTTTAAGTCCTTCCTTTAATGTTGATTCTGACTTTAAATCTGCTTCTTTCCAGAGTATGGCGGGTTGGGTTATTGTCGCTGCTCAAAAAGGTTTATTCAATGTAGATCCTAAAGTATTACAAGATATAATAGATAAATATATAAATGAAACCATTAATTATGGAGTAGCTTGCTGTCACCATACTTGTGCAAATTTAGAGTTTAATAAATTGGTTGTTCAAGCTTCATCTTTATCTTATGATAAAAAAAAGAAGTTTTTAGAAGAATTAGAATCTTCAACAAAAGTTAAGTACGATGTTAGTGCAATTTTAGGTACTAAACATTATGAAGGACAATTACAAGATTGGGGAAGTCAAGATTTATCTGGTTATCAAGGAAAAAGCCAATATTCTCCAAACACACAGGGAGCAATGAATCCAGATGGGGGTTCTGGGGACAGTAGTTCAGCTGGAGAATCTGGTGCTAATGGTCCGAATGGTGAAGCTGGAACAAGTGGAGATTCATCATCTCAAGGTGATCAATCTAGTTCTGCAGCTGGTCAAGGGGATAGTAAATCATATGAAGTTGATAAAAATCAACAGAATACTAGTGGTGAAGAATCTGGTGTTTCTGCAGCATTTATAGTTGCAGTATTAGCTTTAATAGGTTTATTTGTTGTAGGATATGTTAGAAATAAATCAGAGGAATAAAAGCAATAGAACAAAATAATAGAATGAAAACATTATCTTTTAGCTATTATTTTCATCATTATTTTTATAAATTTAACTTTAATATTCCTTTTAATATTTAGAGGTATAATAATAGGATAAATTTATAAAAATTAATTAAATTCAAATATAAAAATATATGAGGTAAAATAAATGATATCAAAAAAATTCACATTTTTTTTAGCTATTTTTTTAATTTTTATAGCTATGGGAACTGTAAGTGCATCTGATGAAAATGGTACTTCAACAAATTCGTCTACTTCAACAAATTCATCTAAAGAAATATCAATTAATGATGATAATTATGATATTTACTTTGATTCAGATGGAAAAATTAAAGATGACTCTGATTTTGAAGATGGAGATACTTTATTCATCAATGGAACTTTAACTAATAAAAAATTAAATTTTGATAAAAAAATCGTTATCGATGGTAAAAAATCTGGTAAAATTATTAATTCTACAATCAAAATAAGTGAAGATGCTTCTGGATCTACAATTAAAAATCTTATTTTTGATAATATTGATAAAATGGCTATTAATTTAGATGGTGATGTTTCTAATATTAATATTATTAATAATATTATTAATATTAGAGGAACTAGCTTAATGTCAGCTTCTGGTAATCTTTATGGTATTTATTCTATAGGGGCTGGAAATTTTATAAATATATCTGATAATGTTATTAATATGGTGGGTGAAGCTCTTCGTACTTATGGAATGTATATTCAGCCAGATATATCTGGAGGATATTCTAATCCAGGTATGAATCCAATGAATTATATAATTAGTAATAATATAATAACTGGTGTTGTAGATGGATCTGGTTCTGGAGGAGGTATTTGGGGTATTCAAGCCGATTCTATAATTAATCTCACAATATTTAAAAATCAGTTAGATTTAAAATCTGAAAACTTTGTTTATGGAATTGTAGTATCTGATTTGGTTCCATCAACAGCAAGTGTTGAATATACTGTTTCTAATGTAAATATTAGTGATAATATTATCAAAGGGTATGGAAAAGTTTTATATTTAATAGAACTGTTTCAATTAGGTGTTTATTTTGATAATCCTACAATGAATGAAATGTATTCAATCGATCCAGATAATAATGGAATTTTTACCATAGCTAACAATAATATTTATGGTAAAGGAGTTTCAGTATATGGAATTGCTGCCTATGGATCCAGATATATGAATATCCTAGGAAATAACATAACTGTTTATGGTGGAGATTATACTTCTGTTAGTAAAGGTTCAGATGTTATTCCAACAGGAAATAATCCTATTATTTTATTTTCAAGAAGCAGTGCTACTAGTTGTAACAATGTAAATATTACAAATAATAGGCTTGAAACAAATAATGGAGTCATTGTTTGGGTTAATGAATCATATCCTCCTCAAAATTTTACATATTCAAACAATCTACAAACATTCTTTATTGATGATGAATCCTATTATAACTTTTTTGATAATAATGGGGACTTTTTAGCTAATATTAATGTTACTAATAATGATACACTTAGGTTAGGAAATTTAAATAAAAAGAAATTTAACATTGACAGAAAATTAACTATTATTCCTTTCAATCAGACATCTGTGATTTCGTTTTGTCAAATTATCTTAAAAGATGGGTCTTCTGGATCACTTATTAAAGATTTATATATGATAAGTGATTCATGTGTTTTAGCAATTGAAGAGTCTAATGATAATATTCTTGAAAATAATCGAATCCTTATAATGAATGTAGGAGATGCACTTTATTATTCTGTAACTGGAATATCTATTACTGGAGATAGTGTAAGAAATAAAATTTTGAATAATAATATTGAGATGATTGGTAATCCTAATCCTTTAAATTCAGTATATTTCTATGGTATTTCTATTGGATCTTATGGATATAATACTATAAATAATACTATCAGTGGAAATAAAATAAATATAAATTCTGGATATTATTCAGGAGGTATTTCTTTAACTGGAGCTATCGGAACTATTGTATCAAACAATATTCTTTCTTTATATGGCAAACACTTTGTTTATGGTATTGCCATAAGTGACATGTCTGCATGGGATTATACACAAAAATCAAATAAAAACCAAATAATTTCCAATAATATCAATGCAAAGGGTGGTATGATTTATTTAATCCAATCATATAATTCTATATATAATACTATTAAGAATAATAATATTACAGGAGATGGTGACGCAGTTTATGGTTATGCAGCTGCAGGAGCTTTAAATGATCTTGTTGAAGGAAATATTATGATAATTAAAGGTATTGATTCTAGTAAAATTGTTAATGGCTTTGATTCAATTGGATTTGGGCATGGAGGAATATTTTTTACTCAAGGGTCTTCTAATATAACTATTATTAATAATAAGATAACTTCTATTTATAAAAAAGGAGGAGATTATGGAATATTCATTAATGGAAGTGATATAGATTCTAAAAATACAATAAAAAACAATATAATCACTTCTGATAATGCTAAAAAAGTTGGAAAAGCAGCTATCTTCACTGATAAATCTTCTGATCTAATATCTGGAAACACTCCTAAAAAAACTACCTTAGATATACTTACAAAAACAATCTATAAAGGGAAAATTGCTACTATTAAGGCAATTCTTAAAGATGAAGATGGAAATTT
Organism: Methanobrevibacter arboriphilus; assembly: GCF_019669925.1. Lineage (NCBI taxonomy): Archaea > Methanobacteriati > Methanobacteriota > Methanobacteria > Methanobacteriales > Methanobacteriaceae > Methanobrevibacter > Methanobrevibacter arboriphilus. The sequence goes on from NZ_AP019779.1 coordinate 1,493,388, forward strand.
AGTAGCTAATACTAAAATCCAATTAAAAATCAATGGAAAACTTTATTATGCAACTACTAATTCTAAAGGTGTAGCTACATTTAAGATTTCCTCTCTTAAAGTGGGTAAATTCAGAGTCACTGCCGATTATGTAGGAAATACAGCTTTATTGAAATCTTCTAATACTAAATATCAGGTTGTTAAAGGAATACCAGACTTAATCATTAAAAAAGTCAAAAAACAGGGCAATAGCTATCAAATTACTATTAAAAATCAAGGTTCAGCTAAGTCTACTATATCTAAGTTAAAAATATTCTATAAAAAAAATAAATACAAACTAGCTACAGTCAAAGGAATAAACCCTGGCAAATCTATAACATTAAAAGTAAAATTCTTAAAAAAATTAGCTAATAACAAATATACTAAGATTGCACAGATAAATTATAATAAAAAAGCTTTAGAATCTAATTATAACAATAATAAGAAAAAATTTAAGGTTTAAATATAAATATATAGATTAAAGAAAAGCTTATCTTAATTTTTCTTTTTTATTCTTATTTTTTATTTTTATTCTAATTTTTATTCTTATTTTTTATTTTCTTTTTTATTTTTATTCTCATTTTTTATTTTTATTATTATTTTCATTTTTGTCATAATTTTTTTATCTTCTCTTTGTTTTTTAAAAAATATAGGAATCTTTATTAATAAGAATTTATTAAAAGAATTATAATATCAAATGATGTTGAATTTATATAAAGTAATCTTTATAAATTTTTTATTATTATTTAATTTGAATTCATAAAATATTATTTAATTTGATTTAATTTAGCTAAAAAATATTTTAAAGTTTTTTCATGACTTTAAATTTATTCTTATAATTAATAGAATTGTAATTTTTATATTCGATTGAATTTAATTCGGTAAAAAAATAATTTGAGGGAAAAAATGGGAAAATTAAAAATAACTATGGTATTTATTGTTCTTTTAATTTTTTTAGCATTAGGAACAGCAAATGCTGCTGATACTAATAGTTTTGATAATAATGCTGTTAATGATAATAGTATTAATGGCAATTTTATTGATTTTAATTTGGTTGATGCTAATATTATTAATGATAACAGTGCTGATGATATTGTTGATGTTAATGGTGTTAATGATAATAATTTAAATGGTAATGGTAATTCAAATAAAGAAAATACATCTAATAATGATTATAATAATTCTAAGGATTCTACTTCTGAATCAGGCTCTATTATAGATCAGTCTTTTTCAACTGAATCTTCTTTAAATGTTCAAAATATGATTATTGCTAGTACTCCTGTTACTTATATTATAAATAATTCTAATTATAATGACTTTTTTTATAATAATGGATCAATTAAATCAGGAATTAATGCTGGAGATACTTTATATATTCAGGGAACATTAACAAATAAAAACTTTATAATATCCATACCATTAAATATTATTACAACGAAGGTTGATGGTAAATTAGTTAACTGTACTATTACTATTATTAATACTGGTTCTGGTTCAAATATAACAAATTTAACTTTTAATAATAGTAATAATAATGGACATGGAGTTCATTTAACTGGAACTCAATACAATAAAATCGAAAATTGTACTTTCACTCTTAACGGTCTTAATGCTTATTCTATTCCTGTTGTTAGATCAAATTATAATAAAATTATAGGAAACACAATAAAACAAACTCCTAACAATGCAGGTCAAGGTCAAACACACTCATTAATTGTTTTAGGGGATTCTCATTATAATGTAATAGAAAACAATACACTTGAATCCGATGGTTCAAACTGTATTTATCTATGTACAGCAGCTTTCGCTGATTTTTCAGGTAGTAAATCTTCTACCAATAATAATATATCTGGAAATATAATATATGGAGTTTCTGGAGATTGGTGCTGGGCAATAGCTATAACTAACAGTGATTATAATAATATAAAAAATAATAAAGTTAGAGGTGCTCAAAGAGGTATTTCAGTTTCAGGAAACTATATTAATATAACTGGCAATGATTTACAGTCTAAAGGTACTTCTGATAAACCAGGTATAGGAATTTCCGCAAGTGGAAATCATATTAATATAATTAATAATTATATTAATCAGTCTACAAATAATGAAGTAGGAATTGAGTTTGCAGGTACTAATTCTTCAATAAGAAATAATACAATTTTCACTATTAATGGATATGCTATACAAGTTAGTGTTAGTGAAAATATAACACTTCAAAATAATTCTATTGCAACTAAAGCTGGAAAAGGAATTTCTATTTTTGGAACTAACAATTTGATCTTAATTGAAAATAATTATATAAATTCTACTAATAATGGTGTTTGTATAATGTTAGATAAAGCATCTAATAGTAAATTCCCTAAAAATGTTATTATAAAAAATAATAAACTAAATACTACTGGAGAATTTGCAGTTGATGCGAAAAATGCTGATGATAGTCCTGGATCTATACTTTTTGAAGGTCAGGGTAATGTTATTTATGGAAATGGAAAATATAGGGATCCTAATGGTGTAGTGTCGATTCCAAATTCAACTCCAATATTTGATGGTGAATCTCATTATGTAAATGAAAGTAATTATGATGATTATTTTACAAGTGATGGAACTTTAACAGGTACTGTAAATGATAGAGACATTTTAATTATCTCAGGAAACTTTTATAATAAGAACATAATTATAAATCGTGTAGTTAAAATTGAAGGAAATGGAGCTTACTTTTACAATACTACATTTAAAATTATTATTGATGGAGCTAGAATTGATTCTATAAATATAATCAATTCTAATAATATGGGGATAATCATAGTAGAAGCAAATAATGTTGAAATTAATTATTGTAATATAACTTTGAATCATACAAAAACAGCTTATGGGATTTGGATTTCTAAATCAGACAATGCTAAAATTAAATATAATAGGGTTACTGTGAAAGGGGACTTTTTAACATTTGGGATTTTCCTTGATGGAGCTAATAATTGCACAATCCAAGATAATATTATAAATGTTACTGGAACTAAAGACTTATACAATCATCACGTTGGAAATTGTACTGAATGCGATAATGGCACTTGTGTTGGAGGTACTTGTACTGGTGGTACTTGTGTTGGAGGCACCTGTGTTGATGGTACTTGTACTGGTGGTACTTGTGTTGGAGGTACTGATGATGATGGTACTCATATAATTCCAGAAATTTATAGAACTTATGGTATTATATTAATCGGTTCTGATAATAATAAAATAATTAATAATCGTATATATGCGACTTCTGCTCTAGAAAATCCTATAGATCCTATTAATGATGGTCAAAATTCAATTGTAGGTATAGATATCTATTATGATAGTCATAATAATGAAGTAATAGGTAATATAATAGAGATAATAGCTAAAGATCCGTTTTTATATGGAATGGGTGTATTAGGATCTCCAACAGGAACAAATTCAACTACAGCTAAAAACAATATTTTTAAAAATAATAGGGTCACTCTTGTTGGACCTTATTTTGTGTCTGGTTTTATCTCTGGTCAAAATAGTTACGATACTATCGTATCTGATAATACTTTTGAATGTTGGGGAGGCAACTATAGCTATGGTATAACACTTGAAAAATCTCAATTAAATACAATTGCTAATAACACAATTAGAACTTCAGCAATAGTAAACTATGCAATAGAAGCTTTTGAATCTAACTATAATATAATTTCAAATAATAATATTGAGTCTCAAGGTAGTTATAGTTATGGTATTGCTCTTTATGCTTCTTCTTGGAACTCTATTTCTTATAATATAATTAATGTTAATGGTAATAGATTAACTACACCACTTGAAGGAACACATCATGATGCTATTCCTTATGGTAATACTGGTATTTTACTTATTGCTAATTCAAATGGTAACAATATCACTAATAATTCAATAATCTCTTCAGGAGAATATGCTATTAATTGTACTAATACATCAGGTAATAAAATTGTATATAATTTTTTAAATACCACTGATATGGATGGGAAAAAAGGAAAAGATTCTGTAAGTTCAATTGCAGGTATGAATGTTGTTGAAAGAAATTATTATCACTCTTTTGAAGCAATATTCTCCCCAGTTTCAACTGAAGTTAATGGTACTGCTAATTCAACATTTCCGGTTAGCAGCCAAACAGGAGATGTTAATGGTGCTAAAGTCAAATTTTATGTCTTTTATGAGGGAACATGGACATTATTTAATGAGAGCTATATTACTAATGGATTTGCAGGATTTAATTGGAATAAAATATTTAATGGATTAAATTATGGAGTATATCAGATTAAAGCAGTAATTATTAAAGATGGCTTTGAAGATTACACTATATATTCTAATTTAACTGTTAACAAAGCTCCTATTGAAGTTATAATACTCAATTCTACTGGAATAAAAGGTGGCTCTGTTAAACTGTCTGCTAAAGTAACAGATAAGAGAAATAATTCTGTTTCCAATGTTAAAGTTGATTTTTATGTGAATGGGTTTTATGTTGGCTCAAACACAACAAATTCTGAAGGTATAGCTGTTTATAATTATATTGAAAGAAAAGGATTAAATGTTGGATCTTATAACTTGAAAGCAGATGCTTTGGTTTCTTCTAATCATTTAAATGGGTCTAATGAAGGAATAGTTAAAATTAAAGATAAATCTATCCTTACATTTTATTCAATTCCTTCAGAAATAGGAAAAATTAGTATTATTCAAGCTGTATTAAAAAATAGTGCAGGTAAAGCCTTGTCTAGTAAAACTTTATATTTAATAATTGGAAATAAGGTTTATCTAGCTAATACTACTTCTAATGGAATAGCTACTTTTGGATTCTCAGGACTAAATGTAGGTAAGACTAAGTTTGTAATTTTATTTGTTGATGATGATACACAAGGATCTTGCAATGTTACAGGATATTATACTGTAAAAAATCATGCTGATCTGATTATAACTCATGTTAAAAAATCAGGAAATTATAAATACAAAATTACTGTAAAAAATCAAGGTGAATCAACTTCTAAAACTTCTAAACTTAAGATTTGGTTTGGTAAAAAGTATAAAATAGTTAAAATAGGTTCAATTGATCCAAATAAATCTAAAACAATTAATGTAAATTTCTTTAAATATTCTACTCATAAAAAATATACAAAATATGTTGAAATAAATTACAATAAAGCTATAAATGAAACAAACTATAAAAATAATAAAATTTCCTTTAAAACTTCTAATTATCAAAGATTCAAAGCAGATTTAACTATTAAATCTATCAAAAGATCTGGAAATAAATATATTATAACTATTAAAAATCAAGGGACAGCTGACTCTGGGAAATTTAGAATTAAAATAGGTTATGGTAAAAAAGAAAAAATTTTTACAGTAAAATCAATACCTAAAGGTAAACAATTGACTCAAAAATTTACCTTCTTTAAGTATTCAACTCATAAAAAGTATACTAAATATGTTAATGTAAATTATAATAAGGCAGTTGTTGAATCTAACTATAAAAATAATTTAAAAAAATTTAAAGTTTAGTAATATTCTTTTATTTTTTTATTTTAACTCTAATAATATTTTTAATTTTTAAACTTACTTTTTATTATTATTTATTAATTTTTATCAGTTTTACTATTCATTACTTTCACTTTTTATTAGTTTTATGATATTTTTTGTTATTTTTAGATATATATTATTTTTACACAATATTTAAAAACTATTTATACTATAATGACTAAAGTTATTTTAGAACTACTTATTTAGATAAGTTAAGTTAATTTGATATTATTTGTTGTTGATATTTGTTTTTAATATTTCAAATCACTTAGGGGCCTGTGGTCTAGCCTGGAATATGACGATGGACTTCGGATCCATAGGTCAGGGGTTCAAATCCCCTCAGGTCCGTTTTTAAACATACTAAACTAATCAGCTAATTTTTTAATTAAATTTAAATTAATAATTATTCTGTATACTTAATGGCATTTTTATTTCAATATGTTTATGTAATGGATTGATGTGATTATATTAAAAGTTATATGTTAACTTATGATTTTAATTACTCATTTCTTTAAGGAAACAATATTGCCATGGTGTTATTGTATTAATACAATAGGTTGATGGGATTATACAATCATTAATACTTATTTTTTGAATATCTATTTATTTTTCAATTTATTTTTAGTTTTTTCCATGTTTTAGTTAATTTTATATACTCCTTTTTTTATAATTATATTCAATAGTTAATCAAATATACTTTAAACTTTATCAATTTAACTTTAATATTTAATTTTTTTTATTTGGTTTATCTACTGATTACTTCTAAAAATATGAGAAATTCCTATTTTTATTATTTGCTTAGCTATTATTTTATGATTTAAATAAAAAATACATAGGAGGTAATTTTTTTTGAAAAAGAATAATTTTTTCATCATTAGTGCTTTACTTATAATATGTTTGTTTTTGGGTTTAGCTAGTGTTTCTGCTGCTTCAAGTGACATTTATGTTTCTCCTAATGGAAATGACACATCTAATAATGGCACTGTTGATAGTCCTTATCATTCTATTGGTAAAGCTGTTAATCAGTCTTCTAATTCTAGTAATGTTAATATTTATTTAGATGAAGGTACTTATCGTGGTAAAGGTAATAATACTGAAATTGTGATTAATAAAGCTCATATTAGTCAAGGTGGAAGTATAAGTATCATTGGTAAAGGTAAGGATAAAACTTTTATTGATGGTGATTCTTCTAGCTTTTTATTTGATATAAAAGCTGATTCTATTGTTTATTTGTATAATCTAACTATTCGTAATTGTAAAAATACTAATGGTGGAGCTATATTAAATTATGGTAATTTATCAATTACTAATTGTAATTTTGAAAATAACTATGCAACATCTTCTGGTGGTGCAATTTATAGTGAGTATGGTGCTAATTTAAACGTTGTTAATTCTGTATTTAATAATAATTATGCAGCATCTTATGGTGGAGTGATCTTTGGTTACATAATAAAACTTAATAATTGTAATTTTACAAATAACATTGTAGATTCTAATATTATTTATTCATCAGATGCAAATTCATTTGTATACAATTGTTATTTTATTAATAACACTATAAATAGTACTAGTTCTTGGATTTACAGTACTCTGTATATGTATGGAGGTTCTATAGTAAATAATACATTTATAAACTGTTCAGCTCCAAATAGCGATTCAACTCCTATTTTATACATCGGGGGAACTATCTACCTTAAAAACAATACTGTAATAAACTGTTTTAATAAAAATAATTTAAGCTTTATTAAGTCTGACTGGGCTAATTTTAATTCTAATCTGACTTTTTTAGGCAATTCAACTGTCAATATTAATAAACCAAGTAATATTCGCTTAACTGCTCTTTTAACTGATGATATGGGCAATGCTATTAGTGGCGGAACTGTATATTTTATTATAAATGGTATTTTAAATAAAAGTAATTCTACTAATGCAAGTGGTATAGCTACTTATACATTCACACAGTTATTCAATGATGGTTTGTATGTTGTTTCAGGTTATGTAGGATCTGAAAATTTAACTTCTGTTAGAACTGGTATTATTAATGTCAGTATTGATAGGTCTCCTGTGACTTATTATGTCTCTAATAGTGGTAATGATGATACTGGTAATGGTTCACAAGATAATCCTTTTAAAACTATTAAAAAAGCAATTGATCAAGGTTTTGCAGTTTCAATTTATCCAACTATCATGATCATGGAAGGAACCTATAAAGGAGTTGGAAATACTAATCTGTCATTTTCAGATCTTGGTATTTTAAATATTATAGGTGTTTATAACAAAACAATAATAGATGGTGAATTTATTGGTGCAGGGTTTAAATTTGGAAGTTATATTCAAAGTAATATTATTAACATGACTTTCATTAATTGTAGTCCAATTGATAGCTTTGGTGCTGCTGCAATTTATGCAAGTGGATTTGCAAATATTACAAATTGTATTTTCAAAAACAACTCTCGCCAAACAGTTTTATATATGGATGGTGGAAGTAATGTAATTAATTCCACGTTTATAGATAATAATGTAACCTCATTATATATGCGAGGTGGATTAATTGAAAACTCTTCTTTTATAAACAATAATGCTACTAGTGGAATAGCTGGTATGCCTGGTAGTTTTTCAAGTTATAATTTTACTGTTAGAAATTCTATGTTTATAAATAACACTCTTACTAGTAGTTCTACTACTGGTATTTTAGGTGGTGGAGGTTATTACACTACTATAAATAATACTTTTATTAATAATTCTGTTCCTAATTCTAGGAGTGTTGTATTGGGTGGAGGTTCTTTTAACAGCTTTGATGATATTTTCATTGATAATAAAGGGGTAGATGGAGGAATTACTGCTTCTTCTGCTAATTTTACCAATGCTAAATTTATAAATAATTCTGTTTCAGGTAATGGTTCTGTTGTATATGTTTCAAATGGTGCTGTTGTGGATTTTGTTAATTGTACTTTTGATGGTAATACTGCTGGTGGTACTGGTAATCCTATTTTCATTTCTAGTAGCATAAATAGTGTTGGTACTTTAACTACTGGTCAAGTTAAAAGAATTAATGTGACTTATCATTCTCTTTACACAAATAAATTTAGTTTTACTTTAACAGCACATGTTACTGATGCTGAAGGTAATATAATTGAGGGAGGATATTTAAGATTTTATGCAAATGATAAATATTTAGGAATAGCACCTATAATTAATGGTACAGCCACTTTAACTTATATTGGTTTAGAAAATGGTAATTATACTATTACTGGTGACTGTCCATCTGGTGTAGATGTATCAATAACAACTGGTAATTTGGAAGTCAACGCTGTTCTTAAAACTAATTCAACTTTTTATGTTTCTCCAAATGGTAGTGACTCTACTGGAGATGGTTCTAAAGGTAATCCATTTAAAACAATCAATTATGCTTTAATTAAAGGTTATGGTGATTCTAAAAATGTATTCATTTATCTTTTAGAAGGAGTTTATACTGGTGTTGGGAATGAAAATTTAGAATTACCTGGTGATTTTAATGTTACAATTATTGGAAATAATAGTGTTATTTCTGATATTAATAATACTCTTAGATTCATTACTTCTAAAGAAGGTCCAGGTATTCATAAGTTAATTAATTTAACTTTACAGAATTCTAGAAGTATTCCAGGTAATAGTCAGATAGCTGTTGAATATGGTTTAATAACTAATCATGGTTATTTAGAGATTATTAATTGTATTTTTTATAATAACACAAATGCAGTTATTAAAAATAATGGGACTATGATTATTCGTAATTCTCATTTCAATAGTAATAAATGTGATCCTGAAACAGGTACATCACCTATTTCAACTCGTTTAGGTGTTATTGATAATGGTATGGGTAATCTTACTATTTATGATTCTATATTTGATAGTAACAATTATACTCTTAGTGGTTCTGATATTCGTAACCCTTCTAACTTATTAATAGTTAACACTATTTTTAACAATAGTTTATCTTCTGGTATTTTCCATTCTGATTTCTCAGGTTTTGGCATTGGCAATACAACTTTGATTAATAGTTCTATTATCAATTCAGTAGCTGTAGTTACTAATCGATGGGGTAGTGGTGGTTCACAACAGATTTTAAATGTTTATAATTGTAAATTTGAAAATAATACTCGTTTTGATAATTTGTATGGAGTAACTGTATTTTTAACAGCAGTTAATTCAATTTTTAACAATACAGGTTCTGTTATTAAATTATGGAATAATTCTGTAATTAGTAACTGTATTTTTGTTAATACAAATAACTCAACTGGTAATTTAACAAAAGGCAATTTAACATTTAATTTTAATGATAATCGTGGTTGTAATTTAACTGTCACTAATTCAGCATTTGCAACTTATTTATATGTGATTTCTAATACTCAGGTTTCAGAAATTAATTTGAATTATAACTGGTGGGGAGCTAATGATAAACCAGACATAATTATTAATGGCCAAAATTATACAATTGAATATTGGATTGTTATGGCTTTGGTTAATAGTGGTAATTCAGGTTTAACTCAGAGTATTAGTGTTGTTCCAAAGGTTACTGATGATAATGGTACTTTGTATGATTATGATACTAGTAGTGTTCCTATTCCTCCTGAAGATAGGGAATTTACTTGGGAAGTTGTTAATGATACTGGTTATATAACACCAAATACTGGTAATGTTAGTGATTCTGGATTCAATTCTACTTTTACTGGTATTGGTTATGGTAATCACACTGTAAAAGCTGTTTTTGATACTTTTAATACTTCGAAAACTTTTGAATTATATATTTTAGGAAGTACTACTAATGTTACAGTTTCTAATCCTACAGGTAAAAATGGTAGTACTATTATTATCACAGCAAATGTGAAAGATAATCAAGGTAATCCTGTTAATGGGGGTATTGTTGAGTTTTTATTTAATGGTATTAGTGGTAGTAAGTCATTAGGATATGCCACTGTTAAGGACGGTGTAGCTGAATTTATTTGGATTGTTAATGAACCTAATTTTAATAATGGCGAAGTATATGCAGAATATCATGAAAATGATGCTTATACTGGATCTGTTGATACAACAGATTTCACAGTTTTAACTGTTCCAACTAATTTAACTATCGATTTATCTAAGGTTTCTGGTAATCGTGGTGATAAGGTTTTAATCACTGTTAATGTACGTGATAATCAGGAAAATCCTATAACTAGTGGTTTTGTTGAAGTCTATGTCAATGGAGTATATTTAGGTACTTTTGATGTTGTGGATGGTAAAGCTTATGCTAATTGGACTGTAAGTGGTAATCCTGGTAAAGTAAGTGTAATGGCTAATTATACTGATGATTATACTTATGTTGACAATCAAAAAACTACTAACTTTGAAATCAATAAAATAAAAACAAGCACAAGTATGAGCAACTACAAAGGAACTTATGGTAAAAATACTGTTTTAAAGGCTACTTTAAAAGATGCAAATGGTAAAGCTGTTGTTGGTAGATATGTTAAGTTTTATGTGAACAATAAATATGTTGGTCAAGCAAAAACAAACTCACAAGGTTTAGCTGCATTAAATTATAAAGTTAAAAACACTGGTTCTTTAACTATTAAAGCAATTTCAGTCAGTGACAGCACTTATCAAAGCTCTACTCGTTCTAGTAAACTATCTGTTCCAAAACTAAGTAAAGTTAAAATTAAGAATTCATATGCTGTTAAAGGCAAGAAAATTACTTTTAAGACTCTGTTAGCTAATTTTGGTCCTGATAAGAGCAGTCTTGTGATTTCTTATAAGCTACCTAAAGGTGTTAAACTTCTTAAAAGGTCTCTTACTAGTGGTCTTGTTAAGTATAATAAGAGGACTGGTATTCTGTCTTGGACTGTTAAGAATTTAAAACTTAGTAAGTCTAAATCAGCACTTTTAACTATTTCTTTATCTGCTAAAAAAGGCAAGTACTATATTAAGAATTCTGTTAAAAAATCAGCTGGTTCATTAGTTTATGGAAATAATGCATTAAAAAACATAAGAGTAAAATAAAAATGAAATTTGTTTTTTTAGATGATAGGAAGTTTATTATAAAAATTTCTTATCATTTATTAATTATTTTTAATTTTTTGTAATTATTTTTAATTTTAAAACTTAATGAATGTTTAAATATTTAAGATTATTTTCTATTAATAAATCTACTTTTTAGTTTTTTTTATTTTGGAGATTTTTCATGATTTTATAAATTTTTTAGTTTTTCATAAAATATTTTTTATTATTCTTTTTTGTTTTTTTATTATGAAGTTATTACTTTTGTTTTTCGTGATATATATTTTTTTCTTATTGTATTTTTTATAAACATTTATAAAGTTTGTTTGATAATTTATCAATTAAGCTTTATTTATTCATTTTTTTATTTGAACTTTTAAGATATATAATGTAATGGGTTTGTGTATTTGTATGTTTAGAAAGTATTTTTGTCTAGGTGTTTTACTTTTATGTATTTGTTTTTGTATAAATGGTGTTGCAGCTACTGATAATGTTACTTATGATAATGGTAATTATTTAGGTGATAGCAATCAGGTTATCAGTGAGTCTGTTGTGAATAAATCTGATAATCAGGATGATGTGGTTGAATCAGTAAATAATGATTCTGTTTCAAATAAAGATTCTGGTGAAGTTTCAAATTTTAATAAACATAATTTTATGAGTATTCAGAGTAGTAATTATTATGGTAATGTTTTTAATGAAAATACTGGTATTTATTATGATGATTTACAACAAGCTATCTCTTCTGCATGGCAAGGGGATAAGTTAATAGTTTATGGTGGTTATTATGAAAATATTATTTTATCTCATAAAAGTTTGACTATAACCTGTGTTAATCACTATAATTCTACAATAGGCAATCTATATGTTCAGTTTGTAAGTGGGTGTAATATTTCAGGTTTTACTATAAACTCAATGGATATTTATAATGCACATGAAAATGTTTTTTGCAACAACTTTTTCGACTATTATGAAAAATTTAATAATTGGCCCACAAGTAACCCTGTTATTATGATAAGTAATTCTTATTATAATTTATTTGAAAGTAATAGGATAAAACAGAATACTAATGGATTATTCATATTATCTGGGGGGAGTAATTCCATTTTTAGATTTAACCTGTTTGATAAAAGTGATTATTATCCTTATGGGGATATAGATGCAGGAGGTAGTTATTTAGATTTAGATAATAATTTGTGGTATTGGATGGAAATAGTAACATATGATCCTGGCTATTTTGAAAGTATTAAAAATGAACTTATTAGAAATCAGGGGTCTACTGTTGTTTTGGATAAGTGGATTGTTCCTAAGTTTAATATAATAGATTATAAAACAGTTTTTGATTTTAATTTTAATAATCTTAATGAAGATATTTCATCTTTAGGAAGCATGAATAAAATTAATATTCTTTATCATATGTATAGTAGTTATGATGTTAGGATATCTGAGATAAATAATGGTTTTGCTGAAATAAGTCTACCCTATAATGGAGGTTTATTTTATTTGTTAATAGACTATAATCTAGTAATTGCAATTTTTGAAGATGAAAGTTTTATTTTTAATCGTAATACTAGTAATTATTATAAAAATTTACAAGAAGCAATTGATGATGTTTATACTTTAAATGGTCATATTCTAGAATTGTATGGACCTGATAATAGTGGGAATATATTCATTCATAAAAATTTAACAATAAATGGTTTTGGATTGATTATAAATAATTTTTTAATTAATGAAGGTGGTAGTGGTTCTAAAATTTCAAATTTTAATATCAAGAATTTAACAATAACAAGCTCTAATTATTTAAATATTTTAAATAATCAAATTGAGAATTTATTTATAAATAATTCTAATTTTAACACATTTTTTTCAAATAATATTAAAAATATCACTGAAATATTTAATTCTAATAATTTAAATCTTTCAAACAACCGAATTAATAGTATATATATGCTTAATTCTAATTTTAGTGTTGTTTTTTCAAATAAAGTAATAAATTATTTTAAATTGAATAATTCACAGGGTAATATTGTTTCTTATAATAATATATCTAGTTTATTAATTCAAAATTCGTTTAATATAACATTAATTTCTAATAATATGGATAATAGTTCTGGTATTGTTTATTTTAATAGTGAACAGATTTTAAATGCAGCAAATACTGTTAAAACATATATAGAAACTAATCATAGACTTCCTTCAAATGTTTTCATTGGTGAAAGATCAGTTAGTATTTCTACATTTTTGAAAATTTTAATTGAAGTTGTTTTATCAGTTGATAATAATCTTACATTTCCAACATTTTCTTTAGACCATATTTTAGATCATCGATTTAATCAAACTGAAAATTCGACTAATAATATATTTTATTATTATGAATATGTTGAAATTGCAAAGTATATTAAGAGTTTCGCAGATACTAATGGATATTGTCCTGATATAGTTACAACTATGTTTTTAACTATTAACTTTGAATCTTTGGTTTATATGTATTCTAAAATATTAATTACTTATTCTTCATCGAATAATTCTTTAGTAGATTCTGTAGATTTGATTCCATGGGTTGTGGTTTCTAATCCTGGAAAAATTTATAATTTTAGAACACAAAAATTTTATGATAATCTTCAACTAGCTATTGATGATATTGATACTTTGGATGGAGATGTGATAGTTATTGGTAAAAATTTATCTGTAGGTAATTGTTATTAATAAACAGTTAACTTTAAAATCATTATCTGGAAATTCAACTTTTATGCCATCAAATAATAGTCCTGTTTTCAGTATTAATTCAGATTCAGTAAGTATTCTTGATCTTATTATTAAATCTTCTATGTATGCTTATGGAATCTTTGTTAATGGTAAAAATAATATTACTATATCTGGAAATAATATAACAAATGGATGTTATGGAATAAGTGCAATATCTTCAAATAATTTATTTATAGAGGGAAATTATATATTCAATAGTACTATAGCAGGTATAGATCTTAATGGTGTGAATAATGTTTCTATTTATTCAAACATTATAAATAATAGTAATAATGGTATTTATAGTGTATCTGCTAATGGGGAGATTATTAGCAATATTTTTTCTAATAATCAACTGGGATTATGTTTAGAAGATTTTTTTGGTTATGTTAATTTTAATGCGATTTTTAATAATTCTTATGGAATGTCATCAATTTTTTCAACAGGTATAATAAATGCAAATAATAATTGGTGGGGTAATAACGATATTTTTCCATTCTCATTTACTGGAAAATATATTGATACATATTATAGTGATGTTACTTGTGATTATTGGTTGGTTTTAAAAACTAATGTTGAAAGAGATTTCGCACAAAGTAATAATACTCATGGTGTTTATATTGTGACTGCTGATTTGACACATAATAATAATGGCGAGGATACTTCTGATGGTATTTTGCCTGATGGTTTGCCTATTAATTTTTCTACAACAAGAGGAACTATAAATAGCACTGCATATACTAGCGCTGGAAAAGCAAAAGCTACTCTTAAAATAACAAATAATGGTCAAACTAATGTAACTACTGTATTGAATGATCAGAGTGTTTTGTCTTCAAGTAATCTTAATGTAACTATGAAAGGAGTGTACAATAATCGGACTAAAAATTATTTTGATAATATTCAACAGGCTATTAATAATGCGACTAGTGGTGATGTAATATTATTATCTGATGGTATATATCTTGAAAATATTGTTATAAATAAAAAAATAGTAATTAAGGCTATTAATTCTGGTAAGGTAGTTATTAATCCGTATGATTTCGAAAAGAATGTTTTCACTATTAATAGTGGAGGTAATGGATCCACAATAATTGGTTTAGTTATATCTGAGGCATATGATGCATATGGTATATTTTTAAACTGGACATCTAACTGTAATATAATAAATAATACAATAAAAGATAATGACTATGCAATATTCCTACAAAAATCAACTAATAATAACATATCTGGAAACAATATATCTTATAATAACTATGGAATTTATTTAGAAAATTCAACAGATAATCAAATATTAAAAAACAATGTTAAAGATATTCCAAATTATGCAATTTATTTAGAAAATTCTATTTATAATATTTTAATTGAAAACACAATTAATAATGGTTATAATGGGGTATATTTAGAAAATTCAACAAACAACAATATTTCAAGTAATAAAATAATTGATAGTTATTTTGCATTATATGTTTCAGAATCTGATTCATTAACTATTAGTAAAAACAATTTAACAAATGATTGGATAGGAATTTATTTATATAATTCTAGTGGAAAAATAAATGATAATAATATAATTAGTAGTAATTATGGAATTTGTTTATATGATTCAATTTTCAATATTACTGAAGTTAATTTTACAAATACTACAGAAAATCTAATAAATATCAATTCAACAGGAATAGTAATGTCAGATTATGTTTATGATTGTGGTCCTGCTTCATTAGCAACAGTACTCAAAAATTTAGGAATTAACACTACATTAGAAGAAATTATAGAACTTACAGGGTCTGATATTAGTGGAACATCAATGTATGGGCTTATTCAGGCTGCAAGAGAAAAAGGATTGATTGTAGAAGGAGTGAATTTATCTGTTGATAAACTTCGACAGAACAATATTGTTTTTTTAATGATAAATGGAGAAGGTCATTTTGTAGTTATAAAGAACATCACTAATAATATAGTATACTTGGCTGATTCCTCTCTTGGAAATATAAATATGACAATGGAAAAATTTTTAGAATTTTACAGTGGAAAAGCAATAATCATTACTAATAATGCTACAGATACACAATTAATAAATATAACACTCCTATCAGATAATGAAACAGAAATTTTAATTGGTAAATTAACAAAAAGATATATAGGAACTCAATATTTCACAATTAGTTTTAAAATTAGAGGGGGAGTTGTATTTACAATATTGAAAAGAAAAAATATATATCCTAATCATTTTGTTGCATTCGAAGTTTTTGTAAAAGTTATAAAATCAAATCAAAAAAGTTTTGGGTATGGATCAGTAAGTGGATATTTTTTTGGAATGAACCCTAAACAACTAGTATTGCAAATTCATGGCATAAATGCAAGAAAAATTGTTAAATATTCTTTTACTGCACATGGTAAAGATTCTAATAAATTTTGGTATATATAATAATGATTAAGAAAAAAATAATTAATTGAGTAATGTTAAAAGTTTAATATAACATTAAATTTGTATGTATGTCAATTATGGAGGGAAATTTGATGAAATTTAGTAGAATTTTATTGATTTTTGGTATAGTTGCTATCTTGTCTATTTTTGCAGTGAGCACAACCTTTGCAGCTTGTGCTAGTACTGAAAAATTAACACAATATAAAGGTTCTTTTTCTTCCAATTTAAATAAGAAGATTTCGAATATTGAACAAATTTCTGCTTTTAAAAATAATAATTCTAAAGAATACTACAAAATTAATATTAAAAAAAATTATCAAAATAGATATAAAATCAGATCTGTGAGTGTAAAGTATTCTCTTATTGATAATGAAACACACGAAATTATAAATTTTTTCTACAAGAATTATACTGGGAAAAATAAGAACTCTTTAAAAATAAATATATTAGATAAAGATAATATTTTTATTGATAAGGTTATTATTAATTATTATACTAAAGGAAAGATTAAAAATGAAAGTTTTTATTATTATAATAATGATATGTCATTTGTTGGATATTGGGCTGGTAAAAAGGTTATTGCTAAATTAGTACAAAAAGGGGATTATGAGATTACAAAATTTGGTAATATCCCAATAATGAAATATCAAAATGTTAAATTTTTAACTAAAAATAAAAAATACAAAATTAAGGCAGTTAAATTACTTTTAACTAATGTCAAAGGCACTAAAATTTCTTATAGAATTTTTAAAGGGCATGGAAAATTTATTTTGAAAATTCAATTGTATGAAAATATAATTATTCAGGGCATTAAAGTATACTATTATTAATTTTTTCCATAATTTTTTAAAACTCAAAGAAATATTATTATTTTTAGAGAATTTTTAACTCTTCATTTAAGATTTATTAATTTCTTTTATTTTATAATAGATTTATGAAAATAGGATTGATAACATGAACTATGATAAAATTCGTCAAGTTAAGGTTAGTAAAATGGAATATAAAGATAATTGTAAGGAAGATGAAAAAGAAATTAATAATAATATATTTATGTTTTCATTACTTTCTATAGTAATTTTTTATATTTTGATAAACTTTTTCACAGGGTATTTTTTTACTGCATTAATATTCTTTTTAGGATCATTAATTATTTTATTATTTGAAAAATCGTATGAAAATAAATATGAATATGATTTTGAAAAATTAAAAAAGATTTATATTCTTATTAACAAGGCATATAAATATTTTTACATTATAATCGTAATAACATTATTAATTTCTCTTATTTTATATTTTAATCCATTTTCAATATTGATTAATGTTCCTTTAATTGCATGGTCACTAAAACAACTTAAAAAAATAATCAAAGAAGATATTATAATTTATTACACCAACTAAAATGTATTACTTAAAAATAATTAAAAAATTTAAAATACACAATATTTGAAAATCGTAATCATTTAGGTTTAGATTAGAGATATCTGATAATGTATTCAATGTTTACAGGATTTTTGTATAGTGATTTTAAATTTATGTTTATATTGTAAATTTTTTTGGTAGATTAGTAGGTTTATTTTTGTTTGGTTTTGTTTTAACATATTAAAAATTATATTTAGTTATATAATTTATATTTAATTTTCTTTTAAATTTAAGAATTTTTCTTAAGTTACTTTAAATATATTTTTTATTTTATTTCTATTAATTTTTGAATTGAGTAGTTTTCATCGTGATTGTTTTAAGTCTAATGTATTTGTATTTGGTATTAACTAATTTTTTGCTTCAAATGGCATTTAAATTTTTTTAATAGTAATAATTTTATTAATAGTTCTGTTGGCAATTTCTATCATTCAATAGTAAAAATATTAATTATTCTAGTGATTCAGAATACCAATGTCTATTTAGATGAAGGTACTTATTTTGACAAATATAATATGCTGAAATTGTTGCTATTAAGGTTTATATTACTTAAGATGGAAGTATAATTATTATTGGTAAAGTTAAGGATAAAATTTTTATTGATGGTGATTATATTAGCTTTTAAATCTTGTCGTAATCTTTATATATTATGTTTATTAATATATTATCAATTAAACTTTAAATTTAATCAAGTAAAATTTATAAAATAATTTGTTTTATTTTCTTAGTTGTATTATTAGAGTCATCAATAAAGGAGGTTTTTAGTATAATAATCAGTAAAAAATTCATTTTGGTCTTAATTTTCTCTGTTTTATTTTTGATTAGTCCTATTTATGGAGAATCTTTAGATAGTACTGATGGCCATTCTGAAATTGATAGTGGATTTAATAATTATGCTGTTAACGATGTTCAAATTACTGATACTGATTCTATTCATTCTGATTCTTCTATTGACAATTCTAATTCTAATAATAATTCCAATAATAATTATAATAATAATTCTGCAACTACTAAATCATCAGCTAAGGTTGAAAAATCTGGTGTAAGTACTTTTGCTTCAAAAGTGTTTATAATCACTGATGATAATTATTCTCAATATTTTAGTTTGTTTACTGGTAAATTACTTTCTAATTCTGGTATTAGTCCAGGGGATACTATTAAAATTGGGAATGTTTCTAATAAAGCTTTTATTATTGATATTCCTTTGACTTTAACTAGTACTGGTGCTGATGTTCAAATAACTAATGGTGTTATTCATTTAATTGCAGGTAGTGATGGTTCTACTATTAGTAATCTTAAGATATTTAATGATAAGACTGATATTGTGTATCAGGGTGTTTATGTTGTTCGTTTACATGGTATTTGGTTGACTAATACTAACAATAATCTCATTGTTAATAATTCTGTTCAGGTTGCCGATGCTTTAAAAGTTTTTGCAATGCCTATGGGTTGGTCTTCTAACAATACTATTATTTATAATAGGCTGATTAGTACTTGGAGTACTTGTATGCCTATGGGTCAGTCTCATAATAATAATATTTCTTATAATTATTTGCAGACTACTGCTGCAAATATAATTTATTATAATCCATTTGGTCATGCAGATTATGGTGGTCCTGCTGATTGTTATAATAACTCTATTACTAACAATTACTTGTATGCAATTTATGCAAGTGATACTACTATTGGGATGCAATTGGTATATGCTCAGCATCAAAACACTCAGATAATTAACAATACATTGGTTAATCAATTTTATGGAATAAGTTTGTATGGTATAAATTCAACTGTTGTTGGTAATACTTTAATTAATATGAGTGTTTATGCAATAATCGTTACTTCTTCTAATTTACTTTTAGAAAATAATACTGTTATAGCTACTGATTCTTATGGTGGTGGAATATATGTTGGTGGTGATGGTTATAATGAGAATATTACTGTAGTTAATAATAAAGTAACTATTAGTAATGGTTGTTATAATGGAATTATTGTTTCTGGAGATAATGTTCTTGTTAAAAATAATGTTATTAATCTTTATAATTTTGGTGTTGGAATTAATATTAGGGGAAATTACGCTCAGATTTTGAATAATATTATCAATACTAAGGTTGATCCAGGAATTAGTTTAGGTACTTCTAATGCATTAATTTTGGGTAATTCTATAAGGTCTGGGTCTTATGGTATTTATTTTAAAACAAATAACATCAAGTTTTATTTTACTAGTATTATTAATAATACTATTATTAGTAATGATTATGGTATTTTTTTACAGGGAACAATTTATAATACTACTATAGTTGGTAATAAAATCAGTACTAATGCATCTGTTGGTATTTTTAAAGATACTACTGATTCTTATGGAGACAATATGTCCGATAATACTGTGAATGATATCATTGAGGATTCAACTGGTATTGTTATCAGGGATAGTAATTTTTATAATTATTTTGATAAAGATGGTTACTTTAAATTAGGTATTCTTGATGAGTCTTTAGTTTTGATTTTAACTTATTTAACAAATAAGAAGATTTATGTTGATTATAAGATGACTCTTTTGAGTAATGGTTTAAATAATCTTTTAACAAATGTTACTATTATTGTGACTTCTGAAGGTGCTGGTTCTGTTATTCGTGATTTGAATTTTTATAATACTAATGTTGCAGCTATTATTTTAGAAAATTATCTTGAGTTTGTTACATTAAAAAATAATAATATTACTATAATTTCTGATAATAATTATACTGGATCTGTAATTGGAATTAAGATTGGCCAATCTGAAAATATTCTTGTTGAAGCTAATAATATTTATATTTCAAGTAAAAAGGGCTTTGTTTATGGTATTTCAGTTACTGATTCTACTTATGTATTTTCAAAGTACATTAATATAACTCAAAACAGTATTATTCTTGTTGGAGATAATTTAGTTGAGGGTATTTATACTGATTCAATGAGTAATAGTGAAATTTCTAATAATTTGATAAATTTATGGGGTAATGGTTTTGGTTATGGTGTAGCTACTGCTTATATGAAGGGAAATGTGAATAACATAACCATTAAAAATAATATTATTGTTGTTAATGTTAAGAAGATGGCTTATTTAATTGAGTTACACATTAGTTCAAATATTACTATTATTAATAATCTTCTTGAAGGTTTTGGTAGTGGGGTTTATGGTGTAGCTTTGTATAATTCTGATAATGTTTCTATTATCGATAATGAAATTAGAACTACTGGTGGAGATTTAAGTGGAATTGGTGTTAATTATGATGTGTTAGGTAGTGGTAATAGTGCTATTTTCCTTACTTCTAATTCTAACAATACTTTTGTTAAGAACAATATAATTTATACTAATGCAAGATATCAAATAATCATTAATACTACTAATACTAGTGATAGTAATATTAATACTACTAATGGTACTAATAATACTAAAATTGATCTAAATAATACTTTTTCTCAAAATTATTTTGTCATTGATGATGTTAATGTTATTAATTATTTTACTAGTAATGGTGAATTTATAAAAGCTAATTCAGTCCAAGCTAATGATACTTTATTATTCAATAATTTAAGTTCTAGACATTATAATTTGATTTTCAATATTCCACTAAATATTAGTTTTTATAAGGTTAATACTATTGATGCTACATTTATTTTTAAATCTGGTTCTGCAGGTTCTAATGTAACTGGATTATTGTTTAATCTCACTGATAATTCTGCGATTATTTTATCTGATGTTTATAATATCACTATTCATTCTAATAGTATATTTATTAGCAATGTTCTTGAAAAAAATCTCACAGGTATTATCATTGCTCATAATAGTTATGATAATCGGATAATTAATAATGCTATTACATTGAAAGGTAAAAATTCATTGACTGGTATTAGTGTTTCTAATTTTTATGAGAATCGGTTTGGTAGAAGCCCTTACTCTAATCTTATTGAGAGTAATTTATTGTTTATTATTTCTGAAAATGTTGCTAAGGGCATTTATGTTTCTATGGCTGATAATACAAAAATCTTTAACAATGATATTTATTTATATGCTAAAAATATTGGATATGCTGTTGAAATAGTTTCTAATGGTTCTTTTGCACCTTATCCTACTACTGTTTGGTCTAATAATACAAAAATTGTTAATAATACATTTTATGGCTTAGGAAACAATATTTTCTTAATTAAATCATATCAATCTTATAATACATATATTGCAAACAATAGTCTTTTGGCAGATGGAAACAGGTCTTTTGCTTATATAGGTTATAAAACTTCTGGGGATAAGATTGAATATAATGATATTGTTGTTAATGGTTCTGGAACTAATAATAATGTTAATAATACTAATAATAATCATAATACTAATAGTAATACTAATAATGGGTCTAATGGTAGTTTTGAAAGTTGGATTAATGTAGCTCAAGCTGGTGTTTATTATTCTAATTCTCATAATAATTTGATTCGCGAAAATAATATTACTTCAAATTATTTAAAAGGTGGAGATTATGCAGTTTATGTTGATGATTCTTTAGATTCTGATAGTTCTGGTTCTAATAGCTCTAATGGTTCTGGTTCTACTGGTATTATTTATCTCATAGTTTCTGGTAATTATCTTGTAAGTAATAATGGTCTTTTTATAGCTAATGATGCTATTTATGGATCAAATGTTTTAGGTCAAAATAATACTCCCCATTATGTTTATGTTTCAACTAATGGTAGTGATATTACTGGTGATGGAAGTATAGATAATCCATTTAAGACAATTTCTCATGCTATTTCTCAGGCATA
Source organism: Methanobrevibacter arboriphilus (assembly GCF_019669925.1). Taxonomy (NCBI): domain Archaea; kingdom Methanobacteriati; phylum Methanobacteriota; class Methanobacteria; order Methanobacteriales; family Methanobacteriaceae; genus Methanobrevibacter; species Methanobrevibacter arboriphilus. The sequence goes on from NZ_AP019779.1 coordinate 1,516,348, forward strand.
TAATCGAGCAATCATATATCTTCTAAGTGGAACTTATTATGAGAATGATATTTTTGTAAACAAGACAATAACTATTAAAAACAATGGAAATGTCACTTTAAATGGTAAAAAAGGAAAAATATTTATTATAAGTAATAATGGATATTTAACTATTGTTGGAATTAATTTTTTAAATGCTTCTAGTAATAATGGTTCTATTATTTCTAACAATGGTTATGTAAATTTAATGAATTGTAATTTTTATAATAATACTGCCATAGACCAAGGTGGAGTAATTTTTAATAAAGGTCGCCTTTTAATTGATAATTGTAGTTTTTATAATAATTCTGCTTATCTTGGTGGGGTAATTAGTAATTTTGGAAATATGAGTATATCTAACTCTAAATTTATTAATAATTCTGCTTGTAGTGGTGGTGTTATTTATAGTTATCATAATTGTACATCAATAATCAGTAACTCTTATTTTGCTTCAAACACTGCTAGAACAGATGGTAATTCTTATCTTTATAATGATAATGAGACTCGATTAGCTCCTGGTCATGGAGGAGTTATTTATAATTTTGGAACTTTATATTCTATAAATTCTACTTATGAATGTAATTTAGCTAATAATGGTGGTGTTATAGCTAATTCTGTTTATATTTGGAGAGAGTTTAATGATAGTTATTTATACATTCTGAATTCTAGTTTTAAATTTAATAATGTAACTACTAGTGTATATTATGGTGGTTATGGTGGGGCTATTTATGGAAATGCTCGTTATTTATTGGTTTATAATTCAGTATTCCATAAAAATGAAGCTAAAACTACAGGTGGAGCTATTAACTTTTCTGCAAATAATGGTTCAATTGAAAGATCTAACTTTACAAAGAATACCGCAGGATCTTATGGTGGTGCATTAGCTATTAATGGTAATATTACAATAGTTTATTCTATTATTTCTAATAATAGTGCTGGTTATAGTGGTGGTGCTGTTTATTATAATGGTGATTCTAGCTATGGGCATGTTTTAAATCAGTTAAATATTTTTAATTCCACTATTGAGTCTAATTTCGCTATGCATTATGGTGGTGCCTTTTACTTTAATTATGCTAATGTTAATATTAAAGATTCTAATATTTTAAATAACTTTGCTCCAGTTAATTCTGTTATTTATGGAGGTAACAACGGTTTCCTTGATTTTGATAATAATTGGTGGGGTTCTAACTTTGGTCCAAGTGATGATGTTTGGAATCGTGCTAATAAATTTAAAAATTGGCTATTTGAAAGTTCTGGATGGGAACTTATTGTTGGTGGAGGTTCTAATGGTTCTAATTCTTCTGGAGGTTCTGGTTCTGGTTCAGGTAATCATATTGGGCCTGGTACTGGTTCGGGACTTAGGCCTGGTGGTAGTGGATCAGGTAATGGATGGGGAACAGGTACAGGTTCTGGAATAGGGTCTGGTTCTGGTTCTGGATTAGGTAATGGCTCCGGTAATGGAATTGGCAATGGAAATGGAACTGGTTCTGGAACAGGTGTTGATTCTAATAATGGAAAAGGTAGTGGTTCTAATTCAACAAATAATAACATTTTACCGGGTATTGGAAGTATTATGAATCCTTCTAGCTCTTCTAGCTCTAATCCTGGTGGTAAATCTGGAGGAGGTTCAGCTGGAGGTCAAGGTGGATCTGGTGAACAATCTATTAAAAATTCTTATGAAATTTTAGAAGATACTATTAATAATATGAAGCCAATTGACTTTGTTTATATAATATTAGCTGTTATTGGCTTCATTGTTTTAGTTATTGTTGGACATAGGTATAATAAAAGAAGTAGGCTTTAAAATTTTTATTTATTGGATAAATTTTAGTATAGAAATTTGTTAAAGGAATATATTTTAAGAAATTAATATTTTAAGAGATTATAAAGATTAGATTTTAATAGATTATATTTAAGAGATTAGATATTATGAAAAAAAATTGTTTATTACTGTTAATGTTCATTATTGTTGTATTTTTTTCTATGAATATGGCTAGTGCTTCTGATGATTATGTTAATGGGAATAATATAGATCATAGTGTTAATAGTACCAATACTCTTGATAATAGTCTTAACTCTAATGATATTTATGTTAATTTATCAGGAAATGATGTTAGTGGGGATGGTAGTGAAAATAATCCTTATAAAAGTTTGAAAAAAGCTATTAATGAAGCATCTAACAATTCTAATATTTATATAATGCCTGGTGAATATTTTGGAGAAAATAACACAAAGATGATCATTGATAAAACTATCACTATTTCTGGTATTAATGGTGGCAATGGAAAGGTTATATTTAATGGTGAGAGAAAGTATGACTTTTTTGAGATTACTCCTAATGGTAAATTAACATTAATTAATATCACTTTTTATCAAGGTAATAATTCTGGTGAAGATTTTATTGCAGGAGCTATTTTTAATAATGGAGAATTAACCATAAAAAATTGTACTTTTGATTCTAATGTTGGTTTAAGAGGTGGAGCAATCTTAAACAATGGAAAATTAGAGATTATTGGTTCTAATTTTAAAAATAATAATGGTGTAAATTATGGTGGAGGAATAACCAATTTTAATACGGTTAAAATTATTGATTCTGTGTTTAGTGGGAATGCAGCTAAATCGGGATCTGCTATTTTCAGTGATGGGAATTTAACTATTTTATCCTCTAATTTTACTTCTAATAGTATTGAAGGGGTTAATTGGGAGAATAGGGATAATAATATTTTTATGAATTCTTCTAATATTAATTCTGATATTTCTGCTTCAAATCACACAATAAAAATTTTAAATTCTTCATGTGCTAATGTAGGTGTTACAAATTCTAATTTGTTTGTTAATGGTTCTACTTTATCTGTTAGTCCTACAAATTCCACTGTTAATATAACTTATTCTGTTATTAGTAGTGGTTCTATTTATCATTATATGAATAATAGTAATATTAGTGCTGAGTATAATTGGTGGTTATCTAATAAAGGTCCTATTGTATATTCTGGAAATAGTAATTATTATAATAGTCAAAAATATTGGATTGTAGCAGTTTTTGTTTCTGATTATGGAGGGTCTATTCCTAGTAAAAATACTAATGTCACCCTTCAAGTGATTTTTAAGTATACTGATGGTGTTAATGTTTGGGATTTACCTGAAGGAATTAATATTCCTTCTAGATCTCTTTATTTACAAACTGATAATGGATATTTTACTAATGATTCTGGAATACTTTCTAATAATATTTTCACTACTTATTATTTGAATAATAGTGAGGATACTCTTGTTTATGTGGTTGTTGATAACCAACGTTTGAAATTAACTGTTGGTAAAGGCTATACTAATCATACTTGGTATGTTTCAAATGATGGTGATGATTCTAATAATGGGTCTCGTGAAAGTCCTTTTAAAACTCTTGCCAAGGCGGTTAGTGTTGCTTTAAATGGTAATACTATTTATATCGCTTCTGGTGATTATTATAATGCTTTTAATTCAAATTTGTTTATTTGGAAGAATTTGACTTTTTCTTCTTATAATGGTCCTGTTACTATTTATCGTCATACTAGTAATAGTATTTTCATTGTTGCTGATTATGGAACTTTAAATCTTAATAATATTACTTTTTCAACCTATAATCTCACCTATTCTGTTCTTTTCATTAATTGTTCTGGTAATTTGACTATTAATAATTGTACTTTTAGGAATGCTTCTGGCAATTCTTACTGGGGAAATATTTTATTTTCTGGCTCTTATTTGTTTATTAATAATTCTAATTTTCATGATTTGAGACATTATGTAATAAAATCTTCATCTTATGATAGGTATTCTTATGGTTATGTACCATGTACAATTACTATTCTTAATTCTTATTTTAGTGGAATGTCTGGTGCTATTACCAACAATGAAAATTCTGCTAGAATTCTTTATTTAGTTTCAGATAAGGTTTTAATTGATAATTGTACTTTTGTAAATAATAATGCTACTGGAGCAGTTATTAATTCTAATTATTCTATTGTGAATAATTCTAGATTTGTAAGTAATAGTTTTGGGGCTGTTTCTGGTGCAAGTATTTTTGATAATGGTTATGTTGCAGACAATTCTGTTAATTATTGGAGTGGTTCAATTGTAGTTGCATCTAATATTCTTAATTCTATCTTTGTAAATAATAATATTTCTTGTGCAAATGCTAGATTTATCTATAATTGTTCTTTTATTAATAATAGAAATGCTTTTAATTCTCTTACAGATGATCATGATAGAAATGGTATTATATCAAGTAGTGGTAATTTATCGATTCTTTATTGTGTATTTATTGGTAATAGTGCTGGTTATGGTGGTGCTATATTTAACAGTGGAATTTTAAATGTTTCAAATAGTGTTTTTTTAAATAATACTGCTACTATTTTTGGTTCTGATATTTTTAATTTTAATGGTGTTGCTTACTTAAATAACAATTGGTGGGGTTGGAATGGTGGTCCTACTGATGGTAAGGTCTATAGGTTTTTAGGTGATGTCCATTTAGATACATGGGTTATATTGACTCTTAATGTTAATGGTTCTACTTTAATAGCTAGTCTAGATAAAGTTACTGATGCTGTTGGTAATATTTATGATTTAAATGGTACTATTCCAGATCGTGTTGCGGTTTTCAACTCTAGTATGGTACCTATTTCTCCAAAAACTACTAATTTGACTAACAATCATGCTTATGCAAGTGTTCTTTCTGGTTCTGATAGTGATTATATTGTTAATGTTACAGTTGATGGTCAGACTGTTGATTTAACAGTTCACAATAAGAATACTATTATTGAAATGAATGATACTACTTTTTATGGTAAAAATAATCGTTATACTGTGATTTTAAGAAATATTAATGGTTATGATATTTCTAATCAGACTGTTATTTTGAAGATAAAATATAAGAATGGTACTGTTGAGGATTATTACTTAATAACTGATGGGAATGGAAGAGCTAGTATTATTCTTAATAATAGTATTGGTATTTACAATGTTTCTGCTTTCTATGAAGGTGATGGGTATTTCTTTCCTTGTAATTCTAGTGCACTGTTGACAATTTTACCTTCTTCTACTAAGATATTTATTTTAAAAGATCAGTTGTTTTATGGTAAAAATAATGTTTTGCAAATTTCTTTGGAAGATATTTATGGTCGTGCTGTTGTTGGTCAAAAAATCTATTTTAATATAAAATCTGGTAGTAAAACTTACAATTATTATTCTACTACCGATGGTCAAGGTGTTGCAAAAATTATAGCTAATTTACCTAAAGGATCTTATGATGTTAAGGTTTCATTTAATGGTGATGAATGGTTTAATAGTAGTGAAAATCAAGGATCATTTACTATTTTATCTATTGGAACTAAATTAACTTTAAATGTCACTATCTTATATGGGAGAGGTGATGTTTATTTTGTGAAATTAGTGGATAATAATGGTAATGTAGCTAAAAATGAGACTGTATATATAACTTTAACTCAAGGGAATAAAAATCAAACATTTGCAGTTAAAACTGATAGTAATGGTACTGCAGGACTAATTGTAAATTTACTTCCAGGTACTTATAAAGTTAATGTTGTCTATAAAGGAGATGATTTGTATATTGGAACCAACATCAGTGGAACTTTAGTTGTTGAAAAAATAGCTGTTAGGTTGATTGTTGATCCATTAGTCAAATTTAATGTTACTAATAATAGTACTAATAATAAATATTATGCTTTATTGACTGATATGTATGGAAGGGCATTATCTGGTGAATCAATAATTATTAAAATTCAGAAAGATGGATTTTTGGAAGTTTATAATTTAACTACTGATAATGAAGGTTTTATTACTCTTCCACTTGATTTAACTGAAGGTAATTATATGGTTTTGGTAAATTTTATTGAGAATGAGTGGTATTATAATACTAGTACTGCTAGTACTTTAATTGTCTCAAAACCTACTATTAAAATAACAACTAAAATTAGTATCACATTAAAAAATAATACTGTAGTGATTTATTTAACTGATATTGATGGAACTCCGTTGATTAATAAAATTATTAGCATTAGATTAATTGGAAATGGATATAATAAAAATTTTAATATTAAAACTAATAACCAGGGAAAAGCTGAAATAAAATTATCTGAATTAAAATTAAGTAGTAATTCAAAGTATACTTTACATTATAATTTTGCTGGAAGTGATTATTATAATTCTAGAGTAGGAGTATTGAATTTTACATATTCAAATTCTTTAAATAATAAAATAAAAACTATTTTAACTGCTAAATCCCCTACAATAATTAAAGGAAAGAAAACTCTTATATCTGTCACTCTTAAAAATTCAAATGGCAAGTTTTTAGCTAATAAGAAAATTAAATTAGTAATAAACAAGAAGACATATACTAAACTTACTAATTCTAAAGGACAAGCTATTTTTAAGATTTCTAATCTTAAATCTGGGAAATATAATCTTAAATTGTTTTATGAGGGAGATAAAACTTATCTCTCTTCAAAAATATATAAAACTCAAACTGTAAAAAATATTGCTGATTTAGCTATTTCAAAAATTAAAAGATATGGAAATTCTTATAAAATACTTATTAAAAATCAAGGATCTGTTTCTTCTAAAAAAACTAAGATTAAAGTTTTCTATAAAGTTGGAAAAAAAATTAATCAGCGTGTTGCAATAGTTAAAGCTTTAAAACCTGGAAAATATACTATTGTGAATATTAAATTTTTTAAGTATTCCTATCATAAAAAATACTTAAAAAATGCGATAGTTAATTATAATAAGAATTTTAAAGAATTTAGTTATAATAATAATTTAAAAAAATTTAAAACATAAATATAATTAATAGATTTAATAATATACTATATAAAAAATATACTATATAATATATACTATATAAGTATATACTATATAAGTATTAAATTATACTATATAATTTTTAAATTATATTTAATACTTATTATATACTATATAATTAAAATCATATTTAATAATTATTTTAACATTTAATAAATTACTTTAATTTTATATAATATTATAATTTTATAAAATATCATAACTTTGTAGATTATCATTAGTTTATAAAATATTTAATTTTAGAAGATTATAATTTATAAAAGATTATAATCTCTTTAGATAATTTATACTATCAACTATTGGAGACTTATCATTAATTTCCAGTATGTATTTTCCTTTATAATTATTTTTTTTAAATACTTTAATTATATTTTTAAAATCTATCTTTCCTTTTCCTAATCCTAAATGTAGATCTTTATCAAGGAAATTGTCAGATAAGTGTAAGTGTTTAATTGAATCGAAATATAAATCTCTTTCTTTATATTCCATTGTAGAAGCATGGCCTATATCTAAGGTCATATACATATTGATTTCTAATAGTAATTCATTTAATTTAAAAATGTTTTGATGAATTAGCCAATCACTATTGGGCATATTTTCTACAGTAGCCATAACTCCATTGTCTTCTCCATATTTTCCACATATCTCTAATGATTCTTTGCATGTAGATAATATTTTATCTTCACATGGATAACCTAAAATTGTCATTCCAGATGGATGTATTACAACAATGTCACTATCTAACTTGTTAGCTAAATCTATAGATTTCTTTATCTCGTTTATTGAAGCTTTTTGAATAGATTTATTTAAAGAAGCTATATTTAAATCTGTAATTGGTGAATGTATGCTATATTTAATATCATAAGAGTTCATCATATCAACATCGACTGAATCATTAGGATATTCGTTCATTATTTCGACATATTTGATATCTAATTTTTCAGCATATTCTAAACTTTTTTGAAGGTTTTTTTCATAAATTGATGATGATGAGACTCCTATTTTCATTTGGACTACCTTTATTTAATTAAATAATAATTTATTATTTAGACATAATATACATCTTAGTTATTTTAACTATTTTAATTATTATTTTTAGTTATTTTAGTTATTCTAGTTATTTTAACTATTTTAACTATTCAAATTATTGAATTTTCATTTTTTAGGCTATTTACCCTCTAAAAAGTATTTTTCTTTTGCTCTTAGGAATATTCTTTCGAATGTTCCAAATAATAATATCAATAAAATAGCATTTACTATACCATGAATCAGATCAAATGTAAAACTTGCTGCATATACTCCTAATACAGATCCTAATGAAATAGTTCCTAAGAAAGGTAGCATTCCTATGTTAGTTATCCATCCATAGAGGATTCCCCAGCTTAAACCAAATACTGCTCTTGAAGGAGTATTATTTTTCAATTTTTTGCTTAAGATTCCTGCAGTAAAACCCATAAGCCCCCAGCCAATCATTTGTAGAACAGTCCAAAATCCTAATCCTAAAAATAGCCCTGTTACTATAGGTGTTAAAGCACCAGTCACGAATCCTGTTTTTTTCCCAAAAACAATACCTGTCATTATAATAATAAATGATGCAGCCTGAACACCAGGAATTGCTGCTGTTGGAAGAGTTCCCAATGCAGCTATAGCTATCAAAATAGCTATAATAACAATATTTTCTACAGTAGGCTTTGATTTTTCAAACATCTTAAAAAAAACAATGAATATTCCAACAATTAATATGAAAAATATTATCCAGTAAGTTAAAGACATGATTTCCATTATTTCACACTCATTTTTGCATAATTCTTATTTATTATTAAATCTTATTTCTTGTAATAACATTCATTTTCCTATTAAGTTTCATTCTTTCTTAATTCTTATTTTTTGTATTAAGATTTATTCTTCGTATTAATTCTTATTTTTTTATTAACTCTTATTTTTTCTATTAATTCCTATTTTTTGTATTAATTTTTATTTTAAATATTTTAAGTCTTCCATATACTTTTTAAATCTTTTAAAGTTACACAGTTAGGTATATAATTTTTTACCATTCTGTTTACAAATGTTGTATAAAAATTATTATTATAAAACATATCTTTAGGGGTTGTATCAACTTGAATTTTCCCATCAAAAATTAAAAAACTTCTACTAGAATAATCAGCTGCAAAATCAATATCATGTGTAACCATCACTATGGATAATCCATTTTTTTGAAGTTTTTGGAACTTATCACCGAGATTTTTTTTGAATATAGGATCAAGGCCTTTAGTAGGTTCATCTAAGAATAATATGTCTGGTTTTCTTAATAATGATTTCACAATAGCTATTTTCTGCTGTTCACCACCACTACAATCATAAGGATGTTTTTTCAGTAAGTTTTCTATTTCAAAAAACTCTATTAGGTCTTTTTTTTCTTTTTTATCCATAATAATTTCTTTATTTTCTGAATTAATCTCTGAAATCTCTGTATTTAATTCCTCTTCAACAGTTTCAAATCTAAAATGTATCATTGGATTTTGATGAACATATCCTAACTTGATTTTTTTATCATGTTTCACTTTTCCTTTGATTGGTTTGAGGATTTTAACTAATAATTGCAATAAAGTACTCTTTCCAGTACCATTTCCTCCTAAAATACTAATAAATTCTCCTTCTTTAATTTCAAATGATACTCCTTTTATTATAACCTGATTTTTATTGTATCCAAACCAAAGATTTTCACACTTAAAAATAGCTTTATTTTTATCTATTTTTGCCCCTGATTTTGTTTCATTTAATATTTTTTCATTTAATAGTTTATATTCATCATAAAAGGTATTTTTTGAATTATTCAGCATTTCCTGATTCATTTCATACATATCATTTAACCCTTCTCTTATACTAAGTGGAACTATTCTATCTTGAGAAAATGAATAATATTCTTTAAATAAAAAATGAATTAGGGCAGTTGAAGGTAGATAATTAGAAAATATTGGATTATTGCATGTTTCTAAACATATTTCTCTTGGATGGTTATTATATGCAATTACTCCTTCCTCTATAAAAACAGCTTTGTCAATAAATGGGAATACATTATTTATTCTATGTTCTGTCATTAGTATTGTTATTGAAAATTCTTCATTTAATCTACGAAGTATTGATAAGAAATCATATGATGCAATAGGATCTAGTTGAGAAGTAGGTTCATCTAAAAGTAATACTTTGGGTTTTAAAACTAAGAGTGAACATAAATTAACCAGCTGTTTTTGTCCACCAGATAGTTCATCTACTTTTTTATAAAGTAGTTTATCTAGAGAAAAAAATGTTGATATTTCAGCTATTCTTGTTCTGATTTCTTCTGTAGGAATCCCCATATTTTCTAAAGAAAAACTAATTTCTTGAATTACTGTATCACAAACAAATTGATTTTCAGGATTTTGAAATAAAAAACCTATATCTCTTGCAGATTTTTCTTTACTAAGTTGTCTTATATTTTCTCCATCATAGTAAATTATTCCTTCTTCATTTCCAATAGGCTTAATTTCATTTTTTAAGTTCATTAACAATGTTGTTTTTCCACAACCAGATGGTCCACAGAATAGTACAAAATCTCCTCTATTTACTGTAAGATTTAGCTTAGAAAAAATTTTTTCATTATTAGAATATTCAAAACTGAAATCATTGAATCTTATTAGTTCCATATTTTCCTCCATTAACATAATTTTTTCCATTATATTTCCATAATATCCTTTCCATCAATTCTAAAAATATTAAAGGTGAAAGTAAAAATAAAAATATTATATAATACATGTTTAATGGAAATTCAAAAAACGATGTATCTAAAGTAGGGTAAATCTCAATATTTCCAAAACCATAGTACAATCCTATTAATGATAATATTGAGGTTATAGCTATTATTAAAATTATAATAATATCAATTTTATGAATATTATATTTTAAATAGCTTGTCCTTTCAGTAATTCCATACCCTCTAGCTTTCATAGACTTTGCAGTTAACATAGATTCTTCTAAAGACCAAGATATTACAATAGCTAACATAGATCCCATTTTTCTAACTTTATCTATTCTTTTTTCATTTGAATTATCATGATTGAATTTAAATATTTTATTAACTTCTCCTAATCTATAGTTTAATAATGGTATAAATCTCATTGCCATTACTCCAATCATTGATACAGTAGAAAAATGATTGGATGTTAAATAAAGGATTTTTTGATAATCAACATATTTATTAAAAGATAAAAAAAGCAATAATATTATTAACAATGAAAATGCCATTAAAAATCCATAAACTAGAGATTCAAGAGTAATAAAATAGTTATTAAATGTATTATTGAATAAATTATTGAATAAGTAGATTTTTGTGGTTCCTACATGTGAAAATAATGGGTTTAAAATAATAATTATTAAAGACATTGGGATAAAATATTTTAGTGTGGAACCTATTTCTTTTTCTCCTCCCTGTAAATAAATTAATAGAATTATAAATATCAATAAACTCACTAAATAATAAATATTATTAAATAATAGTGAAAATAATATGAGTATAATATAATAAACTGATATTACTCCTGGATGTATTGTATTTAGATTCATAATTGCCTTTAATATCTTTTATTCCCACTTATATGTTTTATATTATTCAGAATAGTTTTATTGGTTGTTATATTGGTTTTTTGTTAGTTTTTTCATTGGTTTTTTGTTGTTTGGGGGAAAAAGGGTTTTATCCTTCTACCATTATGAGTTTTCCCGTTGATGGGTCTTTGTATACTTTTCCCATTTCTACGTATCCTTGTCCTGAGCTTTCGGTTGTGTTGGGTGTGTCGTTTAGTTCTTCTCCTTGATTAACTTGCGATACCTTTTGCATTTCTTTCATGGTGTCTTGTTTTTCTTCTGCTGTCATGTCACTGAATACTACACTTTGCATATTCCATGACATTACTAAAAATACCAGTAAGCCAACTGATATTACTAGCATTGCATCTACTAAGTTGGTTGTTCCAGCCATAGGGTCTTCTTCTACTCTTGAGGATCTTCTATTTTTTCTATCTTTTCTTGCCATGATGATTTATCTCCTTTTCATCCTCGTTCGTTTATTTTTTTTATTTTCTCATATTTTTCCCTATTTTTTCTTTCTTTCCTATTTTTTATTCTTTCTTTCCTTATTTTTTAGGTTTCCATGTATTCAAGGATGGCATCTGATAGTGCGTCTAGGTTGGATAGGTAGTCGTCGTACCATCTTCTGCGGATTTTGGATACTAAGTAGGCTACTGCTCCGGCTCCGATCCCAACTACGGTTGTGTCGAATGCTACTATTATTGCTTGTGATAGTGCTGTTACATCTCCGCTTCCTAGTGCTGCTAGTCCTGGTCCCATTGGTATTAATGTTCCCATTAATCCTAAGGTAGGGCCGATTCTTGTTACTATGTCTGTTTTTTCAACTATTTTGTCGATATGGTTTTCTTCACTTTCAATATATTTATTTGCAAGTGCAAGTCTTGATTTATTTTTTAAATTTTCAGATGATGCTAGTTCTGTTAGAATCTTTTTTTGACTTTTGGGAATTATTGAATCATTTATAACTTTTTTAACTTCTTCAGGGTTTTCAGAATCCGATATTTCATAGATTAAATCTTTTATTGTGTTTGCGGGTATTTTTTTCCTGCTTGTGTATTCTGAAATTAAACCACCAAGGGTTATTACTGCGTATACTACAAAAATCAGTAATATTACTATTACTGGTATCAACAAACTTTGAGAAATAACATTCAAACCAGAAGTTAAAATATCACTACCCGGAATACTTGTAACCATCTTAAAATCACCATTCTTTTATTTAATTATTTGAGAGTCTTATTTATTGAAAAATTATTTTATTATTAAATTTAATCATAAAAATTAATATAAAAATTAATTATAAGATTTAATTATTGAGATTGCTTATTTTTTTGTTTATAATTCTTCCTGCAATTAGTAATCCTATGAATAGTAGGAATGCTATGATTAGTGAGCTTGTTGATTCGATTGAAATTTTTCCCATAGGATTTGCTAATACACTGCTTATGTTTGGGAGTATTAAGGAAGAAATGAGGAAATATAATCCTAAAAAAAACATGAAATTTCCAAGAACAACGGGGTATGGTTTTTTAACTATCTTATTGAATATGTTTGCTCCAAAGTATGCAGCAATTATGACTATCATTAAAGCTAATGCTGCGTATTGGCTCAGGTTAAAAGGTGTTAAGCCTATTGTTGGGGCTACTACTAATATACTCACTACTATTGATAAGAAACAACAAGGACACGGTGCAATAATTGCAATTGCTGCAGTTTTAGATGTGTTTTTTTCGTGTATTTTCCATTCTCTTATAGTTAATACACCTGAAATAATCATAATAGCTGCCATTATTAGGAAAAATCCACTGTTATAAGTGTACATTATCTCTGTTATTTGAGATGAATAATATGATGCGATTAAAGTGATTATTAAAACTCCTATTCCATAACTTATTACTATTGTTGCTAATGCTTTCTTTGAAAGATTAGCTAAGCCAGAAGCAAGACCTATCTTTAATCCAAAAACTAAAATTGCAGATAAAACACCCAATTGCCATAATATTGCTACTATATCCATTTATTACACCTCATTTTTTATTATATATCTTAAGATATATAAAGTTAATTTAAGTTTTTTTCAACTCTGTTTGAAAATTTAAATGGCATATAGAAATAGTTATTACTATTTTTATTATCATTATTATTTTTAAAATAAGATATTGTTAATAAGTATAAAACATAATATCTATGATAAATAAAAAAATAATTGTACAAACTTTAGTATTATTTGTATTATTGATAAATATTTTAGTATTACGATATTTAGTATTACAAATATTATGATTTTTAGTATTACAAGTATTACAATTTTTAGTATTACACTTATTATTAATAAATAGTTTAGTATCAAATTTTATTATTGCAGATTTTGCTATTATAAAAACTTATCATTAATAAAAAGGAGAATAATAATGTTAACAAAGAGAATAATTCCCTGTTTAGATTGTGATCTTCAAGTTCCAGAAGGGCGTGTTGTTAAAGGTGTTGAATTTAAACAAATTAAATACGCTGGAAATCCTGTTGAACTAGCTAATAAGTATTATGAAGAGGGAGCTGATGAAATTGTACTTCTTGATATTACTGCTTCAAGAGAAAAAAGAGCTACAATGGGAAATGTAGTTAAAGATGTAACTGAAAATGTCTTCATACCTATATGTATAGGTGGGGGAATTAGAAAAGTTGATGATTATATTGATATGCTTAAAGCTGGGGCAGATAAATGTTCAACCAATACTGCAGCTATACATAATCCTGACCTTATTAATGAAGCATCTGAGGTAGTTGGAACACAAGCATGTGTGGTTGGAATAGATGCAAAAAGAAGGTATGTTGATAATCCAAAAGAAAGTGATGATAAAAATATTATAGAAACTAAAAATGGTTATTGTTGGTTTGACACTAGTATCTATGGTGGAACTGAATTTACTGGTATGGATGCTATTGAGTGGGCTCAAGAATGTCAAAAAAGAGGTGCTGGTGAAATTTTATTAACTTCTATGGATAGGGATGGAACTAAGGATGGATATGACCTTGAACTAACTAAAGCTATTAATGATTCTGTTGATATTCCTGTTATAGCTTCAGGTGGTGTTGGTAAACCAGAACATATTTTTGAAGCTTTTGATATAGCTGATGCTAGTGCAGCTTTAGCAGCTAGTATTTTCCATTTTAATGAATATCCAATTCCTGAGGTTAAGGAATACTTAAAGGAAAAAAATATTAATGTTAGATTTTAGCTGAAAGCATTAATGTTTGACTTTAGCTGAAAATATTAATGTTTGACTTTAGTTGGAAATATGGATAATGGATTTAGCTTTTAATATAGATAAGGAATTTATTTTTTTTAATAGGTAGGACATAATTTTTAATATGGGGTTTAGTTTTAGTATGAAATTTGATAATTTAATAAATTTGGAACTAACACAGAAATCAGGTCAAACATCTCAACCTCCTTGGATTGAGATGTATGGCAAATATTGTGATTTGATCTATTTAAATGGGGTGCCAATCCTTATTAATGCTTATCAAGATGATATAACATCTTTAAATGTTAATTATGAGCTTCCTCTTGATATTGAATATTTAAAAGATTCTATTGATGAGAAAAACATTGAAAAAAATATAAAAAACGAAATTAATAGAATATTCGATTTAAATCTTGATCTTAATAGGTTCTATGATTATTTATCTGAAGATTCTAAACTTAAACCAACAGTTGATTTTTCGAGAGGACTTCGTTTATTTTTAGCTAAAAATCCTTTTGAAGCTATTGTATCCTCAATTGCATCAGCTAATAATTCTATTGTTCGTTGGACAAAATCGATAGCTAATATCCGGAAAAAATGGGGAAATCCTGTTAAATTTTCATCTGGAATATTCTATGAATTTCCTTGTCCTGAATTACTCCAGTTTGTTCATGAAAATGATTTAGAAGAATTTGATTCTTTTAATGGGTCAATTGATATGGAATTTTGCATTAAAAATCTAAAATCATGTGGTGTAGGTTATAGGGCTTCTTACATCAAAAAAACAAGTGAAATTCTCTCGAATGATATAAATCTCCTTGGAATATTTGATATGGATTATGAAGAAGCATTCGAAACAGTTTTAACTTTTCCAGGTGTTGGTCCAAAAGTGGCTGATTGTATTCTTCTTTATGGTTATGGGTTTAAAGAAGCTTTTCCTACTGATATATGGATAAAAAGAATTATTTCTTATCTGTATTTTGATAATAAAGATATTTCTGTTTCTAAAATCCGAGAGTTCGGAATGGAGCATTTTGGTGAATACGCAGGCTATGTTCAACTTTATTTGTTTCATTATGCTCGTAAATCTGGATTAATGAATAAATTGAAGTAATCTAGTAATTTTTAATATTATATATACTTTAATACTTTTTTATCATTTTTGTTTATGATGAATATTAATATAATTCTGATTAAACTGTTTAATTTAATTTATTTAGATGTTTATAATCTTAGATTTATATATTTAATTGCAATTATTAATACGAAATATATCTAATTTAAGTATTTACTTGTTTTTTAATTTAATAATATGATTTGAATATTTTAATAGGTTTTAACATTATTTTAGGTTATAATGTCTTATTATTTAACATGACAATTTTATACAGAATACTCGCTATGTTTATATAATAAAAAAAACAAACGTTAATTTATGTAAAGTAGTTTGAAATAACATTCAAATTCAAAAATATATTTTTTTAGGGATAAACAATGAAAATAAAAATTTATTTAATAGACCCTATTGTTTCAGAAATTAATAATGAAATAATGGTAAGTACTCCTAATCAGGGGAGTTATGGTAGTGGTGCACCATCTGGTATTTGGGAACCTTATACTATGGAATGCATAGGCTCTTTTTTAAAAGAAAATCTTCCAATTTTGGATATCCATATCCTTCAAGAAAACATATATGATCATGACAGGATTGTTTCAAAATTAAAATTTGATCATGATTTAAACGTTGTATGTGTTTCAACATATTCATATGCTGCTAATGATGTTATTTCTATTTTTGAAAAAATTAAGGATATTGATAATGAAATTATTACTGTAAGTGGTGGATATCATCCTTCAGGAGATGAAAATTTCTGCCAAAATTCTTGTATTGATCATTGTATACTTGGTGAAGGTGAAATTCAAATGTTGAATTTAATTAAATCACTGACTGGTTCTGAATTTAAAAATGATGAGAATTTCAAGTTAAATATGGGTGAAAATAGCCCATGGCCTATTAGAAATGAAAAATTTTTGAAAAGAGCAAAATCATTCCCATTATCAGTTCCATCACCAGATAAACAAATAAATCCTGCAATGATTTCTTATGGTAGAGGATGTTTATTTAATTGTTCATTTTGTGCATCTTCTCTTATATGGTCGGATACACATACTTCTTTTCGTAATGTTTCTGATGTTATTAATGAAATAAATTATTTAAAGAAAAAATTTGGTACTAATTCTCTTTTTTGGACTGATTTAGCTCTTAATAATGATAAAAACAAATTATATGAACTATTATATGATCTATCAAAGTTAAACAATATTTATAGTTTTGGATATGTAAATCAAAACTTAGATGATGAAACAGCATTTAAACTTCAAAATGCAGGCTTTAGAAGATTAGGTTTTGGTGTTGAAGCTCTTGAAAACTATAGGTTAAAAAAAATTAAAAAATTTCAAAAACTTTCAAGAATTAAAAAATCATTATCGGCTGCAGATAGAAATGGTATAATTACAAGGGGATATATAATGATGGGTTTCCCTGATCAAGTTCCTGAGGATACATACAATATATTAGAGAATATTATTGATTTACCAATTGATCAACTAAGATTAGGTTTTTATACTCCTTTTGTAGGAACATCTTCCTATGAAGAACATTGTGACAATTTAACTGAAGATAATAATCGTTTTACTGCTGATTTGCCAGTTTTTAAAAATCATATTCTCGAAGAAGAGAAATGGATTAGTATTAGAAAAGATGTTATAAAGAGGTTTTACAATAGTGAAAATTATAAAAATAGGATTGAAGAAAAAATTAAGGAATTTCCTTATTTAGAAGAGTCTTTTAATTATTTTTTCAAAGTATTAAATTTAGAAGAGGTTTTATAATGAAAATAAAAAATAGGAGTAAACAAGAAACAATAAAAAACAATGTGAAATTTGAGAAAACATCATGGTTTGATTATATTAAAAACTTCGATGAAAATTTGTATAATTTTCTAATTGAATCATTGGAAAGAGGATATTCTTTTAATAATATTTCAGAAGATTTGATAACACAAATAAAAGAATTATTAGTTCAGGAAGATTTAGAGAATGTTAAAAGATTTATTCCTTATATTACTAATCATCCAAATTTTCAAAATCATCGTATTGAATATGAAATTAAACAAGTAAGATATACTAAAATATTTAATTTTGTAAAAAATTGGATTAATGGAGGAAATGATATTTTAGATGTGGGATGTGGTAATGGAAATATGGCATATTTTTTCTTAGATGATGATAATGTCAATTATACTGGAACTGATGTTTATTTACCTAATGATATTGATTCTTGTTTAATAAGTTCAAAAAACATATCATTTCTATTACAAGATTCACCAGTTAATATTCCAGTTTTAGATGAATCTATGGATATTATATTGATAATTGACATGTTGCATCATATAGAATTTAAAGATCAAAGTAATTTTTTGGAAGATATATATAGAAAACTAAAACCTGATGGTAGAGTTATAATTTTTGAATATTGTTTTTCTGAAAAAGAAAAAGGGATATTAAACAATGAAGCTACTAATGAGTACAACAAATTAACAATAATGGAGAAAATGAATTATTTATTGCTAATGGATTGGTTATCAAATATTTTATTTTTGAATAGAACCATGCCTATGCCTTATTCATTTAAAACAAAGGAAGAATGGGAGTTAATGTTTAAAAAATTAAATTTTAACATTGAAAGTTCTAAATATCTTGGCTTTCCAGAGGAATTTTTTCACCAAGGTCCTTACTCTAAATTTTTATTATCTAAATAGTTGAGTCATATCATGAAATTAAAAAAAATAAAATCTGTGATATTTGACATGGATGGAGTTTTAATTGATTCTATGCCTTATCATGTAAAAGCTTGGGAATTGGCATTTGAAAAATATGGTTTGAAGATTAATAGTGAAATTATATATGAATTGGAAGGTTCGGACTATAAACAGACAGTAAAGATAATATTTGAAAGAATGGGGAAAAAAGTAAAAAAGCAGGATATAGAGTTTTTAGGAAAAGAACAAGATAAAATATTTAATGAAATTGTTAAAATTAAACCATTTGATGGTGTAGTAAAATTGCTTAAAATACTTGAAAAAAAGTATGACTTAGCAATAGTTTCAGGTTCTAATAGGAAAAATGTTGAAAAAATTGTTGAAAATAATTTTAAAAATGTTTTTAAAGTTTTAATCACTGGTGATGATACAAATAAAAGTAAACCAGATCCTGAACCTTATTTAAAAGCATTAATCGCTTTAAATATTAAAAAAAATGAGGTTATTGTAATAGAAAATGCTCCTTTAGGCATACAATCTGCTAAAAATGCAAATTTATTTTGTATAGGGTTAAAAACATATTTGGGAGATTCTTTTTTAAATAAAGCAGATATTATCCTTGAAAACCATGAAAAACTAGAAAAATATTTATTAAATTAAAAATAAGATGTGAATAAAATGATTTATTTCAAATTAATTGGAAGTTTTGTTTTTACAAAAGATATTACTGATTTAAAAGAAGTTATATATAAATTTCTAAATGAAAATACAAAAAAAATATTAACAAAAAATGGAGAAATAGGGTGTTCTATAAATGATTTTAAAATAGAAAAGAATATACTAACAATAAAATTTGAGAGTAACCAACTTATTAGAGCTCATGAAGTGTTAATAAGATTAAAAAAAGAATTATCAAATTTTACAGGAAAAAAATTTAAAATAGGTATTCGGGATGTTTTAATAAAATATTTTGATATAAAAATGGAATCAAAAAAATCATTGAACATAAAAAATTTACCTTATGTTAAAAATATAGAATATGGAGATAAATGCATAGTTATATTGTTTGATACTGAATCAGAAAACAAAATTACATATTCTGAAATTGAAAAAAGAATACCTGATAGAATCATCACCTTATTAAAAAATAAAATGAATGATTATGGTGGTAAAAATGAACATTGGGAATTGTTATGGGAAAGTGAAGATAAAAAATTTAAATTTAAAGAGGATCCTACTAAGGTCATGGAAAAGGAGGGATGGATTAAAAGAGGTTATAATAGAGGGCAATGGATTTATGGTCCTCAAGCTACTCATTTATTTAGAACTTTTGAGAAAATAACATTAAAGGAATTGTTGGAGCCTTTAGGATTTTCAGAAATGATTTTTCCAAAGTTAGTACCATGGGAAGTTTGGATGAGGAGTGGGCATGCACAGGGTGTTTATCCTGAAATATATTATGTTTGTCCTCCAAAAACTAGAGATCCTGAATATTGGGAAGATGTAAAAAACATATATAATATAACAAAAGAAATACCAATAGATTTAATCGAAAATAAAATTGATTCACCAATTGGAGGTATGTGTTATGCTCAATGTCCTTCTTTTTGGGGATTTTTGCAAGGCGAAACCGTTTCTATCGATCAATTACCTTTAAAAGTATATGATCATTCTGGAACTAGTCATAGATATGAATCTGGGGGAATTCATGGAATTGAAAGAGTTGATGAATTTCATCGATTGGAGTTAGTATGGTTAGGAACCAGAAAAGAAACACTTGAAATGGCAGAAGAGATTAAAGAAAAATATAAAAATATTTTTGAAAATATATTAGAGCTTAAATGGAGGACTGCATGGGTTACACCATGGTTTATGGCCCAAGAAGGAAAAAAAGGGTTATCTGATATGGAAGGTGCAGGAACTGTTGATTATGAAGCAATAACTCCTTATAATAATAAATGGATCGAATTTCAAAACTTATCTGTTAATGCGGATAAATATACAAAAGGTTTCAATGTAAAATCTCAAAATAATAAAAAATTATGGTCTGGATGCAGTGGAATAGGTTTAGAAAGATGGACAGCTGCTTTTATAAGCCAACATGGAATAAACATTGAAAATTGGCCTGATAAATTCAAAAAATACTTTGGAAAATTACCTTTGGGAATAAAGACATTATAAAAAATCAAATCTCAAAATATAGAAGATAAGTATTTTAAAACATTAAATTGATAAATATGAAAAAAATTAATAAAAGATACAATATAGATCTTATAAAATAAGTATAATATGAAGTAATTTTCAATGTTATATATATTTTAATACTTTTTTACCATTTTCTGTTATATGATATAGTCTTCCTTTAGTTGCTTCTTCATTAATGCATTTTATTAGATTTTTTTCTTTTAATCCAGATAAATAGATACTAATATGGCTTGTTATTGCTCCAACATCTCTAGCTATTTCAGAAGGAATTTTTAATTTTTCATCTTTAAGTGATATTAATATCTTTTGTCTATATTTTGAAGGTTTAACATATACTAAAAATTCTATTATTTCATCACTGTATTCTTTCATAATATTATCTCCATCTGTTTATAATTAATCAAATTTTTTGTTTAAGATCAAATTAGATGTAAATTAAATTATATACAAAATCAGATATAATATCAACACAAATTAAAAATTATAAAGTTTATTAAAATAACATAATTTTATTTAAAATAGTTTAATATAGAGTTATATTGATTTTTATATATTTTTCATTTAGTTTATATGCCATCCAAAGTTATCTAAACAAATGAAATAATATTTATTTTTAAAATTTTTTAAATGTTCATATAATTTTTTATAAAAATTTAGTATTCAAAATAATTTAAATAATAGTATTAGTGATTATTAGCATTATTAGCATTATTAGCATTATTAGCATTATTAGCATTATTAGCATTATTAGCATTATTAATATTACTAATTATACTTAGTATTATTATCAACTTGTTAAAAATTATTAGAGTTCTTTAACTGTAATTTTATTTTAATTTTAAGTTATAAAGAGTAGTTTTTTTCTTTCATTAAAGTTTTGAACCATCCAGATATTTTCAAGTCTTTAATTTCTTCAATATCAACCCATTTAAAATCAACATGTTCATTACTTATTTTTATTTCTGGAATTTCAGAAGTAATATTAACATTCATAACAACAGCTATAGTCTTTTTATGAGGAAAATCTTCTTGAACTGCTCCTATTAAATCGCTTAACTCAATAGATAAGTTTGTTTCTTCACTAAATTCACGGATGAGTGCTTTGTCAAAGTCTTCTCCTGGTTCAACTTTCCCTCCAGGAAGTTCCCACCGACTAGGATTTGTTTTAGACTTAGGATGTCTTTTTAATAGTAGAATTTTTTCATCTTTTTTTAATAATCCTCTCATTACTAGACCATAGGGTTTTTTCATTTTATCAACTCTTAACTGTTATTTTTATATTTTATATAAAATATATTATTACTCTTCAATATATTATTAATTATCTAACCTTATTCATAAATTATGTAAATTTATTTATAATCATTTATAATCATCTATAATTATCATAATTATTCATATTTTTAATATTGGAAATTCAAAAAGTTTAAATACTATTATTTAAAAATAGTTGATATATCAATTAAAATTTATTTAACAAGTTAATCTATTGTTAGGAAAAGGTCATTGTATGGAATATGTTTTTGATAAAAGTGATTTATTATTTGAATTTATAAAAATAAACTACAAATTAAGAAGGATACTTCAAAATAAATTTAAATATTATGATATTACATTTGAACAGTGGTATATGTTATATTTTATATATCAAAATGAAGGATGTAATCAAAAAATGCTTTCAAAAGCTTCAAATAGAGATACTGGAGCTATCACAAGAAGTTTGAATATTCTTGCTGATAAAGGACTTATTGAAAGAAAAGTTTCCTTTCAAGATAAAAGAGAGTTTTTAATATATTTAACTGATAAAAGTTTGAATTTATATAAGGATACATCTAAGTTAATGTTAGAAAATTCTCAAGAGATTAAAAGTATTTTTACTAAAGATGAACTTGAAAAACTATTTTACTTATTGGAAAAATTAGATTTGAATTTATAATTTTTTATCTTTAGTTTTTCTATATATTATATATACATCTTTTTTATCTACAGTTTTTTGTATATGATGCTTTTGTATATGATTTTCCATAATTCAATATGATTTCTTATTCTATATGAATTTTTTCTCATATTTTTAATTTAATTATAATAATTTTTAATTTAATTTATTTAATCTAATTAATTTAATATTTTTAATTTACTTTATTTAATCTATTTAATTAATTTAATTTATTGACTATCTAAAAATAGCTGATATATCAATAGTTGATATATCATTTATAATAAAAATTAAGGAGGTATTAATTGTCATCAAATGAATCAATTAAAAATGAAGGATTGCCTTCATCTGTATGGTTGCTATTTATTGCAATTATCACTGCATTAATGGGTATGGGACTTATAGGACCTGTTTTACCAACACTCTCAACTCAATTGGGAGCAAGTCCTAGTGAAGTTACTTTGTTATATAGTAGTTATAATATTGTAATGGCAATAGGTGCACTAATTACAGGAGTTATATCTACAAGACTAGGTCTTAAAAAAGCTTTACTTATTGGTATTATTATAATTGGTGTTTTTGCAGCTATTGCAGGATTTGCAACTAATATTTGGACTATCATTGGCTTACGTGGTATTTGGGCATTAGGAAGCTCTCTTTTCTTTGCTACAGGGCTTGCTGCTATGGTAACTGTTGCAGGAGTTTCAAAAACAAAGTCAATTGTTTTGTTTGAAGCTGCTGTTGGAATAGGAGTTGCAGCAGGGCCATTAATTGGGGGAATTCTTGGACAATTTTCATGGAGATATCCATTTATTGGAATTGGAGTGATGATGGTTATTGTATTTTTATTATTATTCACTAAATTACCCAATGTAAAAGAAGATCTCGGTACAAAATCAAACACTTCTTTAAAAGAACCTTTTCGTGCAATGAAAAATAGATCTATTGCAGTTTTGGGAATTGCTAACTCTCTTTATAATTTTGGTTTTTTTACATTATTAGCTTATAGTCCATTGATACTAGGATTAAATCCCTTTAATATAGGACTTATATTTTTAGGATGGGGTATTCTTCTTGGTATTTCTTCTTATTTCATAGCACCGAGACTTGAAAAGACTTTTGGAACAATTAAATCATTATATGTCATGTTAATTTTATTTACAATTCTTCTTTTAGTCATGGGCATATTTACATCTGATTTACTCATTATATCTGGATGTATAATTATTTCTGGTTTATTGTTTGGAAATAGTAATTCTTTATTTACTAATGCTGTAATGACAACATCGCCTGTTGAAGCCTCAACAACATCGGCTGCTTTTAGTTTTTTACGTATGATAGGTGGAGCTATTGCACCTTTTTTAGCTGGGATTCTAACTGAATTATATGCTCCTAATACACCGTTTATTGTTGGAAGTTGTTTTGTTGTAAGCTCTATTATAGTTATAGTACTAAATAGGAACTATATCTGTCCAAAATCTAAAATTAAAAGTGAAAAACCAGAGCAAACTCTACCAAAACAAACTTTATCAAAGCAAACTCTTAAAGTAAAAGATTTCATGATTTCAAATGTTATTTCTATACATCCTGCTGCTGAAATTAAAGATTTACTAAAATTATTTTCTAAACATAATATTGGAGGAGTTCCGGTTGTCAATGATCAAAATAAGCTAATTGGCATGGTTAGTGATGGGGATATCATAAGATATCTTGCTCCAAAAGACTATTCTGCCCATGATTTTATATACAATATATTAATTGAAGAAGGAGAATCAGAACAAGAAGTTTTAAATAATAAAATAACTGATAGTATTGATAGCTTGATAACTAAAAGAAAATTATATTATTTAAACGATAATGATACTTTAGAAAAAGCTATTCAAATTTTATCTCAGAATGAGTTTAAAAAACTCCCAGTATTAGATTCAAATAAGCATGTTATTGGTATTATCAGTAGAGGAGATATAAATAACATTTTAATGAAGATGTTAGTACATAGATAATAGAATATATAATATTAGGATAATATTAAAAAGCTTTATTTAAAAACTTTTATTTATTAAAAAACTATCTTTAATCATTATATTGAGTATAATACTCTTAATTAATTATAGTACTTTTAATTAATATAATAGTTTTAAATTATAATACTTTTAAATTATAATATTTTTAAATTATAATATTTTTTTGTATTTCTTTTTTAATTTTAGCTCTATTTTTAACCTTAATAAAAATTCATATAATAAATTCATATTCTTATAAAAAACTTATATTATTCCTATAAAAAGCTTATATAATATAAAAAAAATATTATTTATTAATAGCTATTAACTAAATTTTGAGAATGTGAGCATAAATATTTAAAATAATAATTTATTTAATAATTTATTATATTGCATCAGGTGAATTAAATGGATTTAAATCTTAAAATTAATGATAAAGGTCATGTGGATATTGGTGGAGCAGATGCTACTAAACTTGCAGAGGAATATGGAACTCCTTTGTATGTTATTGATGAAGATAGAATAAGAGATAATTATAAAAGAGTTTTTAATGCTTTTACTAAATATTATTCTGATTTTAAAATACTTTATGCTTGTAAAGCTAATACTAATCTTTCTGTAATGAGAATACTCGAAGAAGAAGGTAGTTGTATTGATGCAGTTTCTCCAGGTGAGGTTTTCACCTCTTTAAAAACTGGTTTCTCTTCTGATAGGATTCTTTTCACTGGAAATAATGTTACTAACGATGAATTAAGATATATTGATGAAACTGGGGTTAGGATAAATTTAGATTCTGTTTCTCAGTTAAAAAGATTAGCTGAAATTGTTGATCCTGAAGGATATAAGATTTCTTTCAGAGTAAATCCTATGGTTGGTGCAGGACATCACGAACACTGTATCACTGGTGGAGAAATGAGTAAATTTGGTATTAAAGAGAGTGAAGCAGTAGAAGTTTATAAATTAGCTAAAAACATGGGTTTTGAACCTGTTGGAATGCATACTCATATTGGTTCAGGTATTTTAGATCCAGAACCTTTCAAGTTAGCTACAACTGTCTTAATGGATATTGCTGGGAAAGTTTCTCAAGAAGCAGATATTGATTTCGAATTTTTAGATCTTGGTGGTGGTCTTGGAATACCTTATGAACCAGAAGAAAATTTACTTGATATTGATCCATTTGCAGAGGAAATAACTGGGATATTTAAATCAAAATTATCTGAATATGGAATGGATGGGACAAACAAACCTTCTATGTATATAGAACCTGGAAGATATCTTGTTGGTGATGCATCAGTTCTTTTAACTAGAGTTAACACTGTTAAAAATAGTTATCGTAAATTTATTGGTGTAGATTCTGGATTTAACACCCTTCTTCGCCCAGCAATGTATGGATCATATCATCATATTGTTGTAGCTAATAAAGCTAATGAAACTTCTGAAAATGGAGCAAAAATTGAAAAAGTTGATGTTGCTGGTAATGTATGTGAGTCTGGAGATTTGTTTGCAAGAGATAGGCCTCTTCCGATAATTGAAGAAGGTGATCTTTTGTCTATAATGAATGCAGGAGCATATTCATTTTCTATGGCTTCTCAATATAATTCAAGACCAAGACCAGCTGAAATTCTTGTGAAAGATGGAAAGTCTGAAATAATAAGGGAAAGAGAAACTTACGATGATCTTTTCAGAAACCAAATTCTTCCTAAAAGGTTAGAAAATTAGTTTAATGGTTTATTAGTTTAGTTTAATTATTACAAATTTAACTATTAAATGGTTTAATAATTCAAAAGAGGTTGTAAATGAATTTATCAGGATTAAAGTTTTCTAAAATGCATGGTCTTGGAAATGATTATGTTGTTATAAATGAATTTAATGAAGAAATAATCCCAGAAAATGAAAAATCTCGCTTTTCAATTGATATATGTAAAAGAGGTTTTTCTATTGGTGCTGATGGAGTAATCTTTGTTTGTCCAGCTACAGATAATGGTGAAATAAAGTTCAGAATTTTCAATGCAGATGGCAGCGAAGCTGAAATGTGTGGTAATGGTATCAGATGCTTTTCTAAATATGTTTATGATAATAATATCATTAAAAAAGATAAAATCAATGTTGAAACTTTAGGTGGATTAAAAAAAGTCGAGATCACTGTTGATGAGAAAAATAAAAATTTATCTAAATTTTTTAAAGTTAACATGGGTTTATCAACTTTTAAAACTTCAGAAATTCCAATGATAGCTAGTGTGGATGAATTTTTAGATGAGGTATTAATTGTTAATGATGAAGAGATAACTATGACCACAGTTAGTGTTGGCAATCCTCATGCAGTAATATTCACAGAAAATACTAATTTTTCTGATTTGAGTAGTGTTAATTTAGATATTTATGGTCCAGCTATTGAAAATCATGAGGCATTTCCTCATAGGATAAATGTCCATTTTGTTGAAATAATTTCTAAAAATGAAATTAAAGTTATCACCTGGGAAAGGGGTGCAGGGTTTACCTATGCTTGTGGTACTGGAGCTACTTCCTGTGTCTTATCTGGTTTTAAACTTGGAATTTTGGATAATAATGTTTTAGTTCATCTTCCTGGGGGGGATTTGGAAATTGAAGTTTATGAAAAAAATGATAGATTAGGAGCATTTATGAAAGGAGATGCAGAATTAGTCTTTAATGGTGAAATAGCTTAAGATAATTTTTATTTATTTCACGTATTTAATAAAAATTAATTATTTTTCACTAATAATTATTTTTCACTAATTTTTTCATTAATAATTTTCAATTAATAGTTTTAATAATATTTTTAATAATATTTTTCATTATATTTTTTATTAATATTTTCATTAGTATTTTATTCAATTTATTATTCAAGTTATTATTAAATTTATTATTAAAATTTTAAAAGGTATAAAATTTCAAAAAGGCAAAAATATATTAATACCTTCAATAAGAATATATTAATATTATCAAAGATAGGATAATTTTTCATAATTTTTATTTTAATATAAAACTTTAAAAATACTTATTGAAATTATGTCCAATGATATTCTGTAATCTTTAGATTGTTATTATATTTAATTACTTAATAACATATCTATATTACTATTTACATGTTATAATTATACGAGGTTATTTAAATGCAAAGATCAAGAGGATTTAGAAGTAGATCAAGAAATAAAATGACTAAGGTTTCAAGACCTGGAAGATCTAACCCTATAACTAGAAAAATTCAGAAATTTAATAATGATGATTTAGTACATATTATTATTGATCCTAGTATCCATAGAGGTCAACCACATCCAAGATTCCATGGTAAGACAGCTAAAGTAATTGGATATAAAGGAAATGCTTATGTTTTAGCATTAAACGATGGTAACAAAGCTAAAGAATTGATTGTTAGACCAGAACACTTGAAACCACAAGAGTGATTCTATGATAGGGAAGAAAGCATTAGAAAATGAGCCAATTCCTGCAGCTAAAGTAAAAGAGATACTTGAAGACTTTCAAGAGAAATATGAATTAAGTTATGAACAGAATTTAACTTTAGATCATGTTACAAAGTTCAATAAACTTTCTTTAGAAGATACTGAAGAGTTAATAGGGAAATTAGAAGAGATAGTTAAGAAAAAGCATGCAGTACGTATTGCTGACTTAATGCCTAAAGATTTGTCTGATTTAAGACTTTTGTTTGCTAAAGAAAGATTACCTATATCAAAAGAAGAATTAGAAGAAATTCTTTCTATTGTTGATGAATATAGGGATGATGAATAGATTTTGCATAACTTATCTAATTTTTTAACTATTATTTAATAGCTTATTATTGTTTAATGATGAGCTATTGAATTGTAACTGTTCTATATTATAAATTTATTGATTTCAATATTTTTATAGATTTCATATTGATATTTTGTATTTATTATATTATTAACTAAATCAATAATTAATAAATTAATTATTTAATAATAGGTTTATTATCTATTTAATAGGTTTATTATTAATAGATTTATTATTAATCATTGTTTTTAATATAATATTTATTAGAAGTCTTTTTTTATTTTACTATTATTAATTGGTTTAATTATTAGTTTATTTTCTATAATATTATTTATAATTAGCTTTATAATTAAAATATTATATTATGTTTAGTTTCACATAACTAATTAGAAAATAACTTTAATAATTTTTGATATCAGAAATTATTTTAATTATAGATTAAATAACTATTTAATGATTTTTTGTAGTTTATAATTCATAATTATATTTTATTGCTATATTTTTATTTAATAATTTATGATTATCGTATTAAATCAAATAATATTAATATGGTTTAAAAGTTTTTAATTATATCATAATTTTAATTATATAGAAAAGTATTAAATGTAATAGAAACAATATGAAGATAACTATAACTTAAAATGTTCTTTAATTTAAACAATTTACATATAAAATTACATTAAAAATTACATAATAGTTACATAATAATTACATAATAATTACATAAGAAGTATTAAGAATTATATATAAATACTAAATATAAAAATTTACACACAGAATTAATATAAAAACTTATAATCTTAAGGCAGAGTATTGAATTATAAAAATAAAAATCTGTGCTTAATGTTGTGATTAAATGGAAGATAATGCAGTAATATTAGACTATTTACCTTTAGGCTATGTAAAGGAAAATATGTCTACCTTTAAGAAAAAGCCTGTTGCTCAGGCTATCGGAACCGAAAACTTTACTTTATTAGAGTTAATTCCAAAAGACAATGTTGATTTAGAGATTCATGAAAATGTATACATCGGTGCAGGAAAAAGAGACAAAATAAGTCGGGTTAAAGGAAAACTTGATTTCGAAAATTTGACTGCAACAAGTAGGATTGAAATTGATTATGTTATTAGTGAAATAATAATGAATCATGAAGATAAGTATATTAAATGGATTAATGAAGCCGGACCTTTAAGCACACGTTTGAATAAATTAGAACTATTACCTGGTATAGGTAAAAAGCATATGTGGGCTATTATTGAAGCAAGAGAAGAAGAACCCTTTAAAAATTTCAATGATTTAAAAGAGAGAGTTCCTTTACTTAAAGATCCTATTGATAGTATTGCTAAGAGAGTGAAAATGGAACTTGACACTACTCAACCGAAAAGAGGTAAAAATAAGTATCGTGTTTTTACTCATTCTCCAAGAAGGCATGACTCAAAAAATAGAAAAAGACAAGGTAAAAATAAGCATAGGAGAAGAGATTAATAGATTAATTTTTATTTTATTTATTAATCTTTTTATTTTATAATTTTCTTTATTTTTTTGTTTTTTTATTTTTATTCTGTTTTTCATAATAAATTCATATTTATTAATTTCTAAATGTTGATTTATATCTCTTGAATATCTATTACCTATATTTATTATCCATATTTATTATCTATATTTATTATCAATATTTATCATCTATATTTATTAATCCTTATTTATCAAGTTCTATTTAATAATTATTGTTTGCTGATTCCTATTTATTGAAGTGATAATTTGAAATCTAATGAAAATAATGAGCATAGTTTTTCTTTAGCTACTGAAACTAAAAATATACTTCAAAAGCATGGAATTCGCTTAAATAAAAATTTAGGGCAAAATTATTTAATTGATGATTATAAAAGAAAAAAGATAATTAATTTTGCTAATATTTCAAAAAATGACACTATATTAGAAATCGGTCCGGGGATTGGAACATTAACAATAGAACTGTCTAAAAAAGCTAAAAAAGTAGTAGCTATTGAACAGGATAAGAAAATATTTGAAATTTTATCTGAAAGAATAGAAGAGGAAAATGTTAGCAATATAGATTTAATAAATGACGATGCACTAAATGTTGAAATATCAACTTTTTCAAAATCTAATAAGATAGTTTCTAATTTGCCTTATCAAATATCTTCTCCAATAACTTTTAAATTTCTGGAATTTGATTTTGATTTAGCTATTTTAATGTATCAAAAAGAGTTTGCTAATCGTATGATAGCTAAAGTAGGCGATAAGAATTATTCAAGACTTTCTGCAATGTTGTATTTTAAAACAAGTATTGAATTTTTAGATAATATATCTCCTCAGTCCTTTATTCCACAACCAAAAGTAAATTCAGCTGTTGTTAAGCTAACTCATATAAAAAATGAAAGTTTTTTTTCAAATAAGACTAATGAAAAGGATTATTCAGTGGTATGTAGAGCAATTTTCCCTCATAAAAATAAGAAAATTAGAAATGCTTTAATTGATTCAAGAAATATTTTAGGCTATTCTGATAAAAAAATATTAAGGGATTTATTAGATTCTAGTCCTGAATTAGAATCATTTTTAGTTAAAAGAGTTGTAAAAACCTCTCCTGAGGAAATATTAGAATTAACTAGTTTGATTAAACCTATATTATGGGGATA
Organism: Methanobrevibacter arboriphilus; assembly: GCF_019669925.1. Taxonomy (NCBI): domain Archaea; kingdom Methanobacteriati; phylum Methanobacteriota; class Methanobacteria; order Methanobacteriales; family Methanobacteriaceae; genus Methanobrevibacter; species Methanobrevibacter arboriphilus. Next base: position 1,547,471 of record NZ_AP019779.1, read on the forward strand.
ACTTTAGAGTAAATTGTAAAATAATAGGAATGGATTGTATGAAGATTGGAGAGTTTAATATTGAATTAGAAAAGATGGTTTATGAACCATCAGATGATAGCTTTCTTTTAATTGATAATTTGAATATAAATCCTGGTGAAAAAGTTCTTGAAATAGGAACAGGGTCTGGAATAGTTGCAATGTATGCTTCAAAAGTTGCTGGTGAAGTTGTAGCTACTGATATTAATTTTAATGCTATTGAAATTGCTGAAAAAAATTTTTTGTTAAATAATATTGATAATATAAATATTCTTTTTGGAGATTTATTTGAACCTCTTGAATCTGAAGGTTTTGATGGAAATGGAAAATTTGATGTTATTTTATTTAATACTCCATATCTACCAACTGAAAATGATGAAATTTTAGAAGATGATTTAAATTATGCATTTGATGGTGGATTAGATGGAAGAAAAGTAATTGATCCTTTTTTAAATCAAGTGAAAAATCATCTTAATAAGAATGGAAAGGTACAGCTTATTCAGTCTTCACTTTCTAATATAGAACAAACATTATTAAAACTAGAAGAATTAGGATTTTTAGTTGAGATTACTGCTAGTGAAAAATTTTTCTTTGAAGAAATTGTATTAATAACCGGATTTTTAGATTAATTGATTATTATTAAATTAAAATTAAGTTAAGTCTATTAATATAAAACAAAACATGAAATAAAGTATGAAATAAAATGTAAATGTAAAATATGATATAAATAATAGGATATAAATAATTATAAAAATAGAAATTAAAATAAAAATAGAAAAAAAATATTTTTTAAAGTTTAACCTTGAATAGTCACCTTTAACATTTTATCTCCTTGTTTCACTGAATTAACAACATCCATTCCAGAGATAACTTTTCCAAAAACAGTATGAACACCATCAAGGTGAGGTTGAGGTGAATGAGTTATAAAAAATTGGCTTCCTCCAGTATCCTTACCTGCATGTGCCATGGATAAAGCACCAGTTCCATGCTTATTATCGTTTATTTCACACTTGATTGTGTATCCTGGACCACCAGTTCCATTCCCTTTTGGACATCCGCCTTGAATTACAAAATCATCAATAACTCTATGGAATGTTAAACCATCGTAAAATCCTTCTTTAGCTAACTTTTCAAAGTTAGCAACAGTATTAGGGGCATCTTTTTCAAATAATTCTAACTCTATGTTACCTTTTTCAGTTTCAATAATAGCTTTTTTCATAATATCACCTAAAACTTATTTAAATTTAGATCAATGTCTAAAACATGTTAAACATTCGAAATATAAGAAATATTAAATATAAAAATACTTAATATACAATATTTAATATAATAACATTAATACAATAATATTCAACATAATACTATTGATATAATAATATTTGATATAAAAATATATTATAAAATTATTTAACTATATATAATTATATTATTTAATAATTAATACAATAATAATTAATCTAATTATAATTAATACAATTATTCGATTATATAATATAATTATTCAATATATAAAATATATTCGATAATATGCAAAATCATTCTATTATATAAGAATCATTTTATTATATAAAATATTAATTAATATAAAAATATCTAAATTATATCAAAATTTTTTATGTTTTTTATTGTATAACTATTTTTTGATATAATTAATAATAATAGATAAATTAATAATTATACTATCAGTAATTAATATTTTACTATAGATAACCTAATAATTATAGATAAATAATAAATATGGATTCAACCATTTTAATTTATTAAAAAACTAATATAAAATAATTAAAGAATTAATATAAAACTAATAAAGAATTAATATAAAAAGTAATAAAGAATTAATATAAAATTAATAAAAATTATAAAATAATTAAAATAAATTTTATCATAATAAATAAAATTTATTATACTAATTATTATACAATTAGTATTATGTTAATATGAGGAAACACAATGAATAACAAAGAAATCATCGATTTAGACTCTAAATATATTATGCAAACTTATGGACGCCAACCAATAGCTTTGACTCATGGTAATGGAGCTAATATTTGGGATGCAGATGGAAATGAATATTTAGACTTTTTTGCAGGAATAGCTGTAAATGTATTAGGTCAGTCACACCCAAAAGTAATTGAAGCTATTCAAAAACAAGCAGAAAAGTTGATTCATGTTTCTAATGTTTACTATACTGAAGAACAAGTAAAACTTGCGAAAAAATTAGCTGAAATAACTATTTTTGACCGTATTTTCTTTGCAAATAGTGGTGCTGAAGCAAATGAAGGAGCTATAAAATTAGCTAGAAAATTCACTGGAAAAGGTGAGATAATTGCCACCAATAATTCTTTTCATGGAAGAACTCTTGTGACTGTTACAGCTACTGGTCAAGATAAATATAAAGAACCTTTTAAACCATTGCCTTCTGGATTCATTCATGTACCTTTTGGTGATAGTAAGGCAATAGCTAATGCTATCACTGATGATACTGCTGCTGTTCTTATTGAAGCTATTCAGGGAGAAGGAGGTATTGTAGTTCCTCCAAAAATGTATTTAAAAGAAGTTGAAGCTATATGTCGTGAAAAAGGGGTTCTTTTTATTCTTGATGAAGTTCAAACAGGTTTTGGACGTACGGGAGAGATGTTTGCTTATGAATTATTTGGAATTAAGCCAGATATTATGACTATAGCTAAAGCTCTTGGTAATGGATATCCAATTGGTGGGCTTTTAGCTAGAGGTGAAGTTGTTGAGGGTTTTGATTATGGTGATCACGGATCTACTTTTGGTGGAAATCCTCTTGGATGTGCTGTGGCTTTGACTGTCATTGAAACAATTAAAGATGAAAATCTTCTTGAAAATTCTAAAAATCTTGGAAACTATCTTAAAAATGAATTTATTAATTTAAATGAAAAATATGATTTTATAACTGATGTTCGTGGTTTTGGTCTTTTTTTAGCTATTGAATTAGACAGAGATTCTTCTGAAATAACAAATAAGATGAGAGAAAGAGGATTTTTAATTAATTCAACTGCTGGCAATGTTTTAAGGTTTGCCCCACCTCTTATAATAACAAAAGAAGAAATTGATAAAATGATTTTAGCTTTAGATCAAGTATTTTCTGAGATTTAGTTAAAAATTTAATATTTATTTTTTTCGTTATTATTACTAATATTATTACCATTACTAATATTATTATTACTATTATTTTTATTACATTTATTATTTTTATTACTTTTAATATTCTTTTTATTACTAAAAAAATTATTTAAATAATATATAATTTTTAATATTTTAATTTTATTATTTTATTAACTTAATATTAAATTTAAAATTATCCTACTTCGATAACGTCTAATTCTTTACAGATTGATTTTGTATTTAATATTTGACTAACACTTGGATTTGTCCTTGAATTATCACTTGAAATGAGTTCTTTGATATATAACCCACCTTGTGTTTTAACTATCATTTCAAATGTGTTAGAATTTATTAAATTGGTTGAAACTTCTTTTACTTCTCTTTCACGAACTTTATCAGCTCTTCTATGAGATACTCTTTGAGGAGTTCTCTGTTTAATTATGGTGTTTTCAAGCTGTTTAATTTTAGATAAATCTTTTTCTGAGATTTTTGCTTCACATTCTACTAAAGCACGATAAACTTTAAATGTATCTGGTGATGAAACTTTTATTTCGGCCTTTCTATTTCTTTCAGTAAATTTAAGATCATTATATTCAGTTTTTCCTTCTGAATATTCATTAACCTTATTTGTTATACTGTACAAATCCAATTTTCTAAATTTTGGTTCTTTTATTTCTAGTACAAATGGACGTCCTTCTCCCAACATTCTAACATCGATATCTTCTCTTCCAGCTCCATGGAATTTAGCTTCATATCCATTTGTTTCTTTTAGTACTATATTTGAGATTAATTCTTCTACAGATTCATTATACATCTTACCAGTTCCGTTACATTCATCACAACCTTTTCCTTTACATTTCCTACAAGGCCACTTAGTTTGAGGAATGCCACGAATTAATTTTTTATATTTTCCTTCTATAAATATTGGATTTATCTGAATTCTAATCTTAATTTTTGATAAATCTTCTGCATTTTCTTCTTTATCTTTATCAAGAATTTTTCTCAAATCTACCATAATTACAATATCTGGATTTTCAAAATCAACAGTTTTATTTAATTTAACTTCTATTAATTTCCCTATTTCTCTATTAATTTCCTTTTTAATGTTTTCTACATCTAAATCTAATATATTATTTAGTTCTTCATCCTTTTCTAAGATTTTATTAGGTATTTTTGATCCAATTAAAAATGTTTCAAATTTTAAATTTAGATAATCAATCTTTTCAATGATTTTTTTTAATATATTTTCATTTGCAATGTTTTCATGAACTTTAAAAAGAATATCATTACATATTTTACATGAAGAAGATTTTTTATAATTATAATCCTTTTCAGATAGTTTTTCATTAATTAATTTGCCTCTATTTCTATTTCCAGAAATATTTTCTAATTCTTTTAAATTAGAGAACTTTCTTCCAAGACAACAGTTACAAATGTTCTCATTATTTAGTTTTATTAGCTCTTTAGCTTTTTTAAGATTGTATTGATCCATGTTATCATTTAAATAGTTTATTAAATTAGTATGATATTAATTATCAGAGTTCATTTTAATTATAAGGTTTATTTTAATTATAAGAATTCATTCAGTATTACTTTAGTATTCTATATTATTTTACTATTCTGCATTACTTTAGTTCAGTGTTACCTTAGTTTAAAAATCAATTTAGTTTAGGAGTAATTTAAAGTAAAAATAAATTTAATCTATGATTGTTGATTCAATTACAACTTCATTGTTAATAACATCCATTTTAATAATTGTTGTTAAGGAACATCCTGTTTCATCTTCTACAATTCTTTTACCTTCTCCTTTCTCAATTACAGCTATTGCATCTTTAATTTCAACACCCATATTTTTAAGAGCTTTAATAACAGCTATATATGTTCCACCAGTACTCACAACATCATCTATAAGGAGTATTTTTTCCCCTTTATTCACCTGGTTAATATATAGGTTTTGTTCACTATAACCAGTTTTTTGAAATACTGGAACTTCTCCAGGAAGCCCATATTCTCTTTTCCTAATTACTACAAAAGGAATATTTGTTTCAAGTGAAAGTGCCGTAGCTAAATGGATTCCCATTGCCTCAATACAAACAATCTTATCAATATCTAAATCAGAATTATTTTTAATAACCTCTACAATTTCTCTTAAGATTTCAGGCTTCATTTCAGGGATTCCATCTGATACAGGATGAACAAAATAACTATACTCTCCTTTTTTCACGATTGGAGATTCTTGTAATGTTTTTTTAAATTCTTCAAGCATATTATCACTTTATTAACTATTTTTGTTTACATTCCTTATTATTATTTATATTTTCATTATTAGTATTTATATTCTTATTATCTTTACTTATACTCTTATTATCCTTATTATCTTTATTATATTTATTATAATTATTTATATTTTAATTATCATTATTTATATTCTTATTACCTTTATTAATATCATTATTATACTTATTTATATTATTCATACGGTATTATTAGATTTAATTATTATTAATTAGTTTTAAAAACATAATTTTTATGAGATATTTTTAATAAATTTCTTAATCAATTTATTAATCATTAATTATTTATTAAATGATTACTAAATATAATTTTGTATAAATAATCTCTGTAATTTTTATAATATTAGTTTATATATGTTAATTTTGTATGTTAATTTTTATAATATTAATATTAAATGTTATATAATTACTATTTAAAATATAATTATTGTTTATGGTGTAATTATATAGTGTAATTATTATTTAGGATATAATAATTGCTTATAATATGATCATGTTTAAATTATTTAAAAATATTATCGTGAATTTTACTAATTAAAAGTTATTAATTAAAAGCCTGGTGATTAGATGTTAGGAAATTTAGGGAAGAGTCTTACAAACACAATGAAAAAATTGGCAGGTATGACTGTAATCGATGAAAAAACCATTAAAGAAGTTGTTAAAGATATTCAAAGAGCTTTAATTCAGTCTGATGTTAATATATCTTTAGTTTTAAATTTATCAAAAAAAATTGAAGATAGGGCACTTAATGAAAAACCACCAAAAGGAATTACTCCAAGAGAACATGTAATAACTATTGTTTATGAAGAAATGGTCAATCTTCTTGGAAGTGAACCTCATGAACTTGAAATAAATGATAAACCTTTTAAAATAATGTTTTTAGGATTACAAGGAAGTGGTAAAACAACTACCATTGGAAAACTATGCAGATTTTTACAAAAAAAAGGTTTTTCACCTGCTGTTGTTTCTACAGACACTTGGAGACCAGCTGCTTATGAACAATTGAGACAGCTAACAGAAGAGATGCAAATATCTCTTTATGGTGATCCTGATAATAAAGATGCGGTTGATTTAGCTCGTAAAGGTTTAAAAAAGTTTAAAAATCAAAAAATCATCATATTTGATACAGCAGGAAGACATAAAGAAGAAAAAGATCTTCTTGATGAAATGGAGAAGCTTTCTTCTGTTATTGAGCCAAATGAAGCAATGTTAGTCATTGATGGAACTATTGGTCAACAGGCTGGAGAACAAGCTAAAGCTTTTGCAAGTACTACTGATGTTGGTTCAATTGTAATTACAAAGTTAGATGGTTCAGCTAAAGGAGGAGGTGCTCTTTCAGCTGTTGCTGAAATTGGTGCACCAATAAAATTTATTGGGACTGGTGAAAGAGTAGATGATTTTGAAGTTTTTGATCCTGAAAGATTTATTTCTCGTTTACTTGGGATGGGAGATATTAGGAGTTTAATTGAAAAAGCTGAAGAAGTTGTTGATGAAGATGTAGCTGCTGAAACAATGAATGCTATGTTAAGTGGTAAATTCACTATTAAAGATATGGAAAACCAGTTTGAAATGATGAATAAAATGGGGCCAATGAAACAAATTATGAATATGATTCCAGGTCTTGGTGGAAAAGTACCTAAAGAAGCTTCTAAAATGACTGAAGATAAAATAAATAAGTATAAAATTATAATGTCTTCTATGAGTACTTATGAAAAGGAAAATCCAAAGGTTATTAAGCAATCTAGAGTAATGAGAATTGCTAAAGGTTCTGGAGTTAAAAATGAAGAAGTTAAAGAACTTTTAAAATATTATAATAATACAAAAAAAGCTATGAAAGGCATAGGAAAACGAGGGATGGGTGGAGGATCTATGGGGCGACTTATGGGTCAATTCATGAGATAAATTTTTAATTTCTTTTAAATTTATTTTTAAACACATTTAAGTTAATAAATCTAAATCCATTTAAATCCATTAAATCTATTTAATATATTTAATCCATTTAAATTTATTCTAAATTCAATTAAATCTATTTTTAAACTTATTTTAACTCTTATAGGAGTAAGTATGTCATTATATGATATGAATATTGAAAAAGCTATTAAAGCTATTAAAAAACAGAATGCTAAGAATGTTGGTCTCCAATTTCCAGAAGGTCTTAAGACTCAAGGAACTAATATTGCAAGAATTCTTGAGAAAGAAACCAATGCTAATATTATAATTTCTGGAGATCCTTGTTTTGGTGCTTGTGATGTAAGTGATAGTAAGATGGAGGATATAGTTGATTTAATTATTCATTATGCTCATACTCCCCTTCCGATTAAATATAATGTTCCAGTACTGTTTATTGAAAGCTATTCTAAAGTTGACATTTATAAATCTCTTGATGAAGCTCTTGAATTGATTAAAAATTATTCTAAAATTGCTGTAGCTACTACAACACAACATTTAAATCTTTTAAATGAAATAAAAGACTATTTAGAAGATAATGGGAAAGAAATTGTTTTAGGGTCTTCAAAAAGTACTTTGAAAGGACAAGTTTTAGGTTGTAATTTTTCTTCTATAAAAAATCTTGATGCTGATGCTTATCTTTTTTTAGGTAGTGGAAATTTTCATCCATTAGGTATTCATCTTTTTACTAAATCTCCAGTAATAGTTGCTGATCCTTATAGTGGAGAAGCAAGAGATATAGGGGACTTTGCTGATAGGATTCTTAGAATAAGATTTGCAAGAATAACTAAAGCAAAAGAAGCTAAAAAATGGGGAATACTAATTTCTTCTAAAGAAGGACAATATAGGTTTGAATTAGCTAAAGAAATAAAAAAAACCCTTAATGATGAAGGAATGGAAGCTTATTTAATAATGATTGATAATATAACTCCTGATGCACTTTTGCATTATATGGATTTAGATGCTTTTGTTGTTACTGCTTGTCCTCGAATTGCTATTGATGATTCTCAAATGTATAAAAAACCCCTAATAACTCCTCAAGAATTAGAAATAGCTCTAAATAAAAGAAAATGGGAAAATTATCAGCTTGATGAAATACTGTTTCATGAAAAAAATAAATATTGAGTCTTCTATTTAATTTCTGTTTATTATATTAATATTTATTAATATTGGAATTGTAATATATCTAATTTTTACAATCAATTTTTATACATAATTTTTATGAAAACCTTTTTTCTAAATAAGTTCATTTATAAAAAAGTTTATTTATAAACAATTTCATTTATACACAATTAATATATATGATGAAATTCAAAATTTATAACTTGCAACACTAATAATATTGAAAATGATTATATATAATATAAACAATTTATAATTTTAAAGCTAATTTGTAACATTGTTTTATTAGTTTTTTATTCAAATTTCATTAAAATTCTTATTTTTAGAGGTATAAGTATGAAAGTTAAATCTGGAGATTTTGTGATGCCAGGAGATGTTCTTGGTGTTAGTGAACAATTTTTACCTGATAAATGGACCTATGATGATGAAGGTTATATTAGAGCATCTGTTTTAGGAACAGTTGATATTAATTCTTCAAAGAAAAAAATTTCTATAGTCCCTTCTTCAGGCAATCCTGCTGTTTTGAATGTGGGGGATAGTATTTATGGGGAGATAACTGATGTTCGTGGTCAAAGAGCAATGATTAATGTCCAGAAAATGAAAAATACTTCTAGGAAATTAGCTCTCCCATATATGGCTGCAATTCATATTTCACAAGTAAAAAAAGGATATTTAGAAAAATTAACTGATGCTTTTAGAATTGGGGATATTATTGAAGCCAAAGTATCTAAAATAATGGGAGATAATTTAGATTTAAATACTGAAAATAATGAAGATGGTGTTGTAAAAGCTATGTGCACTAGATGTCGTGCATATATGGTGCCAACTGAAAGGAAAGATGAAGTTTATTGTGAAGTTTGTGATAGAAAAGAAAGAAGAAAAGTTTCCACAAACTATGATTGCTGAATAAATGATATATTTATAAATAACTGATATATTTATAATATTCAGCTAATATTTGATAATATTTATAGGATGATAAAATGGATGATATTGAGATTTTGAAAAGTACAAAATTAGAACTGGAATTAATGATTCCTGGTGAAAGCCACACTATTTGTAATGCTTTGAGAAAAATCCTTATGGAAGATGAGGAAATTGATTATGCTGTTTATGGTATTGATCACCCCTTAATAGGTGAACCAATAATAACAATTAAGGCTAAAAGAACTAAAGATCCTAAAAAATCACTTTTAAAGGCATCTAATAAATTAAAAGACCAAACTGAAGAGTTTAAGAATTTAATAGAATCAATGTAAATATCTGAAACATAAATATTCAATATTTTTTGTTTTAGGATATTGTCGTATTTATATTAAGGATTTAAGGATATATTAGAGATATTCTATATGTTTAATTATATACATTTTATATTGTAAAATTATTTTAATATCTTATTGATTTTTTATTAAATTATTAAATTATTAAATTATTAAACTTATTAAAACTATTAAAATCATTAAAGCTATTAAAATTATTAATTTCTGGTATTAAAATAAATTATGGGTCTGTTATTTATTTACTATTTTTATTATTTTTATTTTAGTTTTATCATAATTTTATAAAATCAGCTTCAAATGGAAATTTTATATAATTTTATATAATTAGTTGTGATATGTTTGAGTAATTACAAAAAACCTTCTATTACAGTAGATATAATTATTTTTAATGAAAAAAACAATGGAAATAATGGAATAACCAAAAATAAAGAATTAGTTTTAATTAAAAGAAAAAATGAACCATTTAGGGGGCACTGGGCGATACCTGGCGGATTCGTTGATTATGGTGAATTGGTGGAAAATGCTGCTTTAAGAGAAGCTAAAGAAGAAACAGGGGTTGATGTTAAAATTAAAAAACTTTTCGGTGTTTATTCAGATCCTAAAAGAGACCCTCGAGGGCACACGATTACTATTGTTTATATGGCTAATGGGGACTTTAGCAAAATGAAAGCAGATAGTGATGCTTCAGATGCTCGAATAATATCTTTTGAGGATATTGAAGATCTTAATCTTGCTTTTGATCATAAAAAGATACTATGTGATGTTTTTAAGGAATTGAAATAGTTTAAACATATAAAAATTATATCATAAAAATTTAATGATTAAGTTTTTATAAAATTATGATTATAAAATAATAAGAAAATAATATTGATTATAACATGGAATTATAATCGATCATGCATTAATATCATATTAATATTATATTATTGGGAGGAATATTATGGAGTTTTGTCCGAAATGTGGAGCTATGATGCTTCCAAATGGTGATAAATTTCAATGTAAATGTGGTTATACTAAAAGTTTAACTGAAGAAGATGTTAATCAATATGCAGTTAATGAAAAAGTTGATGCAAAAGAAAATGTCATAATGAAAGGAGAAGATATTAATACACTTCCTACAACCAAAGTAACATGTCCAAAATGTGGCAATGAAAAAGCTTCTTGGTGGTTACAACAAACTCGTAGTGCTGATGAAGCAGAAACAAGATTTTTAAGATGTTTAAAATGTAAACATACTTGGAGAGAATATGATTAAGATAGTATTAATCTTTCAATATTCTAAAATTTAATTTATTAGAATTCATTATTTAAAATTTACTATCAATAGTATAATGATTAGATTACATTATTCATGGTGATTAGATTATATTGTTATTGATTAGATTATATTATCATAAGTGATTAGATTATATATTATATGTAATTAAATTATTATTAATATTCCTCACTAAATGATGGAATATTATATTATTATTATTCATTTTTTCTGTTTAGATAAGTATATACTACTGATTTATATATAATAAGTTTTTATATTTAATTAAAAACTAAATAGTATAGATATTTAAAATTTATTGAGGAAATCCAATGGCTGATTCCAAGAAAAATTCTGACGATGAATCGATTATTGATAAAATTGTTTCATCTATTAATAAAATCGATAAAGTTGATTCTGATGAAGGATTAAATGAAGAAGAAAAGGATAATAATGAAAAATCAAAAGATAATACTTCTGATAAGGACTTATTTTTAACATCTAAAACAGATGAAATCATTTCTAATGATTTTAAACGCAAATTTCCTTTTTTAGCTATAGTAGGTATGGTAATTGGTATAGTTATTATTTTAGCAGGGATTTTTTTTATTTTAGGAGCTTCTGAAAGAGTTGTTGATAGTGTTGCTTCAGGTGAAACTGGTACCTTAGCTATTTTTATAATATTTATGGGAATTGTAATCCTCGGAGCTTCTGTTCTTGGTATTTTATCAAAAAAAGGCCCAATTTTAGATACATTTAATCTTGATGACTTAAAATTATTAGACGAAGATGATTATGAAGATGATCATGAATCTAAAGATAATAATAAATCTAATAATAAATCTAATAATAAACCTAACAATAAACCTAACAATAAGCATAAAATTGAAGTTAAGGATTCAAAAAATCAATTAGATGACTTGGAACATAATTCAAATAAAGATTCTAGTTTAGATAATTTTGATAATATAGAGAAATTCAAAGATTTAGATGAAGATGGAAATGAAATTCCTAATGAGAGTATTTCTAATGATGATAATAATTATGAAATCTTAGAGGATAATGATGAAACCTTTGAAAATATCTCCAAATCTAAGGATAATAAATTAAAAGAAGATTCTAATGAAGATACTGAAGCTATTGAAGAAAATGAGCTTAATGAGTCTAATGATAAATAAAAAATGTGTTATAGGTTTAAACCTATAATATAAATATACTATAGCATAATTATAATATAGTATAGATTTGAATGATATTATCTTATAGTTTCTATTTATAGTTTCTATTTATAGTTTCTATTTATAGTTTTTATAATAATTATTATAACAATATACTATTATAATATATTCATTTATAAAATTTATATTTATTTTATAAAATGTTAAAATTATCTTTATTTTTAATAAGTTTCAGATTTATAAGCTATAACATTTTTTATAAGCTATAAAATTCAATATAACATTTAATTCATTTAAATTATAACCTATAAAACTTATAATTTATAAAACTTTGAAAATCTTATAAACTTTGAAAATCTTATATACGTATAAATATGATGAAGAACTATCATATATATACATTATATAATGATGAATAACATTGAACACTATAGTTATTAATGGATTAGAATAATATTATAAAATATAAAAATATTGTAGATTATAATATTATAAATTTAATAATTAATAATAATTATTTTAGTAGAATAATTCTTTTATTAACTAATTTAATGTTATCTAAAATCTTAAAACAGTTAAAGAGATGATTTTAAAATGTTTAAAGCTGAATTAAGTAATCCTAATATTTTAAAAACAAGTTTTGATGCTATTTCATCTATTGTTGATGAAGTACAAATTCAAACTGATAGTGAGGGTATTAGACTGGATGCCCTAGATCGTAGCCACATTACATTTGTTCATTTGGAACTTAAAGCAAGTTTATTTGATGAATTTATTTGTGATGAACCAGAAAAAATCAATATAGACACTGACGAATTCGTTAAAGTTTTAAAACGTTCTAAAAGTGATGATAGAGTAATAATGTCTCTTGATGAAGGAAATTTTATCATAACTTTTGAAGGGGAAGCTAAAAGAACTTTTAAAATCAGATTAATTGACATTGATCAGGAACCTCCTTCACCTCCTAAATTAGACCATCCTACTCAATTTGAAATTCCTTTTGCACTTTTAAAGGATTCTATTGCGGATATTGATATATTTTCAGATAAAATTTCTTTAAAAGTTGATAATGAGTACTTTAGGGCTGGAGCTGAAGGTGAATTTGGTGATGCTAATATTGAGTATCTTCATGGAGAAAAAATTGAAACAGACGCTAAATCAGTTTTTTCACTTGAAAAAATTAGAGAAATGCTCAAAGCAGATAAATTTTCTGATATAGCTGTTATTAAACTTGGAGATGATATGCCTCTAGATCTTAAACTTAAAATGGTTTCTGATGATGGTGAACTCAGCTTTTTGCTTGCTCCAAGGATAGAAACTGAAGATTAATCAGTTTCTTATTTAAATTTTAATCTATTTAGTTTTTTTACTTACATATAGTTTTTCAATGCTAGGTCAGTTAATTTTATTTTATATTTAGAATAACAAATGTTTACTTGCAATAAGTGATATTTAAGTATTTTAAGTTCTATATTAATCCTATATTCATAAATCAATTAATTTACATATAATTTCAAGATTTAAATTATTTTAGCTTCTTAAAATTAGCTTTTATTAAATCATTGGCTTTTAGTAGATTATTAGATTTTATTAAGCTATTAGCTTTTATTAAAAATTAATTAGAGATGATTATTTTTGGAAGATCAATTTTTTGCTAAATTACGTGAAATTCAAAGAAAAGAACGTGCAAATAGCTCATTAGCTAGAGTTGGAAATGATTTTTATAAAAGAACTCATAGATACTTAGATAATATTAGAGATATTGCTGTTAATGATCCTTTTTCAGAAGAAAGCGATTTATTAAGGAATGCTCAGAGAATAGCTACTGAAATCTGTGAAATTAGAGAACATAAGATAGCTGATGCTGCTGTCATGAATATTCATAGGTCTTATCATCTTTTTCAAGGAAAGCCTCAATTCGATTTAATAGATACAACTCCTTTGAACATTACTGAAGAAGAAGAAAAACTTTATTTTTCATTTATTGATGTTTTAAAAGCACATAGAAGGTCTATATCATTAGATGAACTCACAACTGATGATAATAATTCTAATTATTTATCAAATAAAAAATCTTCTGATGATTCTATTAATAATGAATCTGATGATAGTAACTATAATGTTACTTCTAATATTGAATCTAATAGTGGGTCTAATAATATTGAATCTAATAATAAATCTGACGATAAATTCATTAATAATAAATTAAAGAATAAAAATAATGATATTAAAAATAATTTAATTGAAGATAATGATGTTAAAAATGATAATGTTCTAAAAAGACTTAAAACCATAAAATCTGCTAAAGTTATTGAAGATGAAAAAGTCGAAAGCATTGAAAAGCAAATTTCTAAGTCAAATAATATTAATGAAAAAAATAATCATTATGAATCTTCAAAATCTTCAGAATCTTCAGAATTACCAAAATCAATAGAATCCCCCAAAACAGATAAATCAAATGTTTCTAAAGATTCTAAGAAAAATAATTGTATTCAGGGCAATAAGAATATAAAAAATGGACAAAAATCTGAATTAGCTAATATTATTGGTAATGAAGATGATCAATTTGTTGATTTAGATTCATTAGTTGTTGATGAGACATTTAGTTCTGTTAATTCTCTTGATCTAAATAAATCAAAATCAACAGTGAATAAAATAGCTAATGTAATGATTCTAATATTTTCTGAGATTAATTCTATTATGGGTGTAGATAAAAAGATTTATGGTCCTTTTAAACCTCAGGATATTGTTATAATGCCAGATATTAATGCAAAAATCTTAATTAAGAATAAAAAAGGTAGATTGGTTAAAATTTAATTTTATACATTGTTTTATCTATTTTAGCTATAATTAATAGCTTCAATAATGTAAAAATTTTTCATTTACATTATGAAAATTTTTATTATTCCATTAAATTTAAATATGGATTAAAATAATATATTATATTAATATCTATTATTTAAATGAAAAGTTTATTATTAATTTTTTATAAAATTTAGGACCTATTTTGGGTTTATTAAGCTTAAATCATTTAGGTTAATGTTTTAGTGATATATTTTTCTTTAAAATTAATATATTGCTTTTTTGACAATTATTTTAAGATAATAAATATTCAACGTACTGTTTTTATATCGTACTGTTGTATATTTTTAGATATTTTTATAATATTATTAATTTATGTCATGGAGACATATATTTACATATTTACAATAAAGGTGATTAAATGAAAATTCCTAAAGAAAAAAGAACTTACTGTCCAAAATGTAAAACTCATACTGTTCATGAAGTACTCGTAGCTAAGAAAAGAAAAGCTAGTGAGTTAAAATGGGGACAAAGACAATTTAGAAGAGTTACTGCTGGTTATAGGGGATATCCTAGACCTTTGCCTGGTGGAAATAAGCCAGTTAAAAAATTAGATTTAAGGTATAAATGTAAAGAGTGCGGCAAATCTCGTGTTGCATCTTCTTTTAGAACTGGTAAACCTGAATTTGTAGCTCAATAGTTTTAGTTAAACAAATAATTTATAAATTTTGTTAGTTAATAGTTGAATTATCTGATTATAGTTATTTAAATCAGTTAATATTTAGTATTATTATTTAATATTCAAATTTATTATTTAATATTCACGTTTATTATATTTTAACTAACATTTAATATTAAATTACATTTTCATAATTATATTGGTGATTAAATGTCAAATGAAAGAAGAGGAAATTTTTTAAAAGTCAAATGCTTGGACTGTGATAATGAACAAATAGTATTTGATAGAGCAGCTTCTAATGTTCAATGTATTATTTGTGGTAAAACACTTGTAAAACCTCTTGGAGGAAAAGCTAAAATAACTGCTCATATTGATTCAGTATTGAAATAAACATGGGTTTAATTTTTAATTATTTTTAAGTTTTTACTAAATTTAATTATTTTACTAGGGAATTTTATTAATTAGAAAATTATTAATTAAAAAGTTCTTTAGTCTGATTTTATTTATTTTCAGGTGTTTTAATGGTAAGAAAAAATCAAGAATGGCCAAGTGAAGGAGAATTAATTGTAGCTACTGTTTATAAGGTTCTTGGTTACGGAGCATTTGCTAATCTAGAAGAATATGAAGGAAAAGAAGCTTTTATTCATATTTCTGAAGTATCTTCTGGTTGGGTTAAAAATATTCGTGATCATGTAAGAGAAAATCAAAAAATTGTAGCTAGAGTTTTAAGGGTTAATCCTAGAAAAGGTCATGTGGATGCTTCTTTAAAGAGAATAAGGGAAGATCAAAGAACAAAAAAGATTCAACAATGGAAAGTTGAACAGAAAGCAGAGAAATTTTTAGAATTAGCTGCTAAATCATTAGATAAAGATCTTGATACTGCTTATAAAGAAGTAGGTTATAGGTTAATGGACAGTTTTGGTGATATTTATGGTGCTTTTGAAAGTGCTGCTGAAGAAGGTGAATCTGTTCTTATTGAAGAAGGTATTGATGAAGAATGGGCTAAAACAATTGTGGAGATAGCTAAGAAAAATATTACTCCTCCTGAGGTTCATATAACTGGTTATATCGATATTCAAACTTTTGATGCTAATGGTGTAGATATAATTAAAGAAGCTCTTTTAGCTGCTGAAGATGAGGATGTTGAGGTTCAGTGTGTTGGAGCTCCTCGTTATAGGATAACTGTCAAGTCTTCTGATTATATCCAGGCAGAAAAAGATTTAAAAGCTGCTGCTGATAGGGCTATTGAAATTATTGAAGAATCAAATGGTAATGGAACTTTTTTACGTGAATTAGAGTAATTTTAGTTTTTATTAAATTAACCATTATCTTTAATTATTTTTTATTAATATGATTTATTAGCTATTATTCATTTTTAAATATAGAATTAATATGCTATTTTATTCAAGTGACTTAAATGAAGATGAAAATGCATAAATGTAATTCTTGCAATATATATACGATTAAAAATGTTTGTCCTAGTTGTGATGGGGATTTAAATGTTATATATCCTCCAAAATATTCTATTGAGGATAAATATGGTAAATATCGTCGAAAATTAAAAGAAGAAGCATGTGATAAATAATTTGTAATTATTAAAAAATCAAAGATTTTTTTATTTTTATAAAAATTTTTTATTTTTATAATGTTAAATAAGCATTATTAAAGAAGACTTTGATAATATTATATTTATAAGGTATATTATATTTATAAAGTATATTGAAGTTATGAAGTATATTGGATTTTATTAAGGTATATTGAATTTATAAGGTATATTAGATTTTATTAAGGTATATTGAATTTATAAGGTGATTTCTATGAAAAATACTGAAATCAATATTTTGGAAGATGTTGAATTAAATAATCCTATTTTTATTGAAGCTCTTCCAGGAATTGGTCATGTTGGTAAATTAGCTGCCGATCATATTATTGATGAATTAGGAGCTACTAAATTTGCAGAACTATATTCTTATCATTTCCCTCCTCAAGTTTTTGTTGATGAAGACGGACTCATTGAAAATATGATGAATGAGTTTTATTATTTAAAATCTCTAGGAGAAGATAAAAGAGATTATATAATTTTAGTTGGTAATAGTCAAGCTTTATCTCCAGAAGGACAATATGATTTGTCTGGGTTTATATTAGATTTCATTGAAGATTTTGGAGTTAAAGAAATGTATACTCTTGGTGGATTAGCTATTGGCCATCCTATTGAAGAATCTCGTGTATTTGGTGCTGCTACTGATCTTGAAATCATTGAGACATTGAGAGAGTTAGATATTGAAATAAGATCTGCCGATGGTGGAATTGTAGGAGCTTCTGGGTTACTCCTTGGATTAGGAAAACTTAAGAATATTAAGGGTGCTTGTTTGATGGGTGAAACACCTGGTTATTTCATTGATGCTGAAGCTGCAGAAGCTATTTTAGAAAAATTAGCTAATCTTCTTAATATAGAAATTAATACTGATAAACTTGATGAACGAGCTGAAGAAACAAGGAAAATGATATCTAAAGCTCAAAAAATGGAACAAGAAATGGTTAATAGAACTATGGGTGCTGGAGAAGACGATTTAAGATATATTGGTTAATTAAACTATATATTTACATTCTTCATTATTCATTTTACTTCCTTTTTTCTTGTTACTATTTTTATTTTTTGCTGATTTTTTAACTAATTCTTATTTTTAAGCAGTTTTTATTTTTATCTACTTTTATGATTTAATTTGATTTTTTAGTTTGATATTTTGAGTATTTTATAGGTTTATAAATTTACTAAAAAATATAAATAGTAGAATATAGACATATATTAATGCTATATTATAGAATAAAGTTATATATTTATAAATTACTAATTATTTTGTGATTTTTTAATTAATATTGTGATTTTATCAATAGTGTAATTTTATTATTTATACAGTAAGGTGATGAAGTTCCACCTATAACTGCCATTTTTTTAAAAAAATCTGGATGATGACTTCTACTATCAATAAAATGTTTTTAGAGGGTTATTATGGCAGATTTTTATTTATTAGTATTAGGATTATTAGTTTTTATCTCAAGTTTGATTTCAGTTCGTTTAGGTTTATCTGTATCAATCATAGAGATTTTGTTTGGAGTTATAGCTGGAAATTTAGGTATAATCCATTCTGAAACTTGGATGCTATTTATTGCAAGTTTTGGAGGAATATTATTAACATTTTTGTCTGGAACTGAGATTGATGTTAATCTTATGAGAAAAAAACTTAAAGAAACAGTTTTAATAGGCTTTTTATCTTTTTTAATACCATTTATTCTGATTTTTTCAGTTGTTCATTTTTTAATTGGTTGGAATCTAGTTGCTTCATTGTTAGCTGGAACTGCTTTGTCTGAAACATCAATTGCTGTTGTTTATTCAACGTTACTCCAGCAAGACTTATTTAAGTATGATATTGGTAAGATATTAATGGGAGCAACATTTGTAACAAATATCTGCACAGCTATTGCTTTAAGTATACTTTTTACTAAACCTAACCTTTATATCTTTGTTTTTTATGTAGTATCCATATTATTATTGATATTTGCTTTTAAATATTCCTATAAATTCTTGGTTAATTCTAAAATTTTAAAAGATAAGATATTAGAGATAGAAATAAAATATATTTTCCTTTTGCTTTTCATTTTAATGTTTTTTGCAGCATGGGGAGGAGGACAAGCAATATTACCAGTATTTATTTTAGGTATGTTACTATCTAATACTTTAAATGAAAATTCTAATGGGCAAAAAGCAAAAGAAAGGATAAAAACTGTTGCATTTGCAGTTATAACTCCAGTATTTTTCATCATCGGGGGAATGAAAGTTTCAATACCTTTAGTAATTGGTGGACTTGGAATTTTTATTTTAATCTTTGCTTTTAGACAATTAGCTAAGTTCGTTGGTGTTTATTTTGTGACTAAAAGGTATTTAAATTCAGATACTGGTTATATTACTTTGATGATGAGCACTGGTCTAACATTTGGTTTAATAGCTACTTTATTTGGTTTGAACACTGGTCTTTTAAATAATTATTCTTATTCAATATTAACTGGAGTTTTAGTTTTAAGTGCTGTTTTACCTACAATAATTGCTCAAAAATGGTTTGTACCAAGACATTTAGAGGATTTGAATTAAAATAAGAAAAATAAAATAAGAAAAATAAAATAGAAAAATAGAAATAAAAAGTAAAATATAAAATAAAATTAAAATACGAGTAATAAATTATTAATATAAAAATATATTATTAATAAAGACTATAAAAAAGATTATAAAGAAGATTATAAAAAATTTTATAAAAGTATTAATATACAAAAATACTAATTTTTTATTCTTCCATTCTTAATCTTTTAACTACGAAATCTTTATCTAAGGACAAGAGGAATGAAGCTGCTTTTGGTCCTTGTTTTTGCCCAAGAATCATCTTATAAATAGCTTGAAAAGCTTTTTGAGGTTTTAAATCATATTCATTTAAAATTTCATACATTTCATCATGAAGTGTTTCAGCAGAATTAAATTCTTTGCTTTCAATTAAATCAGCTAAACTTTTAAGAAAAGCTTTTTGATCATCAGATAGCTCTAATCTTGGAATTTTTTTCATAACTTGGAATTTAACAAATTTTGGGCCATATTTATCTAACCAATTCTTAACTTGTTTGATTCTTTGTTTGAATTGTTCAAGTTCTTTTTCTTCTAAATCTTTAAACTCTTTATCTTGGAAGCTTTTAGTTAGCTGAGAATTCTTTTTAAGAATTTCAAATATTTTCTCTGGATTATTTCCTGCTATCTGATAAGCAACAGTTAAAAACCTGTAAGGTGGTCTAAATGGTAAAGAATCTCCTTCGTTTATTTGAGCAATTTCATAAATCTTCTTGAATTTTTTACCCTCTTTTTCTGATGGTGCTTCTTCTTCATTAAAGAAAACTTTTTCCACTTTGTCGAACTGATCAATAAAATCAAGAAATGCCATATTAGGTGAAAAATCTTTGTGTTTCATTGGTTTACTTCTAAATATAAAGTAGTTAAGACTTTCAGCAGGTCCAATTTCTAACCATTGCTTTGGAGTAAAAAATACTCCTTTAGATTTACTCATTGCATCTCCATTTAAGGTGATCCATTCATAAGGGACTGGATACGGTGCTTTATAATCAAAAATTTCTTCAGATATTATTTTACTAACATCATAAGATCCACCACTGGCTGCATGGTCTTTACCAAATGGTTCACATGTAATTCCAAATATTTTCCATCTAGCTGCCCATTCTACTCTCCAAGTTAACTTACCATTTCCTGATGTAATGTTCATTTCTGCGTCTGCACCACATTCACATTTATAAGAGATGGTATCATTATCTTCATTAAATGCATAGCTAGTTGTAGTGTTTACTCTACCACATTTATCACAAATTGGATTGTAAGGTAACCAGTCATCAGCTAATGGATGCTCTCTGTATCGATTGAATATTTCTCTTATTTTATCTGCCTTTTTTAAGGATATTCTTATATATTCATCGTAAATTCCATCTTTATACATTTCAAAGCCAGATTTTGGAGTTAATTCTATTCCAAAGTCATCTAAAACATCTAATAATGGCTTTTCAAAGTGTTCTACAAAGCTATCGCAACATCCATCGGGACATGGGATATTGGAGTAGGGCATACCTAGATATTTGTCATAGCTTTCTGGTAATGGGTGTGGAACTTTTCTAAGTGGGTCATGGTCGTCTGCAATCCAAATAGTTTCAGATTTTTCACCCATTTCTTTTAATTGCTTTCCTACAGCATTAGCTATAAAAACATCACAGGAGTTTCCTATATGTATTGATCCTGATATAGATGTTCCACTTGCAATAACATGTTTTTCAACATTCCATTCTTTTAATTCATCAGCAATTCTTTCTATCCAATGTTTCATCATTTCACCAGTAAAATAATAAGTCGTACTTTTATTTAAGATATATCAATGAATTATATAGTGAACAAAATTAATTATATTTCTATTTTTATTATTTTTATTAAATTAATTAAGTTATATTAAATATTAGTTAAAATATTAATTAATTTATTAAATTAATTATATTAAATTAATCTAATTAATTATATTTTTAGTATAATTTAGATATATAGATATAATTTTAATTTAAGAGTTAAATCAGCTTATTGTAAATATTTTATAATATATATTCTATATAATTATTCTATATAATATAGAAATACTAAATATATACCCTATTTTTTAAATTATTTAATTGAAATTTAAAATAAGTATTGAATAATAAGCATTATATAAATTTATTTTTAATTCTTATAAATATTATTGTTACTAATTTTTTAATTCAATAAAAATAGGTTATGTTAAATTATATTTATAATAATTATATACAATAATTACACATTAATAATTATAATTATGAGTTATTAATAAGTTAATTATATTAATTATAGATAAATTAAAATCAATATAAATAATTAAAATAAGTAGAAATTAAATAAAAAATAGAATTAATAATTATTAGACTCTTAATTATTATTTTAATAATTATTTTATTATTATTTTAATAATTGTTCTAATAATTATTTTTATATTTATCTTCTTAATATTAATAAAAATCTAAATTTAATATAAATTTATTATTATATAAATTTTAAGATAATAGCTAATTTATGGTTTTTAAAATTTTTTAAATATCTATTTTTAAATATCTATTTTTAAAAATTTATTTTTAAATATTAAATAATTTTAAACATTGTCAAAAAAGTCAGGTTCTGCTTGATCTAACCATTCATTAACTATTTTTACAGCACAGTAGTTTCCACACATTGTACAGGTGTCAGGATCTTCTGGAGGTCTGTTTTCTCTTATAGCTCTAGCATCTGCTGGGCAAATAGCTAAATTATATTGACTTTCCCAATCAAGTTTTTTCCTTGCATTAGCCATAGCTAAGTCTTTTTCACCATTGTGTACTCCTTTTGCCATATCTCCAACATAAGTACCGATTCTTGTTGATATGACTCCTGCTTTAACATCTTCTGGTCCTGGAAGTGCTAAATGTTCTGCAGGGGTAACATAACAGATGAAATTAGCTCCTGCTTTAGCTGAAGCAGCTGCTCCAATAGAAGAAACTATATGGTCATAACCCGGAGCTATATCACATACAATAGGTCCTAACATATAGAAAGGAGCTCCTCCACACATTTTCTTTTGTATTGTTACATTAGCAGGAATTTCATTAATAGGGATATGTCCAGGTCCTTCAATCATTGATTGAACACCAGCTTCACGACATTTATCAACTAATTCTCCGAGTATAATTAATTCTTGAACTTGAGCTCTATCTGTAGAGTCAGCTATTGCTCCTGCTCTCATTGCATTAGCTAAAGAAAGTACAACATCATGTTCTTTTGCAATATCAAGTATATAATCAAAATTTTCAAACAATGGATTTTCTCTTTCATTTTCAACAATCCATGCGGATATAAATGCTCCACCTCTACTTACAAGTCCTCCTTCTCTTCCTTGACGTTTAAGACGAGCTAAAGTTTCAATATTAACACTTGAATGAATAGCCATAAAGTCAATGCCATCTTTGGCTTGTTTTTCAATGGTTTTAAACATTATTTCTTCATCCATGTCAATTGCAGATCCAGTTTTTCGGATTGTTTCAATAGCTGCTTGATATATTGGTACACTTCCCACAGGAATATCAGACATTTTTAAAATTCTTCTTCTGATTTCATCAAGGTCTCCACCAATACTTAATTCCATTAAACTATCGGCTTGGTTATCTATAGCTATTTGAGCTTTCTTTTCTTCTTCATCAAAATCAACAATGTCAGTAGATGTTCCAATTGTTGCATTTACTTTTGTTCTAAGACCTTCTCCAATACCACAAGGAGTTATATCTCTGTTAACATTTGATGGAATTACTATAGTACCATTAGCCACAGAATTTCTTATAAATTCTTCAGAAACCCCTTCTTTTTCAGCGACTATTTTCATTTCTTCTGTAATTATCCCATTTTTTGCATCTTCTATCTGTGTCATAATTAATCACATTCTTAATTAAATAAGATCAAATTTTTATTATAACTTCAAAATTTTTACATAATTTTAAAGTTTTATAATTATTATTAATAAAAATATTTGAATAAATTTTATTTCAATCAAATTATTAACCAAAGCTAGTTCAAATAATATTTAATTTTTTAAACTTTATTTGAATTTAAATACATTTAGATTGAATATATCTTATTATAAACTTATAGCTTATAAATTAATCTATTTTATTTGTATAATACAAGCTTAAATTAAAGAAAACTTGAAAAATTTAAATTTTCTTTGACTTTTTTATAAATATATTTATTAGTAATTATTTTTATTAGTAATATTTTTTATTAGTAAATATCTTTTATAGTAAACATTTTTGTTATTAAATATATTAGTAAATATTTACTAATATGATATGTTTTTAAAAAATAATTTATTTTTAAAAAGTAATTTAAAATTTAGAATATATCTAAGATTTATTATTATAAAATTGATTCATTCTATCATTAACTTGATCAAAATTAGGAATATTTGTTTGACATCCTTTTTTTTCTACAATAAATGATGAAACAGCTGAAGCAAATTTAGCACAATCTTCAAGGCTTTTTTCATTAATGTATCCATATAAAAACCCTGCTCTATAAGAATCACCTGCACCTGTCGGGTCAACAGCTGGTCGATAGATTGAATCAACTTTTAGCTTTTCTTTTTCAGTATAAATAACACTACCCTCTTTCCCGCATGTTTTAACAATAATAGTCGGACCTAGTTCTCTTAAACCATTTATATCACATTTTAATAAATTTTGAATTCTTTCTATTTCATGATGGTTCCCGAATAATATTGTACAATTATTTATAACCTCCTTGAGTTTTGGAGCATTATACATGTTTAAATCTTGTCCAGGGTCAAATGAAACTATTTTACTGTTATTTTTACCTAAAATACTACTTTTTATATTATATGTGGGATCTCCTGTAGCTAAATGAATTGCTTTACAGGATTGAACAGATGATTCTGGAGGATCATATTTTAAAAATTCTTTTCCAGCTCCCCAATAAAAATAAAATATTTGATCTTCTTTATTATTTGTCATACCAAACGCTGTTGGTGTATCTTCATTTTTAGATATAATCATTGAATCAGTATTAATTTTTAATTCAGCCATTTTCTCTAAGTATTCTGATTTTAAAAATTTTTCTCCAACTGCAGATATAAGAGATGTTTTAAGGCCTAATTTAGCTCCAACCATGGCTACATTTGCTCCAGCACCTCCATGGAATATTTTCATTGTTTTAATAGGAGTGGATGAGTTTGGGGCTGGAAATTTCTCTACTGTCATTATATAATCTATTGCTGTATGACCTATAACAAGTAAATCATCTTTTTTAATCAATTAAAAACCTCTTTCTATTTCTCTTTTTACTTTATATCATTTTATTCATTAATTATAGTATTAATAGAATATATCAATTTATACTTAATTTAATATACAATTATCTTAAATTAATATATAATTATCTTATTGGATATACAATTATACTTAATTTGATATAATAATTTAATTGATATAAAATAAATACTATAAATAAATTAGATATACAAACTTATATTTCTTTTTGGATAGTAAATGAAAACTAATATTAATATCATGATTATAATTATTATTTTATCTTATAGCTAGTATTTTAGTCCATGATCATTATTTTAGATTATAACTACTATTTTAGCCTATTTTCATGTATTTTTTCTATTTTTATTAATTTATTTATGATAGCTGTTTAGACATCTACTATTTATTTATAATTATTTTATATATTTTAATAATAGAAAAATATAAGTAGTATAATGTAAATATATTTAGTCCTAATAAAATAATAAATTCTTACATAATTTATTATCTAATGCATGAAAAGACGAACCCATACATGAGCTTATTCTTATTAGTTTCATGAAACATTAGATGGGAAATATGTTGGACATATTATTTTTAATTTTTATTTTTTTAAGAATATTATTTAAAATTATTTAATAATGTTGTTTTAAGTATATTATTTTGGAAACTATTATTTTAAGATTATTATTTAAGACTTTTTATTTGAAAATATTTGAATTAGGTGGTATTTAAATATTAAATTGATAACTTCATCTTCTTTTCTTTTGTTTTCCAAGGTTTTATAGGTATAAAACCTTCTCTAGATATTAATTTTTGACCATCATTCAAAAAGTATTCAATAAATTCTTGAACTTCTTTTTTTTCAGAATTAACTGCAATTAAACTAATAGCATGCTTTGTTTCTTCTTTTAAAACGTTATTTCCCTTAAAATAACTTCCATTTAAAAAAGTATATAATTTATTAGAGTTCTGCACAATTTTAAAAGCATCAAACTCTGATTTCACATTTTTTATTATTTTATAGGGTATATTATTTTCATCAAGAGTACTCCAAGCTAATCTTTGTGCTGTACCTTCGATAGATACAAATTCAAGATTTTTTAAATCTTTCATCTGTTTTATCTTCATGTTAGAGGACATTTCATTTGAAACAAGAACTAAATTATCATATCCAATCACTCTAAAGTCTAAATCATTTTTAAAAGCTATTTGAGGATCATCAAGAGCTAAAATATCAATCAAACCTTTTTTTGCTAGTTTATAAGCACTATTATCATCACTACTATAGATATCAACTTCAAAAGGCATTTCATTAGATATTGATTCTAAAAAGTTTGTTATTATATGTCCTCCAGCAATTATTAACTTATCAGTTTCAACTACTCTAGAATTGTATTTTTCATAAACGTTAACTAGATTTTTAGATTTTTCAGTTAAATAAGTTCTAGAACCAGAAATTTTAACTAAATCAAAACCAAGTTTTTTTTCAGCATTTTTAATTCTTCTATTTAGAACAGAATGAGATATATTAAGTCTTTTAGCCACGGCTCTTTGAGAACTCATTTCATCTAATAGCTTCAATGATTCAAATAGTTTATAGCTATAAGTTTCACCATTAATTTTAATCTCAACTTTTGGTTCAATCTTATATTTCATATAATTACTCACATTTTAGATATTTGATCAGATAAATATTGATTATTTGAAGTTTATTAGTTATCTTATTAGTTATGCTATTATCTATTTAAAAATTATAAAACAAATATTATAATTATAAAATATTATAAAATAGGTATAATTATAAAATAAGTATATAATTATAAAATAAAATCATAAAATATAATAATAAAAACATATTAAAATTAATAAATTATTTGTTTTATTAGCTAATATAATTTTAAATAAAATATAATTTTATATAAATATTTTTTATAAATATTCTAATAAATAATTTTAAATAAATAATATTATAAATTTTTAGATGGATAATCTTAAATAAATAATTTTAAATAAATTAAAATTTAATAAAAATCTATAATATATCTGACATAAAAATTATTTGACATAAAAATATAATATGATTATATTTATTATTCATTATACCATTATTTTTATAAGTATAATTTAAAGTTATTAAATCATGACTATTTATAATTTAATAAAAGTATTATTATCCTCTTAAAATTAATATAAGAATCTAAGGTTGAAATATGAAGTTAATGAAAGCAGCTATTGAAGAAATTTTAAGTAATATAGAGTCAGCTACTGAATTTATTGATGATGAAACAGTAAATGAGTTTATGAAAGTATTAACTGAATCAAAAAATGTATTTGTTATGGGTGCAGGAAGATCTGGACTTGTAGCTAAAGCTTTTGCTATGCGCTTAGTTCATTTAGGTATTAGTGCTTATGTTGTAGGTGAAACTATTTCTCCAGCTATATATGATGATGATTGTATATTGGCTATTTCAGGATCTGGTGAAACTAATACTATTGTTTCAGCAGTTGATATTGCTAAAAATAGAGGTTCTAAAGCTTTAGCTCTCACATCTTATCCAGAATCATCTTTAGGAAAACTTGCAGATTGTGTAATGAAAGTTAAAGGTAGAACTAAGATTGACATTGATGATGAGGATTATATTAAAAGACAAATTGATGGAAATTATGTTTCTGTAACTCCTCTTGGTACAGCATTTGAATTAACTTCCCTTATTTTTTTAGATGGTCTTATAGCTGAATTAATGCAAAAGATGGGTAAAACAGAGGATGATTTAAAATATCGTCACACTGTATTAGAGTAAATTCCTTAGTTATAATTTTTTAAATATTTTTTTATTTTCTCATATTTTCATTTATTTATTTTTATATTTTTATCTAATATTTTGTTTTTATAGTTTTTTACTCATCATCTAGGATTATGTCTTCTGCCCAAGAAATAGCTGCCGCTACTGTTGGAAAGCCTATAGTGCTTGTAATTGATATTAAAGTATTATAAATTTCATCATTTGTTGCTCCTGCTTCTAAAGCACGTCTTGTATGGCTATGAACAGCTCCCTCTGCTCTAATAGATGCACTTGCAGCTAACTGTATTAAATGAAGCGTTTTTTCATCAATCGGACCTTCTTTACTAGCTTTTCCAAGCTCTTCCAATGCTTTACCATATTCTTCAAATCTTTCTCTTATACTGGTATATTGTTTTGGTAAACTAATTTTAACATCTCCTTTTTTAATATATTCTCTTTTTAGAGTTTTTAAATGAAAATAATATTTTTAATTAATCTAACTTTTAATGGCTTTATTAATTTTAATAGTTCTAATAATTCTAATAGCTTTAATAATTTTAATAGCTTTAATAACTCTAATATTTTTAAGACCTTTAATAATTTTAAGATTTTTAATTTTTTTTTTTTTTTTTTTAAAAAAAAATGATTTTTAGAATATTACTCTATCCCAATGTGTATAAACATTGAATCTATCTTCTCTTATAAATCCAACTAATGTAACATTTCCTTTTTCTGCAACACTATATCCTGAAAAAGATGGTGCAGCGTTTGATGCAAGTAGAGGTATTCCTGATCTAACAATTTTTATAACCATATCTGCAGGCATCCTTCCACTATATATTATGTAGGAATTAAAAAAATCAAGTTTTTTTCTTGTTGCAGCACCTATTACTTTATCCACAGCTACGTGGCGACTGACATCTTCTCTAACAATGAATTGATTTTTATCATTATTTACAAATGCTGCTACATGAGTTCCACCAGTCTTTTGCCATATCTTAGCATTTTTTCTAAGTTTTTCTATATTTAAAAGTAATTCATCTTTTTCAACTTTCAAATCAGATTTTATTGGAGGTATAGCATTAATTTTTGACCTCCAACCACCAGCACTATCTGATGGAAGAATTAAATCTTTTTTTTCATTATAATTGTCTATTTCAACATCTATATTCATTCCATTAATCTTTATCTTTTTTATTTCTTCTGAATTTTTTATAATCCCTTCTCCTATCATATACCCTGTTGCAAAATCTTCAAGGGAATTATTTATACTTGAAAAATTATATATATGCTTATTATTAATCTTCAGGTTAGTTATTTCATCATATACTATTTCTTCAGAATTTTGAACGTTTTTCCCGTTTTTATAACTAATCGCATTAATATTTCTTGTTAACTTCAAAGTATCACTTTTTCTTATTTTTGATATTTTAATGAAATTATTAGATATTTTAATAACAGTCTTAATAATTTTTTGTCAATTATTATGAATTAATTATTATAATTTAATATTTATCAATTATTATAATTATTTATTTTTTTTATAAGATATATTTATCATTAAATGTGCTATTTGGGTAGGTTTATATAGAAAGAAGTTTATACATTATTTTGATATGTATTTTTATTCATATCGGAATAAGAGATACTAACTTTCCTATTAATCTAAAAATAATTAAATCCTCTAAAAATAATCAAATCAATCTAAAGATAATTAAATTAATATTAAATTAATCTAAATTAATCTAAATTAGTCTAAATTAATCTATATCAATTTATATTAATTTAAAAATAGTTTTACTAATTTAAATAGTTATTTTGAACTAAAAATAGCTATATTATTGTATATAATCTGATACTCTATTAATATATAAAAATACTATGTTTTGTGTAGTTATATTGAATATATTAAAATATTCTCTAAATTTTTTAAAAATCATAATATTACTCCTATTTAAAAAAATATTATATTATTTAAAAGTAAAAATACATATCTATAGTAAAACTATGTAATATCGAATAATCTCTTGGATTTTATGATAAAATAGGAAGATATTCTTTGATTTTTAAATAAAAACATTAAATATAGTACTAAAGTTAGTATTAAATATAATATTAAAAGTAGTATTATAATTAATATTAAGTTATAATATTAATATTAGTATTAATTGTAATTATAAAAGTAATATTGAAAATAAAAATAAAAATAAAAATTTCAAATTAAACTTTCAAAGGATTAAAAGCTTTCAAATAACTAAAAAATTCAGCAGAGTTTAAAAAACAGAATAATTGGCTAAGATATAATGAATGTTCCTAATAAACATGTTCTTAATAAAAGTATTCCTAATAAATATTTTGCATTAGTTATTTTAATATTTTTACCAATTTTTTTATTTTTTCTTTCCTTCTTTGTAGGAAGATTTCCAATTTTTCCAAATGATGTAGTATTAACATTATTAAGTGTTATAAATCCAAATTTAGCAGTTTCACCATCTATAACCTCTATAGTTTTTAATATTCGGCTTCCTAGAATTGTAGCTGCTATGTTAGTTGGAGCATCACTTGCTATAGCTGGAGCAGCTTTTCAAGGAATTTTTAAAAACCCACTAGTATCTCCAGATATACTTGGTGTGTCTGCAGGTTCTGGTTTTGGGGCATGTATTGCAATTTTATTAGCTGCAGGGAATTGGATGATTCAAGTTTTTGCCTTTATTTTTGGACTTATTTCAGTTTCAATAACATATTTAATTTCTAAAAGTTATAAATCTGGAGGAATACTTGTATTAGTTTTATGTGGTGTTGCAATATCTGCTTTTTTCAATGCATTAATTTCAGGAGCCAAATTTATAGCAGACCCGACTGATAAACTTCCTCAAATTGTTTATTGGCTGATGGGAAGTTTAGTAGATGTAAATATAGATAGATTATATGTTATTATAGTTCCTATTGTTATTGGGGCAACAATACTTCTAATGTTAAGATGGAGACTAAATATTTTAGCTATGGGAGATGAAGAAGCTCAATCTCTTGGTGTAAATCCTGGAAGACTAAGATTTATTATAATTATCGCTGCTACATTAGTAACAGCTGCGGCAGTTTCTATTAGTGGGATAATTGGTTGGGTTGGTCTTTTAATACCTCATATATCCCGTATGGTAGTTGGTCCTAATCATAAAGTACTGCTTCCAGCTAGTTTAAGTATTGGTGCTAGCTTTCTTTTACTTATAGATACAATTTCGAGAACAGTTATATCTATTGAAATACCAATTGGAATTTTAACTGCAATTATTGGAGTTCCAATATTCTTATATTTACTTAGAAAAGGTTATTCAGAATGGCATTAGCTTATGAATATAGAAAATTTATTGAAATTTTTTATTAAAAGTGATCTTTATGGATAAAATACTTGAAATTAAAAATGCTTCATTTTCTTATGATAATGAAAATAATGTTTTTGAGGATATAAGCTTTAGTATATCTAAAGGAGATGTTTTATGTGTTTTAGGACCCAATGGAACTGGAAAAACTACTTTATTAAAATCTTTAAATGGTTTAAATAATCTTAAATCAGGTGAAGTGATTTTAAAAGGAAATCCATTAAAATCACTTAGTTTTACAGATATAGCAAAAGTTATTGGATATATACCTCAAGGACATATTCCGACTTTTCCATTTTCAGTTCTTGATGTAATTTTAATGGGTAGATCTCCTTATCTTGGATTAACTGAGTCTCCAGGAGAAAAAGATATTAAAATAGCTGAAAATGTTTTAAAAAACCTTAATATATTACATATGGCTGATAGGGAATATACTAATTTAAGTGGTGGGGAAAAACAGTTGGTTTTTTTAGCTAGAGTTTTGGCTCAAGAACCTGATTTACTTATTTTAGATGAACCTACCTCTCATTTAGATTTTGGAAATCAAGTTAGATTTTTAGAAATTATTGATAATCTTTCAAAAAAAGGTTTGACCATTTTAATGTCTTCTCATTTTCCAGATCATGCATTTATATCTTCTAATAAAGTAGCTATAATGAAAAATAAACATTTAATTGATTTTGGAACTCCTGAAAATGTTATAACAGAGGAAACTCTTAAATTTCTTTATAATATTGATTTAGAACTATTAGAACTTTCCAATAATAGAAAAATTTGTGTTCCTATTAAAAGTAATTCTTTCTTTGATTTTGATTTTTTTAAAGAGTAATATACTAAGTTTTTAAATAGTAAATTTTTAAAATAATTATAGTTTGGTGTTAATATGAATATCATTGATAATAAAGAAATTTTTGAAGAACAATTGGAAAAAGCAGGTAAATTTCATGGAGATATTTGTGGCGGAATTGTAATAGGTACAAAATTAGCTATTTATGCACTTGGAAAATTAGGAATGGAACTAAATCAAAAAAATAAAGATTTGATTGTTTTTTTGGAGATTGATAGGTGTATGTCTGATGCTGTTCAAGCTGTAACTGGATGTTCTATGGGTAAAAGGTCTTTAAAACAAATGAATTATGGTAAATTTGCAGCTTCTTTTTATAAGATTTCCACTGGGGAATCTTTTAGAGTTACTGATCTTGATGCAAATTCTAAAGAAAAAAGAGATGAAACTACTGAAGAAATGATTGAAAGGTTCAAAAAAACTCCTAGTGATGAACTATTTAGTTTACAACCTGTTGAAATTATTTTAAATGAGAATGAGTTACCAGGAAGCCCTAGAGATAAAGTCTTTTGTGTTTCATGCAATGAAAAAGTAATGGATGGAAAACAGATTATTATTGGTGGAAAATCTCTTTGTAAATCATGTGCTGAAGGTTCATATTATAGAATTTTATAATCATCTTTGTTTATATTCATCTTTGAGTAGTTAGTTTATTTATTGATTAATTTAGTTTTTATTTCTTTTTTATTCTTATTTTCTTTTATATTTTCCATATATTCTATGATTTCTATATTTCCTATATTTTTATATTTTCTATAATATTCTATATTTTTTATATTTTTAACTGAATTTTTTTTATCTTAAATTGAATATTTTCATTTTGTATTTAATATTTACTAAAATAAATCATTATTCAATGAATAAAATCTATTATTATTAATAAATTATTATTTAATAAAATATATATATTATGAAAATTATACTGATAGTTAATATTATTTTATTACTAATAGGTGATTGTATGGGTAGCATTGATAAAGAAATTCAAGAACAAATTAAAGGAAAGATTAAAGCTGAAATCCAAGCTGAAATCCAAGATCAGATTAAAGGTAAAGTAGAAGCTGAAGTTGAAAAACAAGTTCAAGAACAGATTAAAGGAAAAATTAATGAAAAAATTGAAGCTGAAATAGATGCTCAAATTAGGGGTCAAGCTAGGGATAAAATTAATAAAAAGATTCAAGAACAAATAATTGGAAAAGATTAGTTTTATTTTTAATATATTACTGTCAATATCTTACCATTAAGGTCTTATCATTAATATCTTATTATTAATATTTTATTTTTATATTATTTTCATTGTTTTTTTATTATTTTAATCGTTTTATATTTTTTATATTTTTTTGCATTATTTTTATATTATTTTCATTGTTTTTTTATTATTTTAATCGTTTTATATTTTTTGCATTATTTTTATGTTATTTTTTTATTATCTTTTTTATTATTTTTTTAGATTATTCTTAAATTGTTTTTATTTTATTTTTATTCTTATCCTTTTTTAATGTAAACAATATCTTTATTATTATATTATTACAATTTATTATTATTTTATTATATAAATAATATTTATTTCTATATTTTATTACTGTTATATGTTATAGTTAATAGTTTATAATAAT